>NZ_BAAGZP010000019.1:0-2412 GCF_054778355.1 Saccharopolyspora tripterygii | reverse complement strand
CCACCACCGGCCCGCTCGGCCAGGGACTGTCCACCGCCGTCGGCATGGCCATGGCCGCCCGCCGCGAACGCGGCCTGTTCGACCCGGAGGCCGCCGCGGGCGAGAGCCCGTTCGACCACCACATCTACGTCATCGCCTCCGACGGCGACATCGAGGAGGGCGTCACCTCCGAAGCCTCCTCGCTGGCCGGCGTGCAGCAGCTGGGCAACCTCACCGTCCTCTACGACGCCAACGAGATCTCCATCGAGGACAACACCGGCATCGCCCTGACCGAGGACACCGCCAAGCGCTACGAGTCCTACGGCTGGCAGGTCCTCACCGTCCACGGCGGCGAAGACGTGCAGGGCCTCCTGGAGGCCATCGAGTCCGCCAAGGCCGACACCACGCGCCCGACCCTGATCGTGCTGCGCACCGTCATCGGCTACCCCGCCCCCACCAAGATGAACACCGGCAAGGCCCACGGCGCCGCCCTCGGCGGCGACGAGGTCGCCGAGATCAAGAAGGCCCTGAACTTCGACCCGGAGCAGTCCTTCGAGGTCACCGACCAGGTCCTGACCCACGCCCGCGAGGTCGTCGAGCGCGGCAAGCAGTCGCACGCCGAGTGGCAGGTCGCCTTCGACAAGTGGGCCTCGGCCAACCCGGAGCGCAAGGCGCTGCTGGACCGGCTGGCCACCCGCGAGCTGCCGGCCGGCTGGCACGAGAAGCTGCCGAGCTGGGAGGCCGACGGCAAGGGCGTCGCCACCCGCAAGGCCTCCGGTGAGGTCCTCAACGCGCTGGCCGACGTGCTGCCCGAGCTGTGGGGCGGCTCCGCCGACCTCGCCGAGAGCAACAACACCAGCATGAAGGGCCAGCCCTCGTTCGGCCCGGAGACGATCTCCACCGACGCGTGGTCGGCCAACCCCTACGGCCGGACGCTGCACTTCGGCATCCGCGAGCACGCGATGGGCGCGATCGTCAACGGCATCGCGCTGCACGGCGGCACCCGCCCCTACGGCGGCACCTTCCTGGTGTTCAGCGACTACATGCGCCCGGCGGTGCGCCTGGCGGCCCTGATGAAGGTCCCGTCGATCTTCGTCTGGACGCACGACTCCATCGGCCTGGGCGAGGACGGCCCGACCCACCAGCCGATCGAGCACGTCGCGTCGCTGCGCGCGATCCCCGGCTTCTCGGTGGTCCGCCCGGCGGACGCCAACGAGACCGCCGCCGCGTGGAAGACCGTGCTGGAGAACCCGACCGGCCCGGCAGGCCTGGCGCTGACCCGCCAGGGCGTCCCGACGCTGGAGGGCGTGTCCGCCGAGGGTGTCGCCAAGGGCGGGTACGTCCTGGCCGACGCCGCCAACGGCAACCCGGAGCTGATCCTGATGGCGACCGGTTCCGAGGTCCAGCTGGCCGTCGAGGCCCGCAAGGCCCTGGAGTCCGAGGGCGTCGCGACCCGCGTCGTCTCGTTCCCGTGCGTCGAGTGGTTCGACGACCAGGACGAGGCCTACCGCGAGTCGGTGCTGCCGAGCTCGGTGAAGGCCCGCGTCTCCGTCGAGGCCGGCATCGCCATGCCGTGGTACCGGTTCGTCAAGGACGCCGGTGAGTCGGTCTCGCTGGAGCACTTCGGTGCTTCGGCCGACTACAAGACCCTTTACGAGCAGTTCGGCATCACCACCGAAGCCGTTGTCGCAGCTGCTCGACGCAGCCTGAGCAACGCCAAGCAGGCGTGAGCGGAGGAATCACTGTGACGACCAACGCGAATCTCAAGGCCCTCACCGAGGCCGGAGTGTCGATCTGGCTGGACGACCTGTCCCGCCAGCGCATCAGCTCGGGCAACCTCGCCCAGCTGATCACCGACCAGGCCGTCGTCGGGGTCACGAGCAACCCGACGATCTTCGCCAACGCGCTGTCCAACGCCGCCGACTACTCCGAGAAGGTCGCGGAGCTGGCGGCGCGCGGCGCGAGCGTCGACGACACGATCCGCGAGATCACCACCAGCGACGTGCGGGACGCGGCGGACATCTTCCGCAACGTCTACGAGCGGACCGGTGGTGTGGACGGCCGGGTGTCGTTGGAGGTCGACCCGCGGCTGGCCCACGACACCGACAAGACGGTGGCCGAGGCGATCGATCTGTGGAAGGCCGTGGACCGGCCGAACCTGATGGTCAAGATCCCGGCCACGCTGGCGGGCCTCCCGGCGATCACCAAGGTGATCGGCGAGGGCATCAGCGTGAACGTGACGCTGATCTTCTCGGTGGAGCGCTACGAGCAGGTCATGGACGCGTTCCTGGCGGGCCTGGAGCTGGCCAAGGCCAACGGCCACGACCTCGCGTCGATCGAGTCGGTGGCGTCGTTCTTCGTCTCCCGCGTGGACACCGAGATCGACAAGCGGCTGGACGCGATGCAGGAGGGCCACCCGCTGCGCGGCCAGGC
>NZ_BAAGZP010000018.1:0-432952 GCF_054778355.1 Saccharopolyspora tripterygii | reverse complement strand
CCTTCACCTGTCTACGGACAACCCACCGGGACAACCTCCCCGGACATCACAACTAAAACTGGGACTTGGTGAGGCGGTGTCCAACTCGTGCCCGGGTCTCAGAGCGCGTGGAACTAGGGTGGGGTCGTGTACTCGGAGTTGATCTCGCGGGCGAAGGTGCTGGCGGAAAGCGGTGAGCGGCGGGTTCTCGGGATCGCCGGGGCGCCCGGGGCCGGCAAGGGGACCGTCGCCGAGCGCGTGCTGAGCGAGGTCGCGGGCTCCGCCGTGCTGGTGCCGATGGACGGGTTCCACCTGGCCAACGCCCAGCTGAGCAGGTTGGGCCGGGCCGACCGCAAGGGCGCGCCGGACACCTTCGACGCCGCCGGGTACGTCGCGCTGCTGCGGCGGATCCGCGAAGGCTCGGAGACCGTGTTCGCCCCGCAGTTCCACCGCGACGTCGAGGAGTCCTACGCGGCCGAGATCGCCGTGGAACCCGACGTCCCGCTGGTGATCACCGAGGGCAACTACCTGCTGCTGGACACCCCGCCCTGGTCCCCGGTGCGCGGGCTGCTCGACGAGTGCTGGTTCCTCGCGCCCGACGACGAGATCCGGGTGCAGCGGCTGATCGACCGGCACGTCCGCTACGGCCGAACCCCCGAAGCCGCAGCCGAGTGGGTCCACCGGAGCGACGAGCGCAACGCCGGAATCGTCGCCCCCACCCGGGAACGCGCGGACCTCGTGGTCCGCGGCGACCCGAGCTGATTCAGCGCTCGCGGAGTTCCGCGCGGACGTCGTCGGGGATGCGGCCGGTGTGGTCGATCGGCGTCCACGCCTCGCTGCGGACCCACTGCGAACCGCACCCTCGGCAGGCCAGCAGTGGAAGTCCGTCGAGCTCCTTGGGCGTCCGGTGCCACGAGCACAGCGACCGGCACGCGTGCACTTCCAGCGACATCAGCTGCTGGTCGAGCTGGGTGCGTGGGGCGGCGGATTCGTGGTGGACGGCGTTGTGGTGGTCGGCGGGTTGGTCGTCGTCGGCGGGCTCGTCGGAGGGCGGGTCGGCGACGGCCGGGTCGGAGTCGGACGCGGCGTCGTGGTGGTCGGCGGCGCAGGTGGCGGCGTGGCCGACGGCGTCGTCGACGACGACGTGCTGCTCTCCGTCGACGTCTCCATGCTGCTGGAGGTCTCCGAGCTGGTGGTGCCGGTGATCGGCGGTCCCGGCGGCATCGGCGGCGGCGTCGTGTACGACGTGGCGCTGCTGCGGGTGGTGGTGGGGTGCAGCGTGATGTCCGGTCCGGCGGACTCCTGCTGCTGGGATCCGGCCACGACCGCGGCGGTCGTGGCGAAGATGGTGGCCGCGGCGATGCCGGACGCGGCGAGCATCACCAGGCGCTTCGGCCGGGCGTCCGGGTCTTCCACGTCTAACGGGTCCATCGGTGCCCCAACTCGTGTCGGTTGTCCTCGTCCCCCGCCGTCTCCGGCGCGCGCCGGGATCTGGCGGATCATACCGGGGGTCGGATTCGTCTCGATCGGCCGCCGGTGATGTGAGCCGGGGCGGGGAGCGGCATCATCGGTGACCGTGACGGAATCGGAGCGGGCACGACTGATCGCGCGCGTGCACGGACATGTGCAGGGCGTGGGTTTTCGCTGGTGGACGCGGTCCAGGGCGCTGGAACTGGGTTTGGTCGGCAGTGCGTCCAACCTTCCCGCCAACCGCGTCGAGGTCGTCGCCGAGGGAACGCGGGAGAACTGCGAAAAGCTCCTGGAAGCACTGCGTTCCGGCGACACGCCCGGCCGGGTGGATCACGTCGCCGAGCTGTGGATGGAACCCAAGGGCGGCCTGACCGGCTTCGTCGAGCGCTGAACCAGCGGTTCTGCGTCGAGGCCGACGAGATCGACGGTAGAGTCTCGCGGACGTGGTCGCGTAACCGACGGGAAGGTCGACGGCAGCCGTGTATCTCAAGAGCCTGACGCTGAAGGGGTTCAAGTCCTTCGCCTCGGCCACCACGCTGCGCTTCGAACCCGGCATCACCTGCGTCGTCGGACCCAACGGCTCCGGCAAGTCCAACGTCCTCGACGCGCTGCGCTGGGTGATGGGTGAGCAGGGCGCCAAGGACCTGCGCGGCGGCAAGATGGAGGACGTGATCTTCGCGGGGACCGCGGGTCGCGCTCCGCTGGGCCGCGCCGAGGTCACGCTCACCATCGACAACTCCGACGGCGCGCTGCCCATCGAGTACACCGAGGTCTCGATCACCCGCCGGATGTTCCGCGACGGCGCCAGCGAGTACGAGATCAACGGCAACACCTGCCGGCTCATGGACGTGCAGGAACTCCTCTCCGACTCCGGTATCGGCCGCGAGATGCACGTCATCGTCGGTCAGGGGCAGCTGGCGTCGATCCTGCAGGCCAAGCCGGACGAGAACCGCAGGCTCATCGAAGAGGCCGCCGGCGTGCTCAAGCACCGCAAGCGCAAGGAAAAGGCGCTGCGCAAGCTCGACGCGATGCAGGCCAACCTGACTCGTCTGACCGACCTCACCAGCGAGCTGCGGCGGCAGCTCAAACCGCTGGGCAAGCAGGCCGAGATCGCGCGCAAGGCGCAGACCGTGCAGGCCGACCTGCGCGACGCCCGGCTGCGGCTGATCGCCGACGACCTGGTCACCGCACGCGCCGATCTGGCCCGCGACGAGGCCGACCAGGAGACCGCGCGCGCCAAGCGCACCGAGGTCGAGCGGGCGCTGCAGTTCTCCCAGTCCGAGGAGAAGACCCTCGAGGAATCGGTGGCGGCCGACGCGCCGCGGCTGAACAAGGCGCAGGAGACGTGGTACCGGCTGTCGGCGCTGGAAGAGCGCCTGCGCGGCACGCTTCGGCTGGCCGAGGAACGGCTCCGGCACCTCACCGAGCAGCCCGAGGAGCACCGGCCCGGCCGCGATCCCGACCAGCTCGACGCCGAGGCCGAGGAAGCCGCCGAGCACGAGATCGAGCTGCGCGAGCAGGTCGAGGAGGCCCGGGAAGCGCTGCAGGACGTCGTGCAGCGCCGCTCCGAGCTGGAATCGCAGCTCAAGCAGGCAGAACAGGCGCACATGGCGGCGGTCCGCGCCATCGCCGACCGGCGCGAGGGAGCGGCCCGGCTGTCCGGTCAGGTCGAGTCGCTGCGCGGCAAGGTCAGCGACAGCGCCGATGAGATCGAGCGGCTGGGCGAATCCCTGGAGGAGGCCACCGCGCGCGCCGAGGAGGCCAACAGCGCGCTGGCCGACGCCGAGGAGGAGAGCGGCGGCTACGACTCCGACGACGCCGGTCTGCAGGAGCGCCGCGAGAACGCCGCGCAGGCCCGCGACGCCGCCCGCGCGCGGGTGGAGGAGCTGGTCAAGCAGGAGCGCGCCGCCGAGCGCGAGATCGCGTCCTGGAAGGCCCGGGTCGAGGCTCTGTCGATGGGCCTGCAGCGCAAGGACGGCGCAGGCGCGCTGCTCGCTGCGGGCGACCGCGTGCCCGGCCTGCTGGGTTCGGTCGCTGCGCTGCTCACCGTCGAAACCGGTGCCGAGGCGGCGCTCGCCGCCGCTCTGGGCGCGGTGGCCGACGCGGTCGTGGTGCGCGGCGTCACCGACGCGGTGACCGCGCTGGACCTGCTCAAGTCCGACGACGCGGGCCGTTCCGGCGTGGTGATCGGTTCGGACGCCGACGTCGACCGCTCGAACTGGCCGCAGCTACCCGGGTCAGCCCGCTGGGCCGTCGACCTGGTCAGCGCTCCGGACGAGCTGCGGGGAGCGGTGCTCAGCGCCCTGGATCAGGTCGTGGTGGTCGACACGCTGGACGCCGCGCGGGAGGTCGTGCAGTCGCACCCGAGCGTGCGGGCGGTGACCTCGACCGGTGACGTGCTCGGCGCGCACTGGGCCACCGGCGGTTCCGATGACGAGCAGAGCGTCATCGAGGTCCGCGCGGCGGTCGACGAAGCCGAGAGCGAGCTCGCCGCCGCCGAGCGCAGGCTGGAGCAGCACTCGGCGGCGCTGGAAGGCGCACGGGCCGAGGAGGAATCGCGGCGCGCGGAGGCGCGTGCCGCCGAGGAGCAGATCAACGAGGCCAAGGTCGCTCGCGCCCGCAGCACCGAGCGGCTCTCGAGCCTGCAGCGCGCGGCCCGCAACGCCACCTCCGAGGTCGAGCGGATCTCGGAGCAGCGCGTCAAGGTCGAGCAGACCCGCGACCACTCGCTGACGAAGCTCGCGGAGCTCGAAGAGCGCCTGGACGCGGTGAACAACGAGCAAGAAGAGGCCGCCGAGCCCGACACCGACGAGCGCGATCGCCTCTCCACCGAGCTCACGACGGTGCGCCAGCAGGAGATGGACGCCCGGCTGACCCAGCGCACGGCCGAGGAGCGCGCCCGAGCCGTGCAGGGCAAGGCGGACCAGCTGCGCCGCGCCGCCCGCCACGAGCGCGAGGCCCGCGCCCGCGCCGAGCACGCCCGCGAAGCCAGGGAACGCGCCGCTCGCGTCACCCGCGCCGTGGTCAGCGGCGCGGGGACCGCGCTGGAGCGGATCACCGTGTCCCTGCAGGCCGCGACCGAAGAGCGAGATGTCGCGCAGGCCAAGCAGAGCGAGCACGAGCAGGCGCTCGGCGTCGTCCGCGCCCGGGTCCGCGAGCTCTCCGGTGAGCTGGAGAAGCTCACCGACGCGGTGCACCGCGACGAGGTGGTGCGCGCCGAGCAGCGGCTGCGCATCGAGCAGCTCGAAACCAAGATCATCGAGGACTTCGGGATCGGGCTGGACGACCTCACCGACGAGTACGGCCCGACCGTCGCCGTGCCGCCGAGCCCCGCCGAGCTCGCCGAGTACGAGGCGGCCAAGGAGCGCGGCGACGAGGTCAGCGCCCCGCCACCGGTGCCCTACGACCGCGCCACCCAGGAACGACGCGCCAAGCGCGCGGAGAAGGACCTGTCGCTGCTGGGCAAGGTCAACCCGCTGGCGCTGGAGGAGTTCGCGGCGCTTGAGGAGCGCTACAAGTTCCTGTCCACGCAGCTGGAAGACCTCAAGGACAGCCGCCGCGACCTGCTCAGCGTGGTCAAGGAGGTCGACGAGAAGATCCTGGAGGTCTTCAGCTCGGCGTTCGAGGACGTGGCCAAGGAGTTCGAGGTCGTCTTCAAGGTCCTGTTCCCCGGCGGTGAGGGACGCCTGACGCTGACCGACCCGAGCGACATGCTGACCACCGGTGTCGAGGTCGAGGCGCGGCCGCCGGGCAAGAAGGTCAAGCGCCTGTCGCTGCTGTCCGGTGGCGAGAAGTCGCTGACCGCGGTCGCGATGCTGGTGGCGATCTTCCGCGCCCGCCCCTCGCCGTTCTACGTGATGGACGAGGTCGAGGCGGCGCTGGACGACACCAACCTGCGGCGCCTGATCACGCTGCTCGATCAGCTGCGCGCCGCCTCGCAGCTGATCATCATCACCCACCAGAAGCCGACGATGGAGATCGCCGACGCGCTCTACGGCGTGACCATGCGCGGCGACGGCATCACCCAGGTCATCTCGCAGCGCTTGAAGGGCAAGCAGGAGGTGTCCTCCGGCGAGCCCGAACCCGAAGGCGCGCCGGAGGAAGGCGACGTCGCCTCGGTCTTGGACTGAGGGGTCACCTCACAGCGGGTTCGCGGATTCTAAAGGCCACCGAGGGCGTAGCCGATGCCGAAGGTGACCAGCACCGCGACCAGGACGATGCCCAGCGCCACGGTCCAGCCGGGTGCGGTCTCGCGCGGCTGGTGACGCGGCACCTCGTGCCCGGCGATGACGCGTTGCGGCGCGGCGCGGTTCCACAGCTTCGGCCGGCGCAGGTCGGCCTGGCAGTCGGCGCACTCGGCCAGGTGCGTGCGCATCATCAGCCAGCCGACGTCGTCGAGTTCCCCGGCCGCGTACGCGTCGAGCCGGTTCTGGAAGTCCCCGTGATCCGTCGCCGTCCCTGACCTGTCGTTGCTGGCGAACATCCCCATTGCTCCATGATCGGCTCATCGCGGGCAGTGCTGAAGAGGCGGTGCGCAGGGATTGCGGACGGGGGGTTGGGGCCAGGCGAACGCATGCGCGAAGATGTGCGTGATCCGGCAGCTCACCGGGCGAGGAGTCGGCGTCGTGCTCCCGCGAGCACCACCCCGAGCGCGGGGACCGAGGCAGGCACTAGGAGATCTTGATGACCAACCCGTACGGCCCGCCGCCAGGGCAGTCGCCGTATCCGCAGCAGGGCGGGCAGGTTCCGCCCGGGTACGGCCCGCCTTCCGGCCCGATGCCGCAGCAGCCGATGCCCCAGGGCTATCCGCAGCAGGGGTACCCGCAGTCGGCGCCGCAGGGCTATCCCCAGCAGGGACCACCGCCCGGCTACCCGCAGTCCGGCTACCCGCAGTCCGGTCCGATGCCGCAGATGTCCCCGCAGGGGCAGATGCCGCCCCAGCAGCAGATGCCCCAGCAGCAGATGCCGCCGCAGTTCCCGCCGCCGGCCCCCGGGATGGGGCGGCTGCTCATCGACTGCTCCTACCACTGGCTGACCTGGCTGTTCCTGCTGTTCAAGCCGCAGGTGACGATCAACGGTCAGCCGGGTCCGGTGCTGACCTGGGGCAAGAACCCGATCGACCTGCCGCCCGGCCAGTACCAGATCGTGGTCCACGTGAACTACCTGTGGAAGATCGGCCACGCGACCGCGGTGATCCCGGTCGGTGCCGGTCAGCAGCTCGACGTCTTCTACCGGGCACCGGCGATCGTGTTCGTCGACGGCAACATCGGCCCGGGACCGCAGGAGACGCCGGGACTGGGCCTGACCATCGGCGTCAGCATCGGCATCTTCGTGCTGGTGCTGCTGCTCGGCCTGCTGCCGCTGGCCTTCGCCTGACGAACGAGAATCGCCCCTGATCACCACCGCTGAAGCGGCAGTGATCAGGGGCGATTTCCTTTGTGCTCAGACGGATTCGGGCGTGCGCTGCACCTCGTCGCTGCGGTGCCGCAACGACAGCAGGCCGCCCACGACCAGAGTCACGATCACGCCCAGCGGCGTGTACCAGGGGAAGGCCAGCGACGTCTCGCCGCCTTCACCGTCGGGGAAGCTGACCCCGATGGCGAAGAACAGCACCACGGCGATGGTCGCGACGAAGGCGATGATCGCGTCCGCCTGCTTGGCCCGCTTGACCAGAAGACCCAGCAGGAACGCTCCCAGCAGCGCGCCGTAGGTGTAGCTGGCGATGCTCAGGCCGACCTCGACGACCGGGTCCTCGGTGCTGGTGAACATCGACGCGAACGCCACGAACACCACTGCCCACACCAGCGTCCACAGCTTGCCCATCTTCAGGATCGCGGTGTCGTCGAGCGGCTTCTTCGCCAAGCGCTGGTAGAGGTCGCTGACCGTCGAGGTCGACAGCGAGTTCAGCGAGGACGCCAGCGTGCTCATCGCGGCGGCGAGGATGCCGGCGATGAACAGTCCGGAGACGCCCGGCGGCAGGTCGTTGACGATGAACTGCGGGAACAGCTCGTCAGAGCTGGCCAGACCCATCGAGTCCGGGGTGGCTCCCTTGTAGAACGACCACAGCATGGTGCCGATGAACAGGAACAGCCCGAACTGCAGGGCCACGACGAAGCCGCTGGCGATCAGCGCCCGCCGCCCGTCCTTGAGGTCCTTGCACGCCAGGAGGCGCTGCACCATCAGCTGGTCGGCGCCGTGCGAGGCCATCGCGAACACCGCACCACCGATCACCGCGGTGAAGAACGCGTACTGGTCGGTGATGATCGAGGAGGAGAAGTCCAGCAGCTGGAACTTGCCCTCGGCCATCGCGCTGGAGAACCAGTCGGCGGGCAGCTTGCCGAACAGGATGATCCCGGCCAGGATCGCGCCGCCGACGTAGACCAGCATCTGGATCGCGTCGACCCACACCACGGCCTTGATCCCGCCGAAGTAGGTGTAGATCACGGTCAGCACCGCCAGCAGGGCGATGATCTGCCAGTACGACAGGTGCACGTCGAACGCCGCGAGCATCACCTTCACCGGGATCGCCGTGGCGAACAACCGCAGGCCGTCGGCGAGCAACCGGGTGATCAGGAAGGTCACCGACGCGGTGCCCTGAAGGCCGGTCCCGAATCGCTGGCCGAGGAAGGCGTAGGCGCTGACCAGGTTCCCGGCGAAGTAGCGGGGCAGCAGCACGAACGAGACCACGATCCGGCCGATCAGGTAGCCGATTGCCAGCTGCAGGTAGGTGAAGCTGCCGAGGTAGGCGACCGTCGGCACGCTGATCACGGTCAGCGTCGAGGTCTCGGTGGCCACGACCGAGAAGCACACGGCCCACCACGGGAGCTGCCTGCCGCCGACGAAGTAGTCCTGCGAACTCTTCTGCTTGCCGCTGAGCAGCAATCCCAGGGCCGGCATCGCGATCAGGTACAACCCGATCACGACGAGGTCGAGCGATCGCATCTGGCCTCCTAGTTGGTTGCGGCGGACCGCATGATCAGCCGCCGTGGCGGGGTGGTGGCGGGTTCGGGCAGGCGCAGGCCGGTGGCACCCGGCGTGATGCTGCCGAGGATCCGGGGACCGGTTGCCCCCGTCGTCCCCGGGGTGTTGCCGGGGAGACCGTGCCAGGTCAGGAAACCGAGCAGCGCGGTGAGCAGCGCTTCCTTGCTGTCGGCGGGCATTCCGAGATCGTCGCTGACCAGCACGGGGACGTCCAGGCGTCGGCGAAGTGCCGCCAGCAGGACTGGATTGTGCACGCCGCCGCCGGCGACCACGACGCGCGACGCGTCCTCGGCCCGGCAGGCGTCGGCGATGGTGCGGGCGGTCAGCTCGGTCAGCGTCGCCAGCAGGTCGCCGTCGCCGATCGGGTCGTCGAGACCGGCGAGCGCGCGGTCGAGGTAGGCGGAGTGGAAGTGCTCCTTGCCGGTCGACTTCGGCGCGGGCAGCCGGTAGTAGTCGTCGTCCAGCAGGGTCGCGAGCAGGTCGTCGCGCACCGAACCGGAGGCGGCCAGCGCCCCGTCGGTGTCCTGCGCGTGGCCGGTGCGCTGCTGGGCGGCGAGGTCGATCAGCGCGTTGCCGGGGCCGGTGTCGTAGGCGAGGGGTTCCCTTCCCCCGACCACGGTGATGTTGGCGATCCCGCCGATGTTCAGCGCGATCTGCGGTCCGGCTTGCCGCGTGCCCTCGCCCGCGAGCCAGAGGGCGTCGAGGACGCCGGCGAGCGGGGCGCCGTGACCTTCGGCGGCGACGTCGCGGGTGCGGAAGTCGGAGATCACCGGGAGTCCGGTGTCCTCGGCGATCCAGGCGGGCTGGCCGATCTGGAGGGTGCCGAGCGCGCGGCCGCCCTCGACCCAGTGGTAGATCGTCTGGCCGAGCGAGGCGACGAAGTCGGCCTCGCCGTCGGCGAGGTGCACGCCGAGGCGGGCGGCGTCGGCGAACGACCGGCCGACGAGGGTGTCCAGCCGGCAGAGGGCCTCCGCGTCGAGGTCGCCGGGCGGCAGCGCGGAAAGGAGCTGCTCTCGCAGTTCAGCGGGGTAGTCGAGGGTGCCTTCGCCCAGCGGTCTGAGCTCGATCGTCTCGCCGTCGAGGCGGAGATCCGCAGCGACCACGTCGATGCCGTCCATCGACGTTCCCGAGAGCAGTCCCACCGCTCGCCACCAGCGCATACCTGTGGTGTATTGCACACGGGCATGAAAAAGCAAGCACTTTGTGGCCTTTGTTGGTGAATTGCTCACGTGACTGCCCGGCAGGTGCCTCGCCGGAGCGGTTAGAGCAGGTGGGAGGATGCTCGGGTGCCCACCTCAACCCTGATTCTGATCGCCGCGATTGCCGCGGTCGTGCTGGTGATCGCCGTGGTCGTCGGCGTGGTGCTCAACCGCCGCCGCCGGATCAGCCTGCGCGAGAAGGACGAAGCGGAAGCTCCGCCCGCCGTCAAGGGCGGTGGTTACAAGGCGGGGAGCGGCATCAGCTTCGCCAGCGGAGGCGCCGCGACGGCCGAGCCGGAGACCGAATCCGCCGGCGCCGGGCCCGCCGCTCCGGAGCACCCGGTCGACGAGCGCACCGAGGTGGAGGGCCAGCCGGGCGTCGGTGACGACGCGGCCGTCCCGCGCGACACCGAGCGGCGCGGCATCGTCGACGTGGAGCTGCCCGAGGACACCGCCACGGCAGAGTCCGGGACGACGCCGGACGCCGCTGCGACGCCGGAGGTCCCCGCGCAGCCGGATGCTGCTGCGGAGCCGGAGGCCCCGGTCGAGCCGGAGGTGCCCGCGCAGCCGTCGGCCCCGGCGGAGCCCGCGCCGACCGCTCCTCCGGAGCCGGAGGCGCCCGCGGTCGAGCCCGAGGAGATCGAACCCACCTCCGGACGCCTGGAGCGGCTCCGCGGCCGGCTGTCCCGTTCCCGCACGACTTTCGGGCAGAGCCTGCTGGGTCTGCTCGGTGCGGGTGACCTCGACGAGGACTCCTGGGAGGAGGTCGAGGACACCCTGCTGATGGCCGACCTGGGCGCGGCCACCACGACGGAGATCACCGAGCGGCTGCGCTCCGAGATCGCCTCGCGCGCGGTGCGCAGCTCGGAGGAGGCCCGCGCGGTCCTGCGCGAGGTGCTCGTCGACGCGCTCGGCAAGGACATGGAGCGCTCCGTGCGCGCGCTGCCGCACGGCGACCCGGCCAACGGCGGCAAGCCCGCCGTGCTGCTGGTCGTGGGCGTCAACGGCACCGGCAAGACCACCACCACCGGCAAGCTGGCGCGGGTGCTCGTCGCCGACGGCCGCAACGTGCTGCTCGGCGCCGCTGATACGTTCCGCGCCGCGGCGGTCGAGCAGCTGGCCACCTGGGGCGAGCGCGTCGGCGCCGAGGTGGTCCGAGGCGACGAGGGCGCCGACCCGGCCAGCGTCGCGTTCGAGGCCGTCAGCCGGGGCGGCGAGAGCGGTGTGGACGCGGTGCTCGTGGACACCGCTGGCCGGCTGCACACCAAGACCGGCCTGATGGACGAGCTCGGCAAGGTCAAGCGCGTCGTCGAGAAGAAGGCGCAGGTCGACGAGGTGCTGCTGGTCCTCGACGCCACCACCGGGCAGAACGGGCTCATGCAGGCCCGCGTGTTCTCCGAGGTCGTCGACGTCACCGGGATCGTGCTGACCAAGCTCGACGGCACCGCCAAGGGCGGCATCGTCTTCCAGGTCCAGCGGGAGCTCGGCGTGCCGGTCAAGCTCGTCGGTCTCGGCGAGGGGGCGGACGACCTGGCCCCGTTCGAGCCGGAGGCGTTCGTGGACGCCCTCCTCAACTGACCCCTGTTCCTCCGCGAAGCCCCCGGCGAGCCGCGCAGGCTCCCGGGGGCTTCGTCCGTCCAGACCCGATTCGAATGCCGCGCGAAGTTCGAGCGCTGCGTTCTGGACTCAATTTCGCGCGAAATTGAGA
Organism: Saccharopolyspora tripterygii; assembly: GCF_054778355.1. Taxonomy (NCBI): domain Bacteria; kingdom Bacillati; phylum Actinomycetota; class Actinomycetes; order Pseudonocardiales; family Pseudonocardiaceae; genus Saccharopolyspora; species Saccharopolyspora tripterygii. The sequence continues at coordinate 421,615 of NZ_BAAGZP010000018.1, read as the reverse complement.
TCACCACCCCGGGAGCCGCGCTGACCTCGTGAGACTCGCCCAGGTGCGTGGGTGGAGTCGAATGTCGCGCGAAGTTCGAAGGGTGGTGGATTCGGGAGGTTTGGGGGAATCCCCGGGCGGAGTGTGCAGAGGTTCACTGGTCGGGAGATTGTGGTACGGCCGTTCCATGTAGTTGGGTTGACCGCGGAAGTGCTGTTGGTAGCGGGGAGGAAGAGTCGCGTGGACACCGGAGTTCGGGAGGAGTCGCCGCGAACCCAGCGGGTCACCGCCATCGTGACCGTCGTCGTGGTGGTGCTGGTGGCGCTGGCTCTGCGACCCCCGTTCACCGCGGTCGCGCCCCTGTTGGAGCGCATCCAGAACGACCTGGGGGTCTCCGGTGCGTTCGGCGGTGTGCTGACCACCCTGCCGGTGGTGTGCCTGGGTGCCTTCGCCTTCATCGCGCCGCGCCTGCGGCAGCGCTTCGGTGACGAGCGCGTGCTGCTGGGGTGCCTGGTGGTGCTCCTGATCGGCAACTCGCTGCGCTCCTTCGGCGACATCTGGACCCTGCTGGCGGGCACGATCGTGGTCGGCGCTGGCATCGCCGTGGCCAACGTCGCCGTGCCCGGCCTGATCAAGCGCGACTTCCCGCACACGGTCCCGGTGGTCACCGCCGTCTACACGATGTGCCTGACGCTGGGCGGTGCCATCGCGGCCGCCGCCGTGGTGCCGATCGGGCACGCGCTGGGTTCCGAGTGGCGGGCACCGCTGGGGCTGCTGGCCGTTCCGGTGCTCGTCGCCCTGGTGATCAGCCTGGTCGCGGTGCGCGGCAGCGCGGTCGCCGCGCCGAAGCCGGTGAGCCCCGGCATCCTGTGGCGCAGCCCGCTGGCCTGGCACCTCACGCTGTTCATGGGCCTGCAGTCCTCGCTCGCCTACATCGTGTTCGGCTGGCTGCCCACGATGCTGCAGAGCCGGGGGATGAGCCCGGAGCTCGCCGGTCTCGCGCTGGGCGTGCAGGCGGCGATCCAGGCCGCCGGTTCGATGTCGATCCCGGTGCTGTGCCGGCGGTTGCACGACCAGCGCCCGATCATCGTGGTGCTGTCGCTGATGCTCATGTCCGGGTTCGGCGGAATCCTGCTCGGCCCGACCGCTCTGCTGTGGCCCGCGGTGGCCGTTCTGGGGCTCGCCCAGGGCGCCGCGTTCGGCCTCGCGCTGACCCTGCTCGGCCTGCGCTCGCCGGACAGCGACAGCACGACGGCCCTGTCCGGGATGGCCCAGGGAGGCGGATATCTCATCGCCGCCGCGGGTCCGCTGCTCATCGGTCTGCTGCACGACGCCTCGGACGCCTGGACCCTGCCGCTGGTGCTGATCCTGGCCTGCTCAGCGGGCTGGCTGGCGTTCGGGCTCTCCGCCGGCCGACCGGTCCAGGTCCCGTCGGTGATCGGCCGCGAAACACCGAATTGACAATCGCGCGCCCGATGTAACCGAGGCGGGCGGTATTTCATGCCTGCGTAACAGCACGACGGTTCGCCTGAAACAGCCATTTCCCAAGATGCGGCCAACTCGGTTCGCACGGGAGGCGACGTGAATTCAGGCGACACCGCATGGGTGCTAGTGAGCGCCGCTCTTGTCCTGCTGATGACTCCAGGGCTGGCGTTCTTCTACGGCGGCATGGTCCGGTCCCGGGGTGTGCTGAACATGCTGATGATGAGCCTCGGCTCGATCGGCGTGGTCGGCGTGCTGTGGGTGCTCTTCGGCTACTCGATGGCCTTCTCCACCGACGTCGGCGGCTGGGGTCTGCTGGCGAACCCCTTCGAGAACTTCGGCTTGTCAGGGCTTCTCGGTGAGGGCTCGTTGTCGGGCACGATCCCGTCGCTGGCCTTCGTCGGGTTCCAGGCCATGTTCGCGATCCTGACGGTCGCGCTGATCTCCGGTGCCATCGCCGACCGCGCGCGGTTCGGGCCGTGGCTGCTGTTCACCGCGCTGTGGGCGGTGGTCGTGTACTTCCCGGTCGCGCACTGGGTCTTCGACTTCGACGACACCGACGACGCGGGCAACGTCACGGCCGTCGGCGGCTGGATCGCGAACCGCTTGGCCGCCATCGACTTCGCGGGCGGGACCGCGGTCCACATCAACGCGGGCGCCGCCGCGCTGGCCCTGGTGCTGGTGCTCGGCAAGCGCAAGAACTGGCCCAAGGGCGTCGGCAAGCCGCACAACCTGCCGTTCGTGGTGCTCGGCGCCGGCCTGCTGTGGTTCGGCTGGTTCGGCTTCAACTCCGGTTCGGCGCTGGCCGCCGACAACACCGCGGCCTTCACCCTGGTCAACACGCTGGTCGCGACCAGCGCCGCGATGCTCGGCTGGCTGCTGGTGGAGCGCGTGCGCGACGGCCACGCCACCACCTTGGGCGCCGCGTCGGGCATCGTGGCCGGTCTGGTCGCGATCACCCCGGCCTGCTCCTCGGTGACCCCGCTGGGCGCGATCGCGGTCGGTGCGATCACGGGCGCGGTCTGCGCGCTGGCGGTGAGCCTGAAATTCACCTTCGGCTACGACGATTCCCTCGACGTCGTCGGCGTGCACCTCGTCGGCGGTCTGATGGGAACCCTCCTGGTGGGGCTGTTCGCCTCGGCGGAGGCCCCGGCGGGCGTGGCCGGCCTGTTCTACGGCGGCGGCTTGGACCAGCTGTGGCGGCAGGCGGTGGGCGCTTTCGCGGTGCTGGGCTACTCGTTCGTGCTCAGCCTGGTGCTCGCGCTGATCGTGAAGGCGACCCTCGGTTTCCGGCTGAGCCCGGAGGACGAGGCCGCCGGCATCGACGAGACCGAGCACGCGGAGACCGCGTACCACTTCGGTGACGACCGCTCCGCTCGCCGCGCCGCGGCGACGGCCGGCGGCATCGAGGACCGCAAGCTGGAGGGCAGCCGAGCATGAAACTGGTGACAGCGATCGTCCAACCGGACAAGGTCGACGATCTCAAGGAGGCGCTGGGCAAGATCGGCGTGCTGGGCATGACCGTGAGCGACGTCCAGGGCTACGGCAGGCAGAAGGGTCACACCGAGGTCTACCGAGGGGCCGAGTTCTCCGTGGACTTCATCGACAAGTCGCGCGTGGAGGTCCTCGTCGACGAGACCGACGTGGACGAGGTGGTCGAGGGCGTCGTCGGCGCCGCCCGCACCGGCAAGGTCGGCGACGGCAAGGTCTGGGTCACGGCGGTCGAGACGGTCGTGCGCGTCCGGACCGGCGAGACCGGCGTGGCCGCCATCTGATCGTCGGCGGTCCCCGAGAGCGCCTCCCGGCACCAGGGCCGGGAGGCGCTCTCGCGTTCCTCGGCAGGTTCCCCCGGTTCGGATGCGTACAACTACGCAGTCGCATTCGGGCAGCTTCACGGTCTCGGATCGGTGCCTGCGCGGGCAGACTTCGTGGTGCGACGCGGTGATCAGGGAGGAACCGGGGATCGCGCCCGTACTGGGGGTCGGGCGGGCTTCGCGGGATGCGCGATCGCAGAGGGGGTGCGTGGGAGGCGGGGGCAACAGGGCCTCCCACGTCGGGCCGGGTGCGATACCCCGTGGCGCACCGGGTGTTTCGGCGAGGCGGCCTGCTTGGGGGAGCGGGCCGCCTTCACGCCGTTGTCGCGAGTGATCACCATCTCGGCCTCCCATGATCCGCCTGCGCGTAATCTGTAGGCCTGGTGGACATTTCGGACGCATCTCCGCTCGCAGCCGACCCGACGCCTTCGGTGCGGGTGGGCCGCCGCTCGCTGGTCGTGCTCGCAGGCGTTCCCGGAGCGGGCAAGAGCACCGCTCTGGCCAAGATGCGCGCGGACGCCGACGTCGTGCGGCTGGACTCCGAGCAGGTGCGCGCGCGGCTGCGCGGCCGCTCGTCCGGTGTCCCGTACCGCTACTACCGGCCCCTCGTGCACCTGCTGCACCGCTCGCGGATCGCGTGGGCGTGCCTGACCTCCCCGGGGCCGGTGGTTGCGCACGAACCCGCGACCCGCGCGAGCACGCGGCTGATGCTGCTGGTCTTCGCCCGCCTGAGCGGGCGGCGGACGGTGCTGCTGTGGCTGCACGCCGACCCCGATTCCGCGCTGGACGGGCAGCGCGCGCGAGGCAGGCTGATCCGGTCGGGTTCCTTCCGGAGGCACGTGCTGCGCGCCGAGCGGATGCACCGGCGGCTGGTGGAGGGGGAGCGGCTCGCCGGTTGGCGGCGGGTGCACCTGTTCACCCGATCTCAGGTGGCCGGTGGCCTGCGGCTGGACGTCGAGACGTGACCTGCGTCCCGTTGGGCAGGGGCGGGCCGACATCAACTGATCGCGATGACTATCCTGGAGCTCCGGTGCTGCGGCCAGATGTCGTTGCGCCAGGCTGAGATTTTTCGAGCTGCGAGTCACTGGCAACAGGGTGTGCGTCGGGTGGAGCGCGCGGTTCGTCAAGCGCAAGCGGAGTCCAAGCAGGTTCGCCGCACGCCACCGAGTGGACGCAACGCCCCGTCAGCACGCGCGGGGTGGCGCCGGACCTTCCATCCGCGATCAGCCCCCCGCCGACCCACCTAGGGAGACCCGCGTTCCGCATGCCTAACTTCTCTGAACTCGAACTCGACGAGCGCGTCCAGAAGACGCTGGCCGAGATCGGGTACGAGGCCCCGTCGCCGATCCAGGAGCAGACGATCCCGCTGCTGCTGGAAGGCCGCGACGTGCTGGGCCTGGCGCAGACCGGCACCGGCAAGACCGCCGCGTTCGCGCTGCCGATCCTCTCCAAGATGGACCTGACCAGCACCAAGCCGCAGGCGCTGGTGCTGGCCCCCACCCGCGAGCTGGCGATCCAGGTCTCCGAGGCCTTCCAGCGCTACGCATCGCACCTGCCCGGCTTCCACGTGCTGCCGATCTACGGCGGCACCGGCTACGGCCCCCAGCTGGCCGGCCTGCGCCGCGGCGCGCACGTCGTCGTCGGCACCCCGGGCCGGCTCATCGACCACCTGGAGAAGGGTTCGCTGGACCTCAGCGAGCTGAAGAACCTGGTGCTCGACGAGGCCGACGAGATGCTGCGGATGGGCTTCATCGAGGACGTCGAGAAGATCCTGCAGTCGGTGCCCAGCCAGCGCCAGGTCGCGCTGTTCTCGGCGACGATGCCGCAGGGCATCCGCAAGATCACGCAGAACTACCTGAACGAACCGGCGGAGATCTCGGTCAAGACCAAGACCTCCACGGCCACCAACATCAACCAGCGGCACGTCCCGGTGCGCCCGTCCAACAAGCTGGACGCGATGACCCGCATCCTCGAGGTCGAGGACTTCGACGCGATGATCGTGTTCGTGCGCACCAAGCAGCTCACCGAGGAGCTCGCGGAGAAGCTGAAGGCGCGCGGTTTCAGCGCCTCGGCCATCAACGGTGACATCGCGCAGGCGCAGCGCGAGCGCACCATCGGCCACCTGCGCGACGGCAAGGTCGACATCCTGGTGGCCACCGATGTGGCCGCGCGCGGTCTCGACGTCGAGCGCATCTCGCACGTGCTCAACTACGACATCCCGCACGACACCGAGTCCTACGTGCACCGCGTGGGCCGCACCGGTCGTGCCGGGCGCAGCGGCGAGGCGATCCTGTTCGTCTCCCCGCGCGAGCGGCACCTGCTGCGCGCCATCGAGCGGGCCACCCGCCAGCAGATCCAGCAGATGGAGCTGCCGAGCATCGACGCGGTCAACGACCGCCGTCTGGCGAAGTTCGCCCAGAGCATCACCAACACGCTCGCCAAGGGCGGCCTGGAGGTCTTCCAGGAGCTGGTCAACTCCTACGAGCGCACCCACGACGTGCCCGCGTCGGAGATCGCCGCTGCCCTGGCCGCGATGGCCCAGGGCGACCGGCCGTTGCTGCTGGAAGCCGAGCCGGAGCCGGTCCGCCGCGACGGTCCCGCCTTCCACAGCAACAGCTCCGACACCGAGACCTACCGGGTCGAGGTCGGCAGGCGGAACCGGGTCACGCCGCGCGCGCTGGTCGGTGCCCTCGCCAACGAGGGCGGTGTGCCCAGCAAGTACATCGGGCACATCGACATCCGCAACGAGCACACGCTGATCGAGCTGCCCGCGGACCTGTCCGACGAGCTGCTGACCAAGCTGCGGACCACTCAGGTCGCCGGCCGCGGCCTGAAGATCACCCGCGCTGACGGCGAGTTCATCAACCGCCGCCCGCGTCGCCCGGCCGGGAACCGGGACCGCGACAACAAGCCGCGCCCGCACCGCAAGGGCCAGAGCGGTGCCGCGCAGCGCTCGCCGCAGCACCGCACGGCCCCGAAGCGCGACCTGCGCCACACCGGTGCGTGATACTGCACTGAATTGATCGGGTCCCTTCGTCGGTAGCCGGTCCGCGCCAGTCCGTGGCGCAGACCGGCTACCCTCGCACAGGTACCCAGGTACACCTCTCGACTCTGGAGCCCGTGAACCCGTGTTCGACACTCTCTCCGACCGGCTCACCTCGGTCCTGACGAACCTGCGCGGCAAGGGGCGGCTGTCGGAAGCCGACATCGACGCCACCGCGCGGGAGATCCGCATCGCCCTGCTCGAAGCGGACGTGGCGCTTCCCGTCGTGCGCGGGTTCATCAAGGGTGTCAAGGAACGGGCCAAGGGCTCCGAGGTCTCGCAGGCGCTGAACCCCGCGCAGCAGGTCGTCAAGATCGTCAACGAGGAACTGGTCACGATCCTCGGCGGTGAGACCCGTCGCCTGGAGCTGGCCAAGACCCCGCCGACGGTGATCATGCTCGCGGGTCTGCAGGGTGCCGGTAAGACGACGCTGGCGGGCAAGCTCGCCAAGTGGCTGTCCGGGCAGGGGCACACCCCGATGCTGGTGGCCTGCGACCTGCAGCGGCCGAACGCGGTCAACCAGCTGCAGGTCGTCGGTGAGCGCGCCGGTGTTCCGGTGTTCGCTCCCGAACCGGGCAACGGCGTGGGCGACCCGGTGCAGGTCTCCCGCGACGGCATCGAGGAAGCCAAGCGCGCGCAGCACGACATGGTCATCGTCGACACCGCCGGCCGGCTGGGCGTCGACGAGGAGATGATGAAGCAGGCCGCCGACATCCGGGACGCGGTCACCCCGGACGAGATCCTGTTCGTCCTGGACGCGATGGTCGGTCAGGACGCGGTGGCCACCGCCGAGGCCTTCCGCGACGGCGTGGGATTCTCCGGCGTGGTGCTGACCAAGCTCGACGGCGACGCCCGCGGTGGTGCCGCGCTGTCGGTCCGCGAGGTCACCGGCCAGCCGATCATGTTCGCCTCCAGCGGCGAGAAGCTGGAGGACTTCGACGTCTTCCACCCCGACCGGATGGCGAACCGGATCCTGGGCATGGGCGACATGCTCACCCTGATCGAGCAGGCCGAGCAGGCCTTCGACCAGGAGGAGGCGGAGAAGGCCGCGGAGAAGCTGGGCACCGGCCAGCTGACCCTGGAGGACTTCCTGGAGCAGATGCAGGCGGTGCGGCGGATGGGTCCGCTGCAGAACCTGCTGGGCATGCTCCCGGGCGCGGGCCAGATGAAGGACCAGCTCGCCAATTTCGACGAGAAGCAGCTGGACCGCATCCAGGCGATCATCCGCGGTATGACCCCTGCTGAGCGGGCCGACCCGAAGATCATCAACGCCTCCCGCCGCCAGCGCATCGCGCGCGGCTCCGGCGTGACCATCAGCGACATCAACGACCTGGTCAGCCGGTTCTTCGAGGCCCGCAAGATGATGCAGCGGATGGCCGGCCAGTTCGGCGGCTTCGGCGGCGGCGGAGGCGGGAGCAAGAACCGCAAGGGCAAGAAGGGGAAGAAGGGCAAGAAGGGCAAGGGCGGCCCGACCCCGCCGAAGGGCATGAAGGGCATGCCCGGCGGCCTCCCCGGTCTGCCCCCGGGCGGGATTCCCGGAATGGGCGGCATGGGCGGCGGTCCGGACCTGTCCAAACTGGACCCGTCGGCCAACCAGCTGCCGCCCGGGTTCGACCCCTCTAAGCTCAACTTCGACAAGAAGGACAAGTGACGGCGCTGCACCTGCGCGCCACGGTGCTGCCCGATGGTGCGCAGCGGGACCTGTGGATCGTCGACGGCCGGATCTCGCTGGAGCCGGTGGCCGGAGCCGACACCGTCTTCGACGGTGGGTACGTGCTGCCCGGCCTGGTCGACGCGCACTGCCACGTCGGCATCGGGACCCAGGGGCCGGTCGAGCTGGACGAGGCCGTCACCCAGGCCGAGACGGACCGGGACGCCGGCACCCTGCTGATCCGCGACTGCGGTTCCCCGATCGACACCCGGCCGTTGCAGGAGCGCGACGACCTCCCGCGGATCATCCGGGCCGGAAAGCACCTGGCGCGGCCCAAGCGCTACATCCCCAAGCTGTCCGACGACCTCGAAGACGAGCAGGACCTGCCCGCAGCGGTCGCCGAGCAGGCCGCGTACGGCGACGGCTGGATCAAGCTCGTCGGCGACTGGATCGACCGCTCGGTCGGCGACCTCACACCGCTGTGGAGCGACGAGGTGCTGGCCGAGGCGATCGACACCGCGCACCGGCTCGGTGCCCGGGTCACCGCTCACGTGTTCGGCGAGGACGCGCTGCCCGGGCTGATCAACGCGGGCATCGACTGCATCGAGCACGGCACCGGCCTGACCGACGAGACCGTCGAGCTGATGGCCGCGCGCGGCACCGCGCTGGTGCCGACCCTGGTCAACGTGGAGAACTTCCCGGGATTCGCCGCCGCGGCGACCAAGTACCCGGACTACGCCACGCACATGAACGCCCTCTACGAGCGCGCCGACAGCACCGTCGCCAAGGCCATCGAGGCGGGCATCCCGGTCTACGCGGGCACCGATGCCGGAGGCGGCATCCCGCACGGCGTGCTCGCCGACGAGGTCGCCGCGCTGCACCGCGTCGGCATGTCCGCGGAGCAGGCGCTCAGCGCCGCCTCCTGGGGCGCCCGCGACTGGCTGGGCTGGTCCGGGCTGGAGCACGGCGCGCCTGCAGACCTCGTGTGCTACGACGCGGACCCCCGCAAGGACCTGGACGTCCTCCGGGATCCGAAGCGAATCCTGCTGGGCGGCAAGAGCTTCTGACCCAGCGGCGATCCTGCGTCGCCGAGGAGGACGACACCTGTGGGCCAGCACGGGCTTTCGAAGGTTCGAACACTCTGAAAACGGTCCTCGCAATCGTTCCCACCGCGGCGAGCGCGGAAACGGCATCTCCGTGTGCGAGCCCTTAGGGTTGAAGGGTCGAGGGGAGCGTCTTGTGGGGGAGAAGCGAGATCCTTACCTCCAGCCGATGCGTCGGGTGGACGACACCGCCGATCTGCACCCCAAGCCTTGGGAGGCGAAGCTGGAAGCCGCCAGACGCGGTTCGCTGGCCTGGGGGTTCGCCGCGTTCTTCATCGGATACGGCGGCTACTACCTGGCCGTGGTCGTGCTCGGAGCCGTGCGGCCCGAGCCCGACGGCGGGTTCAACCCGTCGCAGCCGCCGAACACCGGCCCGCTGCTGCTGCTCGCCTTCGCCCCGAACATCCTGCTCGGTCTCGTCCCGGCGGTCTTCTCCTGGTGGCGAGGCCGCGGGCTGCGCGCGGACTTCGGCATCCTGCCCCGGCGTCACGACGTCAAGGTCGGCCTGATCTGCGGGCTCTGCGCGTTGTTCGGGTCGTGGATGGTGACGTTGGTGATCATCGCGGTCACCGGCCCGCCGCCGGAGACCGACCTGGCCAGGCTGATGCAGGGAGACCGGACCATCTGGTTGTTCCTGTTCGCGCTGTTCGCGTTCCTGGGCGCACCGCTGACCGAAGAGCTGCTGATGCGCGGCGCCCTGTGGGGCGCGCTGGAGCACTACCGGGTGCCGCAGTTCGCGATCCTCATCCTGACCTCGGTGATCTTCGCGTTGATACACCAGGAGGCGTGGCGCACACCGGTGCTGCTGGTGGGCGGGCTGGCCATCGGAGCAGCTCGGATGATCACCGGACGGGTCGGTGCGAGCATGGTCGCGCACGCCACCAACAACTTCCTCCCCGCGCTCCTGCTGTTCGCAGTGGCCGGATGAACACTCCGCTCGAAGACGTGGTGATCGTGACGCGGCCCGGGTCGGCAGTAGTCTGACCACTTCCGCCGGTGTCCGCCGACATCGTCACGCGGGTCGTCGACCCGCTGTTCGGCATCACGGAGGCGCTCGTGCACTCAACACAAGAATCCGGAGTCACCGGCGATCAGCCGTCGGGACGCACCTGGGTGGCCGATCCACCGGTCCGGACGCACCGCTGGGGGCTGGGGGCGTTCTTCCTCGCCGAACTCGTGTTCGTGCTGGTCTCGGTGGTCCTGGCCGCCGCGTTCGGCTCGCCCGGCGTCTGGTCCATCGTGCTGATGCTGGTGCTGCCGACCCTGCTCGCCGGCGGGCTGGCGGTGCTCATCACGGTGCTGCGCGGCAACGGCCCGGTGCAGGACTTCGGGCTGGAGTGGCGCTGGTCGGACGTCAGGACGGGGCTGGCGATCGGCGGTGTCGGACTGGTCACCACCACGCTCGCCACGATGCTGTGGACGCACTGGGCCGATCCCGGGCAGACGTCCACGGTCAGCAGCGTCCTGGACGGGGTCCGGTTCCCGCCCGTGGTGGCGGTGCTGGTCTTCCTGCACATCTGGCTGGTCGCACCGCTGTGCGAGGAGCTGCTCTACCGCGGCCTGCTGTGGGGCGCGATGGAGCGGTTGGGCTGGAGCCAGCTCAACGTGTTCGTGCTGAGCACGGCGGTGTTCGCGATCGGGCACCTGGAGCCGGCGCGCACCTGGCTGCTGCTGGTGATCACCATCCCGATCGGTCTGGCCAGGATGGTCACCGGCCGCCTCACCGCCAGCGTGATCGCTCACCAGGTCAACAACTTCCTGCCCGCGCTGGGCCTGCTCCTGGTCTCCTTGGGCCTGATGCCGACCTGACCCCGCCCGCGCTGCCCAGGCCAGAAGCCCCGGTCACCACCGGAGGGGGGCGTCTGGCAGAATGGGTTGCTGTTCGCTGCGAGGGGTCCCTCTCACCTCTCGGGGGCGATTTGACCTACGAGCTGTGCGCATCGCTGCCCCACGCGGTTGGCGCACCGCTCACCGGAGCACCAATGAGAGTCTGAGGAGCACCAGCACCCGTGGCTGTGAAGATCAAGCTCGCGCGGATCGGCAAGATCCGCGAGCCGCACTACCGCATCGTCATCTCCGACGCCCGCACCCGTCGCAACGGCCGGGTCATCGAGACGATCGGTCAGTACCACCCGAAGGAGAACCCGAGCGGCATCGTCGTCGACTCGGAGCGGGCGCAGTACTGGCTGGGTGTCGGCGCGCAGCCGACCGAGCCGGTGCGCAACATCCTGGAGATCACCGGCGACTGGCAGAAGCACAAGGGCCTGCCGGGCGCCGAGGGCACTCTCAAGGTCGCCGAGCCGAAGAAGAGCAAGCAGGAGCTGTTCGAGGCCGCTCTCGCCGCCGCCGGCGAGGAGCCGACCGTCGAGGCCACCACCCCGAAGAAGAAGGGTGGCAAGAAGTCCGAGGCCAAGGCTGAGGACAAGGCCGACGAGAAGGCCGAGGACAAGGCCGACGAGCAGAAGTCCGAGGACGGTCAGGCGTGACGGTCCTCTCGGACGCGCTTGAGCACCTGGTGCGCGGCATCGTCGACAACCCCGACGATGTCCGCGTCCAGCTGCTGACGACCCGGCGGGGTCGCACCCTCGAGGTGCACGTCAACCCGGACGACCTGGGCAAGGTCATCGGCCGTGGCGGGCGCACCGCCACCTCGCTGCGGACCGTGATGTCCGGCATCGGCGGTCGTGGCATCCGGGTCGACGTGGTCGACACCGACCGCTGACCGGCATGAGCGAACGTCAGCCGGAGTCCCTCGCAGTGGGGCGCGTGGTGCGGCCGCACGGCGTGCGGGGCGAGCTCGTCGTCGAGGTGCTCACCGACAGCCCGGAGCTGAGGTTCGTTCCCGGTTCGGTGCTCGGCCTGAAGCGCCGAGGCGCCGGGTCGAGCAAGAACACGAGCGCGCAGAGCTTCACCGTGACAGCCGCCCGGCAGCACGCCGGGCGGCTGTTGGTGCGCGCTGAGGGCGTGGACGGCCGCGACGCGGCGGACGAGCTGCGCGGTGCGCTGCTGACGGTCCCCGCCGACGCGGCTGAATCTCCCGAGGACCCCGAGGAGTTCCACGACACCGAGCTGATCGGGCTGCGCGCCGCCCTCGCTTCCGGTGACGAGGTGGGTGTGGTGCGCGACGTGCTGCACTCACCCGCGGGCGAACTCCTCGTGATCGCCATCGCGGACCCGGAGGCCGACAACGGCGAGCGGGAAGCGCTGGTGCCCTTCGTCGCCGCGATCGTCCCCGAGGTCGACCTGGAATCCGGCAGGGTCGTTCTCGACCCGCCCGAAGGCCTGCTGGACTAGGCAGAGGTTCGTGGGGGTGGGGAAGTTCTCATGGAAACTTCCCCACCCCCACGAACTGTCCCACCGCATCATTCCCGTTCACAGGGCGTTTCCCAGACGAGGCCACCATGCGCATCGACGTGATCACGATCTTCCCCGACTACCTGAACCCGCTGCGGGAAGCGCTGCTGGGCAAGGCCATCGAGCGGGAGCGGATCTCCGTCGGGGTGCACGACCTCCGCGACTGGACCCACGACGTGCACCGGGCGGTGGACGACAGCCCCTACGGCGGCGGTCCCGGCATGGTGATGAAGCCCGACGTCTGGGGCGAGGCCCTGGACGAGGTCTGCGCCCCGCAGGAGGCGACACCGCGCCTGATCGTGCCGACCCCGGCCGGCCGGCCGTTCGACCAGAAGACGGCCGTGCGCTGGTCGGAGGACCCGTGGTTGGTGTTCGCCTGCGGTCGCTACGAGGGCATCGACCAGCGGGTCATCGACGACGCCGCCGCGCGGATGCCCGTCGAAGAGGTCTCCATCGGCGACTACGTGCTGGTCGGCGGTGAGGTCGCCGCGCTGACGATGATCGAGGCCGTCGTGCGGTTGCTGCCGGGAGTGCTGGGCAACCCGATGTCGGCCGAGCAGGACTCGTTCTCCGACGGACTGCTGGAAGGGCCCTGCTACACGCGTCCCGAGGTGTGGCGGGACCACCCGGTCCCGGACGTGCTCCGCTCCGGCAACCACGCCGCGATCGCCCGCTGGCGGCGCGATCAGGCGCTGGAGCGCACCTACCACCGGAGGCCGGAGCTGCTCTCGGCGTTGCCGGAGGGGGACCTGGATAAGGCCGACCGGAAACAGCTCGATAAACTACGCGCGTCGGATGCTTCCGACGATTCCAGTGAGGCCGGGGACGCGTCGCGCTGAGCTCCTCGAGCAGGGGCCGGATCAGGCGCCGAAATGCGGATCTGGCACACTGGACAGGTTGATGCAGTCGGGCCACGTGGTTCGACATGCGCAAAGAGCAAGTTCACCCCGTGTCGGGCGGTGCCCACCTCAGGTCGGGTCATCGACATGTGAGAACACGGGTGCCTTCGACACGGATGAGGACGGACCACCGATGAACACCCTGGACGCGTTGGACGCCCAGTCGCTGCGTTCCGACATCCCGGCCTTCCGGCCCGGTGACACGCTGAAGGTTCACGTCCGCGTCATCGAGGGTTCGCGCGAGCGGACTCAGGTCTTCCAGGGCGCAGTCATCCGCCGCCAGGGCGATGGCATCCGGGAGACCTTCACCGTGCGCAAGGTTTCCTTCGGTGTCGGTGTGGAGCGGACTTTCCCGGTGCACACCCCGAACATCGCGCAGATCGAGGTCGTCTCGCGCGGCGATGTCCGGCGGGCGAAGCTGTACTACCTGCGCGACCGGCGCGGCAAGGCGGCGAAGATCAAGGAGAAGCGGGAGACCGCTGCGTCCTGATCGACGCGAGACGTAGCAGCACCGAAGGGCCCGGCCGTGACAGCGACCGGGCCCTTCGCTTGTCCACCTTCGGGTGATCAATGCAGGCCCAGCGGCTGCGGAGGCCGCCGGCCGAATCGGATGTTCCGGAAAATTGCACGTCATCGGGGCACGGCCGGAAAGGTTTCCAGCGCCGCCGTGCCGGGGCAGCGCGTCGGCCCCGCACGTGGTTCAAGTAGCCTGGCCGCGTGGCCGACGTCATGCGCAGCGGATCAGCGGAAGAGCCCCACGACTCGGAGCACCGTGAAGGTGCCCCCGGCGGGGCGGCACGAAACCCGAAGCCGAAGAAGGAGAAGAAGAAGTCTTCCTTCTGGGTGGAGTTGCCCATCCTCATCGTGACCGCACTGGTGCTCACCGTGCTCATCCAGGCGTTCCTGGCCCGGGTGTACGTGATCCCGTCGCAGTCGATGGAGCAGACGCTGCACGGCTGCACGGGTTGCAACAACGACCGGGTGCTGGTCGACAAGGTCTCCTACCGCTTCTCCGATCCGGAGCCAGGCGACGTCGTGGTCTTCCGCGGCCCGCAACCGTGGGCGCAGGACGAGTTCAAGGCCCAGGAGTCCACCAACCCGGTCGCGGGCTTCTTCCAGGGCGCGGCCTCGCTGCTGGGCTTCGGTGCCCCCGACGAGAAGGACTTCGTCAAGCGGATCATCGCCGTCGGCGGGCAGACCGTGGAGTGCTGCGACTCCGAGAACCGCGTGATGGTGGACGGCAAGCCGCTCAACGAGCCGTACGTGTACTGGGAGCCGGGCCGCGGCGTCGGCCAGGAGGACTTCGCGCCGGTCACCGTGCCCCCGGGGCACCTGTGGGTGATGGGTGACAACCGCAACGACTCCTCCGACTCCCGCGTGCAGGGCGGCGGTGGCGTCAACGGTGCCGTCCCGGTCGACAACGTCATCGGCAAGGCCCAGGTCATCGTGCTGCCGCCGACCCGCTGGCAGAGCATCTCGGAGCCCAACCCGCAGTCCACCGCGCTGGGCGCTCCGGCCTGGCAGGGCGGGCTGCCGCTGGGCGTCGGGTTCGCCGCGGCGTTCCCCGCGGTCTGGATGGGTCGTAGGCTCGTCGGGTCAGTGAGCAAGCGACGGCAGTCGGAGTGACATCGAAGTGACGGTGACGGAGTTCCGGCCACCCCGGTCGGTGATCCGGCGCAGCAGCGGCAACTGGGCCCTGCAGAGCGCCTTGGACCGTCGGGGGCTGGGTCCGGTCGCCGGTGTGGACGAGGCCGGCCGCGGCGCGTGCGCCGGGCCGCTGGTGGTCGCCGCGTGCGTGCTCAAGCCCGGCGACGGGAAGCGGTTCGACGGTCTCACCGATTCGAAGGTCCTGTCCGAGGCCGACCGGGAACGGCTCTTCGACCGCATCACCGTCCGCGCGCTGAGCTGCTCGACCGTGGTGATCCCGGCTGAGGAGGTGGACGCCCTGGGCATCCACGTGGCCAACCTGGAGGGCATGCGCCGCGCGGTGGCGCAGCTGACCGAGCACCCCGGTTACGTCCTCACCGATGGCTTCAAGGTGCAGGGCCTGGCCACGCCGAGCGTCGCGGTGGTCAAGGGCGACCTGGTGGCCGCGTGCGTGGCGGCCGCGTCGGTGCTGGCCAAGGTGACCAGGGACCGGTTGATGGCCGGTGAGCTGCACGAGCGGTTCCCCGACTACGCCTTCGACGTGCACAAGGGCTACAGCACCCCGTTGCACTCCCAGCGGATGACCGAGCACGGTCCGAGCGTGCAGCACCGCTGGTCCTACGCCAACGTTGTGGCAGCTGCCACGAAGCACGGGATGCGTTCGCCGCGCGCTGTGACCAGCAAGCCCGGTTTGTTCGATGCTTCGAAGGGGGAAGTGGTGGACAATGAGGCCTTGTAGTCCGAACGGAAACGCAGAAGGGCTCGCACACCGATGAGCGCCGAGGATCTCGAAAAGTACGAGACCGAGATGGAGCTGCAGCTCTACAAGGAGTATCGCGACATCGTCGGTCAGTTCACCTACGTCGTGGAGACCGAACGGCGCTTCTACCTGGCCAACGTGGTCGACGTCCAGGTGCGCAACTCCGACTCCGAGGTCTACTTCGAGGTGTCGATGTCCGACGCCTGGGTCTGGGACATGTATCGCCCGGCGAGGTTCGTCAAGAACGTTCGGGTGATCACCTTCAAGGACGTCAACGTCGAGGAGTTGGACAAGCCCGATCTCCGGTTGCCGGAGAACGGGCCGTTCGGGTCGTAGGGGGACCCCGAACAAGGCTCAGATGCCCGGGCGGCCGAATTCGGCCGCCCGGGTTTTTCGTGCGCGCAGCGCGAGGGATGCCGGGGAATGCGCGGTGACCAATACCCGGATGCGGGAAATCCGCTACACGTAGGTGTGAGCGTTGTTTGTCCACAGGGGACCAATTTGTCCACAGATTCGGAAATCTGTTTGGAAATTCGGTCGGCAATGGGCAACGTGGAGTTCATCCCGTTTCCGGAACCGTTGGTGCCGAGCAGTTTTGGTCCTCTCCGGGACGGGAGCACTCGACTCGATTTCCTGGGGAGGTTCCCGTGCGCACCGACAAGATCACCACGCCGCTGTCCGACCACCTCGTCGGCGGGCGCAGGCACGAATTGGGCCGGGTCGGCGAGCGGATGGCCGCCGAACTGCTGGAGCGGAACGGGCTGACCGTCCTCGACCGCAACTGGCGATGTCCTCGCGGCGAGCTGGACATCGTCGCCACCGACGGCGAGGTCGTCGTGTTCTGCGAGGTCAAAGCGCGTTCCGGGGTGGACTACGGCGGTCCGCTGCACGCCGTCGGTCCGGACAAGATCGCCCGGATCCGCGGTGTCGCCCGGGCCTGGCTCACCGAGCGCGCCCTGGTCGGCTGCCGGGTGCGCTTCGACGTCGTCTCGGTGCTGTGGCCACCGGGTGAGCAGGCGCGCGTCGAGCATCTGCCGGGGGTGTTCTGAATGGCGCTGCGCAAGACGTGGGCGGTCGCGCTGTTCGGGGTGGACGGCGTCCTGGTGGAGATCGAGGCCGACGTGCGCTCCGGGCTGCCGTCCGTGCAGCTCATCGGCCTGCCCGACAGCGCGTTGAAGGAGGCCAAGAACCGGGTGTGCGCGGCCGTCCAGAACTGCCGCGAGGAGTGGCCCGCAGACCGGGTGATCACGCTGGCGCTGTCGCCGGCCGCGCTGCCCAAGGGCGGCACGTCCTACGACCTGGCGTTGGCCTGCGCGGTGCTCGCCGCCAGCGAGCAGGTCCCGCCGCACAGGCTGGCGGGCACGGTGCTGTTCGGCGAGCTCGCCCTGGACGGGCGGTTGCGGCGGGTGCGCGGTCTGCTGCCCGCCCTGCTGGCCGCGCGTCGCTCGGGAATGCGGCGCGCGGTGGTGCCGGTCGAGGGTCTGGCCGAGGCGCACCTGGTGGACGGCATCGAGATCCTCGGCGCGGAGCACCTGAGGGAGGTGGTCGCCTGGCTGCGCGAGCTGGCCGAGCTGTGCGAGGACCCGCCGCCGGTGGCCGAACCCGAGCGAGACGAGGAGCCCGACCTGTCCGACGTGCTCGGCCAGCCGGAAGCCCGCTGGGCGCTGGAGGTCGCCGCCGCAGGCGGTCACCACCTGCTCATGGTGGGCCCGCCGGGAACGGGCAAGACGATGCTGGCGAAGCGGCTCTGCGGGCTCCTGCCCGAGCTCTCGAGGCCGGAGTCCCTGGAGGTCACGGCCCTGCGCTCGCTGGGCGAGGAATCCACCGGGTCGTTGGTGCGCAGCCCACCGTTCGTCGCTCCGCACCCGTCGTTGTCGATTCCGGCCCTGATCGGCGGCGGCACCGGGCTCGCCAGGCCCGGCGCCGTCAGCAGAGCGCACCGGGGGATCTTGCTCCTGGACGAGGCTTGCGAGCTCGGGCCCAAGCGGTTGGAGGCGTTGCGCACGGCGTTGGAGGAAGGGGAGATCAGGCTCGCCCGCCGTGACGGGACGCTGCGCTACCCGGCGCGGTTCCAGCTCGTGCTGGCGACGAACCCGTGCCCGTGCGCACCGGCCAGGGAGCTCGATTGCCAGTGCGCTCCGCAGGCGCGGCGTCGTTACCTGGGCAAGCTGTCCGGGCCGCTGCTGGACCGGGTCGACCTGCGGGTGCGCACCCGCCCGGTCTCAGCGATGAGGTCCGGAGCGGGCGCTGAGCCGGAGAGCACGGCGGTGGTGCGCGAGCGGGTCGTGCGGGCGCGGTCGGTGGCGCGGGAGAGGTGGGCCGGTCACGGCTGGCGCACCAACACCGAAGTCCCGGGGACCGTGCTGCGCAGGGAGTTCGCGCTGCCGGACACGACCACGGCGCTGCTCGAACGCGGGCTGGAGGCGGGCGCGATCACCGCCCGCGGAGCCGATCGCTGCCTGCGGGTGGCGTGGACGCTGGCAGATCTCGACGGGAGTTCGCGACCGACGGCCGATCACGTGGCCGCCGCGCTGGAGTTCCGGGACAGGAGGGCCGTGTGATGGGCACGTGGGCAACGCTGAGCGAGAAGACCCGGCGGGAGCTGCTTCAGGCCAGGGCGTTCCTCTCAGCCGTGGCGGAGCCTCCGGCGCAGGCGTTGGCGCGGTTCGTCGCCGAGCGCGGTGCCAGGGGTGCGGTGGACGCGATCCTGCGGGCGCGGGCTCCTGCCCCGGTGCTGGCGGAGGTCGAGGCGAGGCGCGCCGACGTCTCCGGAGAGCGGGTCCTGAGAGCGGGTGAGCAGGCAGGGCTGCGCCTGCTCGTGCCGGAGCAACCGGAGTGGCCGGCCGAGGCGTTCACCGAGCTCGCCGGAGCGCGTGAGGTGGAGCTGCCGGACATGGCCGAGCCGCTCGCGCTGTGGGTGCGCGGCCAGGGCGGGCTCGCGGAGTTCACCGAGCGCGCGGTCGCGGTGGTGGGCGCTCGCGCTGCGTCGGGATACGGCGAGCACGTGGCCGCGGAACTCGGGAACGGCCTGTCCGAGGCAGGGTTCGGGGTGGTCTCGGGCGCGGCCTACGGCATCGACGGCGCGGCTCACCGGGGAGCGCTGTCGGCAGGCGGGCGCACGGTGGCGTTCCTGGCCTGCGGCGCGGACGTGGACTACCCGGCGGGGCACGGGAGGTTGCTGCGCGCCATCGCTGATCAGGGCTCGGTGATCAGCGAGTACCCACCGGGGACTCCACCGCGCAAGCACCGCTTCCTGGTGCGCAACCGGCTGATCGCCGCCATGGGGAGGGCCACGGTGGTCGTGGAGGCGGGGGCGCGCAGCGGTGCGGCCAACACCGCGAACACCGCGGACCTGCTGGGGCGTCCGGTGCTGGCGGTGCCGGGACCGGTCACCTCGCAGAACTCGGTCGGTTGCCACGCGATGGTGCGCTCGGGGCAGGCGGTGCTGGTCACCCGCACCGAGGAGGTCGTCGAGCTGCTCACCCCGCTGGGGGTGAGCCCGGCGCAGGAGGTGGCGGCGGGCTCGCGCGCCACCGACCGGCTGCACCAGGACGCGCGACGCGTCCACGACGCCCTGACCGGAATGGACTCCGCCGGGACCGAGGAACTGGCCCGCGATTGCGGCTTGCCGCTGGCCCGGGTCCGTGCCGTGCTCCCCGAACTGGAACTCGGAGGTTTCGTGAAACGAACGGAATGGGGGTGGAGCGCGGTCTTGAGGCGAAAAGAAAGAAGTGTGAAAGATTCGTGAAAGAAATTCCGGAGAATGGAAGGGAGACTCGCTCCGATCTGCGGGTTCAATCCGCGAGGAAGCTGTACCCAGCGATCTTCGTTGACAACATGTAATGGCATGATTTCGCAACGTGACCACGGAAACAGTGGAATTCGCGTGGCGATGCTTGACCGGAGAATCGATTGCGACGAGCGTCGGGGCATGACCGGTGGACGCCCCGCGCGAGCGAGCCGGCCCGATCTCCGCGAGGTGCGGGCCGGGCTGCCCGAAGAACTGGGCTCCGCTGCGGACTCATTCGAGCGGCACCTCGCGGTCGAACGCGGGCTCTCCACCCACACGGTGCGCGGATACGTCACCGATGTGGTCTCGGTCCTGGCGCACTTAGCCGGGGTCGCGGGCGACGCGGGGCTGCGCGGGCTCGACCTCTCGGTGCTGCGCGAATGGCTGTCCGCGCAGCACAGCGCGGGGGCCAGTCGTTCGACGCTGGCCCGGAAGACGGCCTCCGCGCGCGCCTTCACCGCTTGGGCGTTCAAAGCCGGGCTGCTGCCCGGGGATCCCGGGCCGAAGCTGGCCGTGCCCTCGCGCCAGCGCAAGCTGCCGCCGGTCTTGCGCGCCGACCAGGCGGGCGCCGCCATGAGCGCGTCGGCGTCCGGTGCGGAACAGGGCGATCCAGTCGCTCTCCGTGATCACGCTGTCGTGGAAGTGCTGTACGCCACTGGTGTTCGCGTCGCCGAGCTGTGCGGCCTGGACATCGGCGATGTGGACCGCGAACGCCGTGTTCTGCGGGTGATCGGCAAAGGCGACAAGGAGCGCGTCGTGCCGTTCGGCCTACCCGCCGATGCGGCACTCGATCTATGGCTCCGAAGCGGACGGCCTAAACTGCTGCGTGACCCGTCGAGCGCAGCGTTGTTCCTGGGAGTCCGGGGTGGACGCCTCGATCCCAGAACAGCGAGGCGGACCGTTCACGATGCCGTCGGCGCGGTCGGCGGAGCACCGGATCTCGGGCCGCACGGACTTCGGCACTCGGCTGCGACCCATTTGTTGGAAGGCGGCGCAGACCTCCGTAGCGTTCAGGAGTTGCTTGGTCACGCTACGCTCGCAACGACCCAGCTTTACACCCACGTGACCGTTGAACGGCTGAAGGCGATCCATGACCGAACCCACCCCCGTTCCTGACCACGCCGGGGGCGGCTCCTACACGGTGGCCGCGCGATCGAGCTCGGCGCCGGGGAACGCACGCGATCACGGCGGCGTGGCCAACGGCCAGCGACCGAAGCCGCCGGGCGCGCTCGCGCTCGCCGCCGTCGAGTCGGCGTGGGACACCCACGGCCAGCGCAGCGGTGACGAGGTCGAGGCCGGCATCGTCGCGCTGTGGCAGTCGTTCGGGGAGCGGCCGTCCCAGGAGCTGCGCGACAGGCTGGTCCTGCACTACGCGCCGCTGGTCAAGTACGTCGCCGGCCGGGTGGGCACCGGTCTGCCGTCGCACGTGGAGATCTCCGACCTGATCCAGTCCGGGATATTCGGCCTGGTCGACGCGATCGAGAAGTTCGAGCCCGAACGCGGCCTGAAGTTCGAGACCTACGCGATGCAGCGCATTCGCGGCGCGATCCTCGACGATCTGCGCGCGCAGGACTGGGTCCCGCGCTCGGTGCGCAGCCGCGCCCGCGACGTGGAGCGCGCGCTGGAGCGGCTGGAGGCCAAGCTGCAGCGCACCGCCACGGACTCGGAACTGGCCGACGAGCTGGAACTGTCCACCGAGGAGCTGCGCGAGCTGTTCGCTCAGCTGCAGATGACCAGCGTCGTGGCACTGGACGACCTGATCGGTGCTGGCCACGCGCAGGCCTCGCTGGCGGAGACGCTGCCCGACGACCGCGCCGAGGACCCGGTCGCCGCCCTGGTCGATCGCGACAGCCGCCGTCAGCTCGCCGAGGCCGTAGAACGGCTCAGCGAGCGGGACCGCGTGGTGGTCACGCTCTACTACTTCGAGAACCTCACGCTCGCCGAGATCGGCCGGGTCCTGGGCGTCACCGAGTCCCGCGTCTGCCAGCTGCACACCCGCGCCGTCCTGCGCCTGCGCACCAAGCTCACCGAGCCGAGCTGACCTCCTGCTTCACCAGGCCAGCAGTCGCACCCGAGCGCCTCGGAGCAGCTGCAGCGGGTCCCGGTACTCGTCGCCCTCGCGCAGGCCCCAGTGCAAGCAGGCCGCGGTCGCGCACTCGGGATGCCCGGGTTCCAGGTGCCCGATGACCTGGCCCCGCGCGACCCGGTCGCCCGCGCTGACCTCCGGTGAGACCGGCTCGTAGCTGGTGCGCATGCGGTCGGCGTGCTCGACCGACACCACCTCGCGGTCCACCAGCCACCCGGCGTGCACCACGACGCCGTCCGCCGCGGCCAGCACGGGCTGCCCCGGGCGCCCGGCCAGATCGACGCCGCGGTGCCCTGGACCGAAGGCCGAGCCCGGCGCTTCGAAGGGCCGGACCACCTCTGGCGCGGGCGCGAGCGGCCAGCCGAAGCTCGCCGGTGAGACCCTTGTGGGAACTGGTGCGGGAGCGGCTGCTGCGGTGAGCGCGCAGCAGCAGGCGAGGGCGGCGCCGAGCAAGATCGCGATCACGTTTCGCACGTCTCCACCCTGTCCCGCTCACGGCCGCCATGACCAGGACCGACGGCCAATCTGTGGACGAACCGGGTCGCTGTGGACAACTCGTGGTCCGCGATCGGGTGACGGGTTGCGCGTCCAGTACACTGTTCACGCGGTTTCGTGTCAGCACGAGCCGACTACGCGTGCCCGCGCGTACGCCGCCGCGCAGCGGTCCCGGATAAGTCCGGTCCCCTGCAGGCAGGCCACCGGGTCCTTCGCGGTCCCGTTCCTGTTCAGGGAGCGGGTGGGGGAACCGGGCCGGGCACCAGGGCGACGAGTCGACCGATTCGTCGCGGCAAACCAAACGCGCGCCCCGGACAGGGCGCGCCCGACACAAGAGGTGAACACAGGCCATGGCCGTCGTCACCATGAAGCAGCTGCTCGACAGCGGCGTGCACTTCGGGCACCAGACCCGGCGCTGGAACCCGAAGATGAAGCGCTACATCTTCACCGAGCGCAACGGCATCTACATCATCGACCTGCAGCAGACGCTGACCTACATCGATGGTGCGTTCGACTTCATCAAGCAGACCGTTGCCCACGGCGGCACGATCCTGTTCGTCGGCACCAAGAAGCAGGCGCAGGAAGCGATCGCCGAGCAGGCTCTGCGAGTCGGCATGCCCTACGTCAACCAGCGCTGGCTGGGCGGCATGCTCACCAACTTTCAGACCGTTCACCGCCGTCTGCAGCGTCTCAAGGAACTCGAGACCATGGAGCAGACCGGTGGCTTCGAGGGTCGCACCAAGAAGGAAATCTTGATGCTGACCCGCGAGAAGGACAAGCTGGAGAAGACGCTCGGCGGTATCCGCGACATGTCCAAGGTGCCCAGCGCCGTGTGGATCGTGGACACCAAGAAGGAGCACATCGCCGTCGGCGAGGCTCGCAAGCTGAACATCCCGGTCGTCGCGATCCTGGACACCAACTGCGACCCCGACGAGGTCGACTACCCGATCCCGGGCAACGACGACGCGATCCGCTCCGCCGCGCTGCTGACCCGCGTGGTCGCCGACGGTGTGGCCGAGGGCCTCATGGCCCGCAGCGGCCGCAGCAACGGCGCTTCGGAAGGCGGCGAGGAGAAGCCGGTCGGCGGCGAGCCGCTGGCCGAGTGGGAGAAGGAGCTGCTGGCCGGTTCCGACTCCGGCCAGGCCGCGGAGGGCGGCGAGCAGCAGCCCGCGCAGTCCTGATCACTCGCGCTGCGCACCCGCTGCATTCCGGCGGGTGCGCAGCGCGATCAGGCTGCTCGCCAGTCACACTGGCAACCGACCCGCATCGGGCGCGAGAGCACGGCCGCTGACCGCGGCGCTCCGCGTGGTGCCGGGTCCGAAAATCCGGAAAGATCTTCCACTTCCGTATCAACAGGGACGGACTACGCACGATGGCGAACTTCAGTGCGGCCGACGTCAAGCGTCTTCGCGAGCTGACCGGCGCCGGCATGATGGACTGCAAGAAGGCTCTTGAGCAGAACGACGGCGACTTCGACAAGGCCGTCGAGAGCCTGCGCATCAAGGGTGCCAAGGACGTCGGCAAGCGCGCCGAGCGCGCCACTGCCGAGGGCCTGGTCGCCGCCGAGGGCGGCGTGCTGATCGAGATCAACAGCGAGACGGACTTCGTCGCCAAGAACGACGAGTTCATCGAGCTGGCCAACAAGGTCGTCGCCGCTGCGGCCGCCGCGGGTGCGACCGACGTCGACTCCGCGCTGGCCGCGAAGCTGGACGACAAGACCGTCGGCGACGCGATCCAGGAGCTCTCCGCCAAGATCGGTGAGAAGCTGGAGCTGCGCCGGGTCAAGAAGTTCGACGGCCAGGTGGCCACCTACCTGCACCGTCGTTCGGCCGACCTGCCCCCGGCCGTGGGCGTGCTGGTCGAGTACACCGGTGACGACGCGGAGGCCGCTCGCGGTGCCGCGATGCAGGTCGCCGCGCTCCGCCCGACCTACCTCTCCCGCGACGACGTCCCCGAGGACCTCCAGGCCAACGAGCGCCGGATCGCCGAGGAGACGGCGAAGGAGGAGGGCAAGCCGGAGAAGGCCCTCCCGAAGATCATCGAGGGTCGCCTCAACGGCTTCTTCAAGGAGAACTGCCTGCTGGACCAGGCGTCCGTGCAGGACAACAAGAAGACCGTCAAGGCCCTGCTGGACGAGTCCGGCGTGACCGTGACCGGATTCGTCCGGTTCGAGGTCGGCCAGGCCTGATCCGACGCCGCGGCGGCTGCCGGCCGTGCCCAGCGGGCTCGGCCGGCGCACCGGCCCCGGCGGCCGTGGAAGACGGCACGGCGCCCCGCCTCCGTTGTCGAGGCGGGGCGCTTTTGCAAGGTAAGGACGGACCCGGGCTCGTGGGGGCCGCGCCGGGTTCCGGTCGCTCAGGAGCCGGGTATCCGGTTCTCGACCCGCACATCGGCTGAAGAAGTGCACACTCAAGTTCTCGCGGGAGGATCCCAGTGACCGACGACGGCCCGGCTCAGCGCGGTTACGGCCGCGTGCTGCTCAAGCTCGGCGGCGAGATGTTCGGCGGCGGCAGCGTCGGAATCGATCCCGAAGTGGTGGCCACCGTCGCCCGGCAGATCGGCGAGATCGTCGCCGACGGCGTCGAGGTGGCCATCGTGATCGGTGGCGGGAACTTCTTCCGCGGCGCCGAGCTGCAGCAGCGCGGCATGGACCGCGCGCGCGGTGACTACATGGCGATGCTGGGCACCGTGATGAACTGCCTGGCGCTGCAGGACTTCCTCGAACGCGAGCACGGCATCGACACGCGGGTGATGACCGCGATCACCATGGGCCAGGTCGCGGAGCCCTACATCCCGCGGCGCGCGATGCGGCACATGGAGAAGGGCCGCGTGGTCATCTTCGGTTCCGGCACCGGCATGCCGTACTTCTCCACCGACACCACTGCCGCGCAGCGGGCGCTGGAGATCGGGTGCGAGGTCGTGCTGATGGCCAAGGCCGTCGACGGCGTGTACACCGCCGACCCCAAGACGACGCCGGACGCCAAGCTGTTCGAGCACATCACCCACCGCGAGGTGCTGGAACGCGGCCTGAAGGTCGCCGACGCCACGGCGTTCAGCCTGTGCATGGACAACCACATGCCGATCTTGGTCTTCAACCTCATGGAGGAAGGCAACATCGCCCGCGCGGTCGGCGGTGAGAAGATCGGCACGCTGGTCAGCACCCCGGGCGCGGAGAAGCTTTGATGGTGCTGGATCCTGATCTGGTCGTGGGGCCGCCCGGGGGGCGAGCTGAGCGACACGCCACACTTGCAACATCCACTGGTCGGCAGACTTAAGGAGCAGCCGTGATCGACGAAGCACTTCTCGAAGGCGAGGAGAAGATGCAAAAGGCTGTGGAGGTGGCCAAGGATGGGCTGGCCTCCGTCCGCACCGGTCGCGCGAACCCCGCGATGTTCTCCAGCATCGTCGTGGACTACTACGGATCGCCGACGCCGTTGAACCAGCTCGCGAGCGTCTCCGTGCCGGAAGCCCGGCTGGTCGTGATCAAGCCTTACGACGCCAGCCAGATGCAGGCGATGGAGAAGGCGATCCGCGATTCCGACCTCGGCGTCAACCCGTCCAACGACGGCCAGCTGATCCGCGTCGCGATCCCGCAGATGACCGAGGAGCGCCGCAAGGAGATGGTCAAGCTCGCCAAGTCCAAGGGCGAGGACGGCCGGGTCACCATCCGCGGCATCCGCCGCAAGGTCAAGGAAGAGATCGAGCGCATCGTCAAGGACGGCGAAGCCGGCGAGGACGAGGGCGCCCGTGCGGAGAAGGAACTCGACAACCTGACCCACCGCTACACCGGTCAGGTCGACGAACTGCTCAAGCACAAGGAAGCGGAACTCCTCGAGGTCTGAGTGGTGATGCCCGGCCAGTGCGCAGATGAGTCCGGAATGTCGGCCGACGTTCCGGACCCGTCTGCGCGCCCGTCCCGTGCTGGTCGTGATCTCCGCGCCGCGATCGGCGTGGGTGTCGTGCTCGGGGCGGCCGTGATCCTGTCGTTGCTGATGGTCCGGTTCGTGTTCATCGGCATCGCCGCAGCGGCCGCCCTCGTGTCGACCATCGAGTTGGCCCAGGCCGTGCGGCGCGCGGCGGGCATCCGGATCTCATTAGTGCCGGTGCTGGTCGGCGGGCAGGCCATGATGTGGCTGTCCTGGCCGTTCGGCCTGCGCGGGATCCTGATCTCGTTCGCGATCACCGTGCTGGCCTGCTTGGTCTGGCGGTTCCGCAACGGAGTTGACGGCTACCTGCGCGATGTCACCGCGTCGGTGTTCACCGCCGCCTACGTGCCGCTGTTCACCGCGTTCGCCGCGATGCTGGTGCGTCCCGAGGACGGGGCGTTCCGGGCGATGGTGTTCCTGATCTGCGTCGTCGCCTCGGACACCGGCGGTTACGCGTTCGGCGTGCTGTTCGGCAAGCACCCGATGGCGCCGGTCATCAGCCCGAAGAAGTCCTGGGAGGGCTTCGGCGGCTCGCTGGTCGGCGGGATTCTGGCCGGTGCGCTGTCGGTGTGGCTGCTGCTCGACGGCCAGTGGTGGATGGGCGTGCTGGTGGGCGCCGCGCTGGTGTGCAGCGCGACGATTGGCGACCTGATGGAGTCGGTGATCAAGCGCGACCTGGGGATCAAGGACATGGGCAACCTGCTGCCCGGTCACGGCGGTCTGATGGACCGGATGGATTCGCTGCTCCCGTCGGCGCCGCTGGCGTGGATGATGCTGTTCTGGCTCATCCCCGGCTGATGCGGACCTGGCGGGCGAAGCGCGGTCCCGAGGTCAGGCCGAGCCCGAACATCTGGAACTGGCCCGAGGTCTACGAGGCGGAGAACACCGCTCAGGACCCGGACGGGGCGGTGTGGGAGGCGCTGCGCGCCGAGCGCGACTGGGCGGGGCTCGACGTGGTCGACGTGGGCTGCGGTGATGGCTTCCATCTGCCCGTCTTCGCCGGCAGCGCCCGGTCGGTGATCGGTGTCGAGCCGCACTCGCCGCTCGCGGAGCGCGCCCAGGCCCGGACCTCGGGCACGCCGGGCGTGGAGGTCGAGGTCGCTCCCGCCCAGCGGCTCCCGCTGGACGAGGGCAGCGCCGACCTGGTGCACGCCCGCACCGCGTACTTCTTCGGTCCCGGGTGCGAACCGGGTCTAGCGGAGGCGGAGCGGGTGCTGAGGCCGGGCGGCACGATCGCGATCGTCGACCTGGACGCCGCGACGGCGCCCTACGGTGCGTGGATGCGCGCGGACGCGCCGCAGATCGATCCGGACGGCATCGAGTCGTTCTTCGCCCGCCACCACTTCACGAGCATCTCGGTGCCCACTCGCTGGCGCTTCGATGACCGCCGGACTCTGGAGGCGGTCCTGGGCATCGAGTTCTCGGCGAGGACGGCCGCCCGGGCGGCGGCGGAAACCGCAGGGCTCACCATCCCGGTGACCTACCGCCTGAGGACGAGGACCAAGCCCGCAGGCCTCCTCACCCCGTGAGTCGGGGACCTCGGGCAGTTTTGGTCCGAACCGTCCATGATCGAAGTCCGTTTTGCCCGGACAATTCGGACCAAAACTGCCCCCCGGCCTCCGTGCTCGGTCTCCCGGGTTCAGGGGTTAGAAGGTGGCGCCTGCGGGTTGCCTGGTGACGGCGTTGACGCGGTTGAACAGGTTGGACACGCCGATCATCAGGGTCAGGGCCGCGATCTGCTCCTCGTCGTAGTGCTCGCTGATCCGCTTCCAGAGCTCGTCGTCGACGGCGTCGCCCTTGTCGGCGAGGCGGGTCGTGGCCTCGGCCAGCTCCAGCGCGGCGCGCTCGCCGTCATCGAAGAAGGGAGCCTCCCGCCAAGCCGCCACCGCCCAGAGCTTATCGTCGCTGGTCCCGAGCGCCTTGAGCTGCTTGGAGCTGTAGTGCGCGCAGAAGCTGCAGCCGTTGATCTGGCTGGAGCGCAGGTGCACCAGCTCCAGG
Source organism: Saccharopolyspora tripterygii (assembly GCF_054778355.1). NCBI lineage: Bacteria > Bacillati > Actinomycetota > Actinomycetes > Pseudonocardiales > Pseudonocardiaceae > Saccharopolyspora > Saccharopolyspora tripterygii. The sequence goes on along the minus strand of NZ_BAAGZP010000018.1, from coordinate 393,588 downwards.
GTTTCCGCCGGGATGTCGACCGAGTGAATCGTCTTCATCAACGCCTGGATCGACTTGAAAGCGTCCGGCAGGAGCATCGCGGGGTTGTTCATCCGTGCTTGCATGAGTGCCTCCCTGTCACATGAGCCGGTCCCGGCTCGTCTTTCCCCATGACGGGCGGCGACGGAGGAATGTGACCGATGGACGACAGCGATTTTCTGGCGAAGCGCTTCGAGCAGCACCGCAGGCGGTTGAAGGCGGTCGCGCTGCGGATGCTCGGTTCGCACACCGAGGCCGAGGACGCGGTGCAGGAGGCGTGGCTGCGCGTGGACCGCGCGGGTACCGATGACGTCGCCAATCTGGGAGGTTGGCTGACCACGATCGTCGGCCGGGTCTGCCTGGACATGCTCCGCGCCCGCCGCTCCAGGCCCGAGCAACCGGCCGAGGACCTGCCGGAGCCGTCGGAAGGACCGACCCCGGAAGCGGAAGCGGTGATGGCCGACTCCGTCGGGCTGGCCCTGTTCGTCGTGCTCGACGCCTTGGAACCGGCCGAACGGCTCGCGTTCGTCCTGCACGACATGTTCGCGGTGCCCTTCGACGACATCGCCCCGATCGTGGGGCGCAGCGCGACGGCCACCCGGCAGCTCGCCAGCCGCGCCCGTCGCAGGGTGCGGCGGAGCGGCGAGCCGGAGCCCGACCTGGTCGCGCAGCGCGAAGTCGTCGAGGCGTTCCTGCGAGCGGCTCGCGAAGGCGACTTCGAGGGCCTGCTGTCCGTGCTCGACCCGGATGTCGTGCTGCGCGCCGATCAGCGCGCGGTGGACACCGCGGCTCGCGCCCGCAAGGCCGGTGCCCCTGCGCTCGCGGCGGAATCGCGCGGTGCGGACGTCGTCGCCAAGGCGTTCCAGAACGGTGCCAAGCTGGCGCGCCCGGCGCTGATCGCCGACTCCATCGGCGCCGCCTACGCGCCTCGCGGCAAGGCGCACTCGGTGTTCATCGTGACCACTCGCGACGGCCGGATCTCCGAGATCGAGGTGATCGCCGACCACGACCACCTCGCCGAGCTCGACCCGGTGCTGCTGGACTGATCACTCGCCCGTTCGCCGGGCGGTGTCGATGACGGTGAAGGTGGCGCCGACGACGTCCCGCAGCACCGCCGTCCGGCCGTGCGGGGAGTCGGAGGGCTCCCGCAGCACTTCACCGCCCAGCGACTGGGCCTTGGCGACGGCGGCGTCGGTGTCGTGGTCGGGATCGACCTGGAAGTACAGCTGCCAGTGCGGCGGGACGCCGTCCGGCAGCGCGAGGCCGGACTCGAAGCGCCCCAGAGTCGGCTGGTCACCGACGTACCAGACGGTGTAGTCGAACGCGCCGCCCTGCTCGCCGATCTGCTCCTGCCGGTAGGCCAGGAGGTCCGCGTAGAAGGGGTCGGTGGCCGCGCCGTCGCGGGTGTGCAGCTCGGCCCAGCACAGCGCGCCCGCGCGACCCCAGCCGAACACGGCGTTGTCCGGCGCTTCCCACAGGCCCACGACCGCCCCGCCCGGGTCCTCGGCGATCATGAACATCTCGTGCCCCGGTGTGTCGGTCGGCGGGATGATGACCTTGCCGCCCAGGGCCCGGACCCGTTCGGTCGCGCGTCGCGTGGACCCGCACTCCAGGTACAGCGTCCACGCGGTGGGGATGTCGTCGGATTCCGGTCTCATCAAGCCCGCGACCGGGGTGTCGTCCCGGAACGCGATGTTGTAGTCGCTGCGCTGGACCCAGCGCCAGCCGAACAGCCCGGTGTAGAACTCGCGCGCGGCCTCGACGTCCTGCGACGTCAGGTCGGTCCACCCGGGCGCACCCAGTGGAATGCTCACGACGATCACTCCCGAAAACGGCACCAGCGGCCCCTCGATGCGATCAAGCGGGCCCTTCGTGTAGGCAGCGTCACGTCTTCGTCGTACTCCCGCAATGCGAAGCGCCCGAATGACGCCTTGATAGCCGCACGACCGCGTGATCGACTGGTGGATGTCGTATGCACGTACTCGGGTTTTTCAGGAGCAGCCATGGCATTCCGCGCGGCGCAGCCGGTCACCGCGGGCCTCAGCCGGCTTGCTCAACTGGACGGCCGGGAGCGTGCGCGCATCATCAGGCAGCTGAGCCAGCAGCACCCCGTCTTCCGCTCGATGCTCCGGCAGGCGATCATCGCGCGCGTCGTCGCGTTCGGATCCGCCATGGTGCTGGGCGCTTCTGTGGTGACCTTGGCGCAAGGCTTCGACATGTGGATCGTCGCCAGCCTGGTCTTCGCCGGGATGGGCGGTTTCTGCTACGTCGCCGTGGCGCTGACCAGCAGCCGATTCGACCTGCTCATGGCGGTTCTCGGCGCGCATCGCACGGACGAGCTGCACAGCAGGCTGATCACCGAGCAGATCTACGGCGACGAGGTCGCCCAGGTCGAGCCGCTGCCGGAACGCCCGGCGCAGCAGGTGGTGCACTCCCGCGCGGTCGGTTCGCGGCTGACCGGCGAACCTAGCTCTGCACGCTGATCGACAGCGCTGCCGCGATCTCGTCGCCCACGAAGTGGGTTTCGGCGTGCGGGGGTTCGCCCACGCGCACCACCAGCGGCCCGCCGAAGGGCTTGCGCTCCACGATCTCGATCCGCGAACCCAGCGTCATGCCGTGCTCGGTGAGGTAGCGCAGCAGTTCGGAGTCGGTGTCCCAGACGCGCGCGATGGTCCCGACCGTGCCGGGCTCGATCTGGTCGAGCTGCAAGGCCCTGTTCGCGGCGAGCGTGCCGTCGGCGGTGGGGATGGGATCGCCGTGCGGATCCACGGTGGGGTTCCCCAGCTTCGCCGAGATGTGCTCGACGAGTTCGTCGGAGACGGCGTGCTCCAGCGCGTCGGCTTCGCGGTGCACCTCGTCCCAGCGGTAGTTGAGCTCCTCGACCAGGAACAGCTCGATCAGCCGGTGCCTGCGCAGCACGGAGTGCGCGAGCCGGCGGCCTTCGGGGGTGAGCTCGACGCTGCGGTAGCGGACGTGGGTGACCAGGCCGAGCTGGTCCAGCTTGTTGATCATGCCCGAGACCGAGGACGGGCTGAGGCCGAGACGCGCGGTCAGCGTCGCGTTGGTGACGGGCTCGCCTCGCTCGCTGAGCCCGTAGATCGCCCGGAGGTAGTCCTCGACCGAAGACGACGGGCGCTCGGTTTCACTCGGCATGACTTTCACGATACGGGCGGCACCGCGCTCGCGGTCGCTCGGTCACCGACGGCCGAACGTCGCCGCAGCGCGCGGGGGATGAGGCCCTGCCCGGGTGAGAGCAGGTAGGCCAGCGCGAACACCGCGGACTGGCAGACCACGATCATGCCCCCGGTGGAGGTGTCGATGTGGAAGCTCAGGTAGGTGCCCGTCACCGCGCACAGCACCGACAGCCCCGCGGCCGTGACCAGCATCCGCGGGAACCGCTTGGTCAGCAGGAAGGCCGTCGCTCCCGGGGTGATCAGCATGGCCGTCACCAGCACGACTCCGACCGCTTGCAGGGCGACCACCACGGTCAGCGCGAGCATCGCCAGCAGCACGGTGCTGATCCGCCGCGGGGAGATGCCGATCGCGTGCGCGTGGGTCGGGTCGAAGGCGTAGAGCGTGAGGTCGCGCCGCTTGAGCAACGCCACCGACAGGACCACGGCCGCGATGATCAGCACCTGAGCGATGTCGAAGTCGGTGACGCCCAGGACGTTCCCGAACAGGATGTGGTTGAGGTCCACCTGGCTGGGGATCCGCGAGACCAGCACCAGACCGAGTGCGAACAGCCCGGTGAACACCACGCCGATGGCGGCGTCGCCCTTGAGCCGGGTGGTGCTGCGCACCCCCGCGATCAGCCCGACCGCGAGGCTGCCGAACAGGAACGCCCCCACCGAGAACGGCATCCCCAGCACGTAGGAGAGGACGACGCCCGGGAGCACGGCGTGCGACACGGCGTCGCCCAGCAGCGACCAGCCGATCAGCGTCACCCAGCACGACAGCACCGCGCACACCAGGCCCGCGACGAGGCTCACCAGCAGGGCCCGCTGCATGAACCCGAACTGGAGGGGCTCGATCAGCCACTCGATCATCGTGCCTCCACTCCGAACGTGCGGGCCAGCATCTCGGGCGCCAGGACCTCCTCGATCGCGCCGTGGGCGATCACCCGCTGCTGCAGCAGGATCGCCTCGTCGCACAGCTCGGGGACGCTGGCGAGGTCGTGGGTGGAGATGACCACGGTGCGCCCCTCATCGCGGAGTTCCCGCAGCAGAGCGCTGATCATCGCCTCGGACTTCTTGTCCACCCCGGCGAAGGGTTCGTCCAGGAACAGCAGCCGGGCGTCCTGCGCGATCCCGCGCGCGACGAAGGTCCGCTTGCGCTGGCCGCCGGAGAGCTCCCCGATGGGGCGGTCGGCCAGCTCGGTGAGGCCCACGCGGGTCAGCGCGGAGCGCATCGCGGCCTTGTCGGCGCGGCGCGGCCGCCTGGTCGGGCCCAGGTCTCCGTAACGGCCCATCAGCACCACGTCGGAGACCGTCACGGGGAAGGTCCAGTCGACCGCCTCGGACTGCGGCACGTACGCGATGAGCCCTTCGCGCCGGGCCTGCTTGCGGTCGCGGTCCATGATCCTGATCTCGCCGGCGTCCGGCCGGACCAGGCCCACCAGGGACTTGAACAGGGTGGACTTGCCCGATCCGTTCATCCCGAGGAGACCGCAGATGCGGCCTTCGCGGACGTCCACCGACACGTCGTCGAGGGCGAGCACCTCGCCGTAGCGAACGGTGAGGTGGTGAGCGGTGATGGCGGTCACGGTGTCCCTCCGCGCAGTCCGGCGACGATGGCGCGCGCGTCGTGGCGCAGCAGGTCGAGGTAGGTCGGGACCGGGCCCTCAGGCCCGGAGAGCGAGTCGACGTAGAGCTTCTCGCCCAGCTCGGCCCCGGTCTCGGCGGCGACCTGCCGCTGCGGGCCGTCGTTGACGGTGGACTCGCAGAACACCGTCGGCACTTCGTTGTCCCGGACGAACTGGGTGGTGTCCTTGATCTGCTGCGGTGTTCCCTCGGACTCGCTGTTGACCGGCCACAGGTACGCCTCGCGCAGGCCCGCGTCGCGCGCGAGGTAGGAGAAGGCGCCTTCGCAGCTGACCAGCGCCCGGTGCGACTCGGGCAGAGTGGCGAGCTGGTCGCGCAGGTAGCGGTCGATCTCGGCGAGCTTCGCGAGGTAGGCGTCGGCGTTCGCGCGGAAGGTCGCCTCGTGCGCCGGGTCGATCCGGATGAAGGCGTCCCTGATGTTGGTCACGTAGGTGGCGGCCGTGCGCGGCGACATCCACGCGTGCGGGTTCGCCTTGCCCTGGTACTCGCCGCTGCGGATCGGGATGGGGTCGACGCCCTCGGTCAGCGTCACGTGCTGGGCCTCGCTGCGCTGCACGAACCGGTCGAACCAGCGTTCCAGGCCGAGCCCGTTGTCGAGCACCACATCGGCTTTGGCAGCCTCCAGCATGTCGCTGGGCGTGGGTTCGTACTCGTGGATCTCCGAGCCGGGCTTGGTGATCGACTCGACGACGAGGGCGTCGCCGGCGACGTTGCGCGCCATGTCGGCGAGCACGGTGAAGGTGGTCACGACGTGCTTGCGGTCGTCGTCGGGCCTGCTCAGGCTCGTTCCGCAGGCCGACACGAGCATTGCGAGCACGGCCAGGACGGCGATGTTTCGGCTCGTCGCCACTCCGGTTTTCGCCACGGCGAAAAACATACCTCGGGGAGTCGTGAAGTCCAACCAGGCGGTGGAACCGGCTGCCCACCAAGGTCGTCACCCGGCGTGGGAGACTGTAGGGCGCTATGTCTACGAAATCCCTGCCGCTCGTCTTCGACGCCCCGCGCCGCGGCAAGCCGCCGCGCCACCTCGCCGACCTCTCCGCCGAGGAGCGGAAGGCCGTCGTCGCCGAGCTGGGGGAGAAGCCGTTCCGCGCCAAGCAGCTCGCCAACCACTACTTCGGCAGGCTCAACGCCGACGTCGAGTCGATGACCGACATCCCGGCGGGCAGCCGCGAGGCGCTGGGCGCCGCCCTGCTGCCGGAGCTGCTGAGCACGGTGCGCAACCTCGACACCGACGAGGGCACCACGCGCAAGACGCTGTGGAAGGCGCACGACGGGACGCTGCTGGAGAGCGTCCTGATGCGCTACCCGGACCGCGCGACGGTGTGCATCTCCAGCCAGGCGGGCTGCGGCATGGCGTGCCCGTTCTGCGCCACCGGCCAAGGTGGGCTGCAGCGCAACCTCTCGACCGCGGAGATCGTCGACCAGGTCCGCTCGGCCGCGGCGATGATGCGCGACGGCGAGGTCCCCGGCGGACCCGGCCGGTTGTCGAACGTCGTGTTCATGGGCATGGGTGAGCCGCTGGCCAACTACCGGCGGGTGATCGACGCGGTGCACCGCATCTGCGATCCGGCCCCGGACGGACTCGGCCTGTCGCAGCGCTCGGTCACCGTCTCCACCGTCGGCCTGGTGCCGGCGATCCGGAAGATGACGGCCGAGAACCTGCACGTCACGCTCGCGGTGTCGCTGCACACCCCGGACGACGAGCTGCGGGACACGCTCGTGCCGGTCAACAACCGCTGGAACGTCGCGGAGGTACTCGACGCCGCCCGCGGCTACGCCGATCACACCGGCAGGCGGGTGTCGATCGAGTACGCCTTGATCCGCGACATCAACGACCAGCCGTGGCGCGCCGACCTGCTCGGCAAGCTGCTCAAGAAGCACCTCGGCCAGTTCGCGCACGTCAACCTGATCCCGCTGAACCCGACGCCGGGCAGCAAGTGGGACGCCAGCCCGAAGCCGGTCGAGCGCGAGTTCGTCCGTCGCGTCCGCGAGACCGGCGTCTCGTGCACGGTCAGGGACACCCGAGGCCAGGAGATCGCAGCGGCCTGCGGCCAGCTCGCAGCCGAGGAGTGACCGACCCGCCCACCCCGGACCCAGGCGGCTATCCGTCCACGAACCCGGCGGCCAGGTGCCCACAGAACCGGCGGCCAGATGTCCACAGAACCTTCGGCCAATTGCCCACAGATCAGGCGGCCAAGTGACCACTGATCATTTATAGTGGTGGGCGTGAGCATCAAGAATTCGCTGGTCGAGCGGCATGCCGAGGGTCTCGTGACCGAGGCTCTCGGTGATACTCGCGTGGTGCTGGTGAACGGTGCGAGGCAGGCGGGCAAGAGCACGCTCACCCGGCTCACGGCGGAGCGTTCCGACAATCCCACGATGCGCTTCCTCGACGACCCGACCACCGCTGAAGCCGCGAGTGGTGCTCCCGCTGATTTCGTCGAGCACAACGGCCTGATGGTGATCGACGAGATCCAGTTGGCGCCGGAGCTGCTCAGCTCCATCAAGTTGACCGTTGATCAGGATCCGCGCCCAGGCAGGTTCCTGCTGACCGGTTCGTCGCGCGTGCTCGCCTTGCGGGCGCTCCCCGATGCGCTTCCCGGACGCATGGAGATCATCGAGCTGTGGCCGTTCTCCCAGGGGGAGATCGACGGGGAGCCCGACGCATTCATCGATGCCGCGTTCGCGCACGGTCCGCACCTCGATCATTCGTCGACGCTGCGGCGGCGAGACTACCTGGAGCGAGCCACGATCGGCGGTTTCCCCGAGGCGGTTCGGCGCACTCCGCGCAGGCGGAGTGCGTTTTTCAACTCCTACTTATCCACGCTCATCGAGCGAGATGTGCTGGAACTGGCCAGCATTGAGCGTCACGGCGAGCTGATGCGGTTGCTGGCGCTGCTCGCGGGGCGTGCAGGAGGGCTGCTCGTCCCTTCGGCGCTGTCGAACCAGTCGGGCATTCCGCGCACCACGCTCACGCGCTACCTCGATCTGCTCGGATCGGTGTTCTTGATCAAGCGGATTCCCGCTTGGTCTTCCGGGCACACGCACCGCGTCGTGAGCACGCCGAAACTCGCGTTCACCGACACCGGCGTGGTCTGCCATCTCCTCGGCCAGGACGTGAACCGACTGGCGGAGCCGGGCGGCTCGGCGGGAGCGGTGTTGGAGAACCTCGTGGTCATGGAGCTCGCGAGGCAGCTGACCTGGTCCGAGGAGAGAGGGCAGCTGTTCCACTACCGGACCAAGGACAAGGTCGAGGTGGACGCGGTCATCGAGACCCCGGACGGGCGCGTGATCGGGGTTGAGGTGAAAGCGGGCTCGACGGTGCGCGGTGAGGACCTGGCAGGAATGCGGCATCTGGAGAAGCAGGTCGGCGAGCGGTTCGTCGCGGGTTACGTGCTCTACACCGGGCAGCAGACGCTGCCGTTCGGCGACAAGGTGCGAGCGGTCCCGATGGACGCGTTGTGGCGGGTGCGGCCGTGAATTCGTGACCGCAATGAACAGAAGTGGCCGCTGCGGCCTCCGGTGGCCGATGATCCTCAGGTCTGAGTGATCGAGCTGGGAGGCAACGGTGCCTGACCTGAGAATTCGTGGCATTGCGGTTCATTCGATCGTCGCGGCGGCGCTGGTCCTGCTCGCCGCACCCGCTCACGCCGAGGTGCCAGGTCATCCGGCGCCGAGCGCGGGCTGCGGGAACACCGCGGTCGTGCCCGGGGAATCGGTGACCGAGGAGATCGTCTCCGGCGGTGTCACCCGCACCTACCTGCTGCACGTGCCGGAGAACTACGTCCCGGCGCGCCCGACTCCGGTGGTGCTGTCCTTCCACGGGCACACCCGGGATTCCGCGTACCAGGAGGAGCTGTCGGAGTTCTCCGGCACCGACGCCATCGCGGTGTACCCGCAGGGCCTCGTCGGCACCGACGGCGAGACCGCCTGGCAGGGAGCTCCGTACTCGGCCGACGTCGACGACGTCCGGTTCACCGGCGACCTGCTCGACGAGCTGGAGCGCGATCTCTGCGTGGATCCGGCGCGCGTCTACGCCGCGGGCAAGTCCAACGGCGGCGGGTTCACTGGGGTTCTCGCGTGCCGCATGAGCGACCGGATCGCGGCCTTCGCACCGGTCTCCGGCGCCTTCTACCCGCAGGGCGGTGACTGCGAGCCCTCGCGCTCGGCGCCGATCCTCGACTTCCACGGCGTGGCGGACGAGACGATCCCCTACGACGGTGACGAGGCCCGAGGGCTCCCGCCGATCCCCGACTGGCTGGCGGGCTGGGGCGAGCGAAACGGCTGCGACCCGACTCCGGTCACCCGCAACCTCGGCGACGGGGTGAGCACCGTCGACTACCGGGCCTGCGATGGCGGTGCCGAGGTCACCCACTACCGGATGGACTCGGTCGCCCACGACTGGCCGGCCACCCACCCGAACCCGGACTCCGACCAACCCGCGCCGATCGACGCGACTCCCCTGATCATGGACTTCTTCAACCACCACTCGTTGCGCTGAGCGAGACCAGTCCCAGTTTTAGTCCAAACCGAGCCATGATCATGTCCGAAATGTCGGCTCAGTTTGGACTAAAACTGGGACTTGGTGCGGTGGGTTCCCGGGGTCTGGAGAAGCGAAGGGCCTCTCCCCGGTTTCGAGGAGAGGCCCTTCTGTGAAGTTCCGCGTCAGCGGCGGCGCTTGTTCTTGGCCAGGTCGTAGAACAGCCCGAGGGCCAGGACCACGGCAGTGCCGATGAGGAACACGTCCTCCATCTTGAAGTGCCCGCCACCACTGAGGATGCCCTGGTGGTTGCCGATGAGCATGAGCAGGACCGCGACGACCGAGAACCAGCCGGCGATCTGGGTGCCCTTCGGGAAACCGCCGTGCCAGCCCCACTCGACCGACGGTTCCTCGGCCGGGTCGATGGCCTGGCTGGGCTTCTTCTCCAGCTCGGTGCTCGCCACGTTCCCCTCCTGCGCCACACCGGCCACACGCGGGGCCGGAAAGCCTGTTGCTTGGGTTTCGCGCACCGCCGGGTGACGATCCACGATCGAGCCCATCTTCGCACACCCGATCGGCGTCGCGGCGGCCACCTGCCGGGCATCAGCTGCGAAAAAGGTGCCGCACGAGCTCGGCTCGCACGGCACCCGGTGAACTGCGGTCGGCGCTAAGCCTCCTTGGCCCCGCCCTTGGCCTTGCGGCCGACGATGACCCGGTAGATGCCGAGCACGATGAGCGAGCCCACGATCGCCAGGATCCACGTTCTGATCGACCAGAACTCGTTGAGACCCGTCCCGAAGATCCACTTGCCGATGTAGCCGCCGAGGAATGCTCCGACGACACCGAGCAGCATGGTGATGATGATCCCGCCCGGGTCCTTGCCCGGCATGATCAGCTTCGCGATGGCACCCACGATCAAGCCCAGGACGATCCATCCGATGATGCCCATGACGGCCTCCTTTGTTCATCGGGCAGTGGCAGGTACGCCGATCGTGACGCCGGATGGTGATTTGTGCACCGCGAGGGGCACCTGCTCACCTCCTTCAGGGACAATGGCGGCGATGCACGCCGACACGAGCACACAGAGCGACACCTCCCCGCGCACCGTTCTGGTGCTCGGTTCCACCGGGTCGATCGGTACCCAGGCACTCGACGTGATGCGCGACAACCCCGACCGGTTCCGGGTCGTGGGGCTCGCCGCGGGCGGCAGCGACCCGCAGGCCCTGGCCGCGCAGGCGCTGGAGTTCCAGGTCCCGGCGGTCGCCGTGGCCAAGGGCACGGCCGCCGAGGACGTCCAGCTCGCGCTCTACTCCGAGGCCCAGAAGCGCGGCTACGCGGAAGGTGAATTCAAGCTCCCGCGCCTGCTCGCCGGGCCGGAGTCCGCGCTGGAGCTCATCGACCTCGCCCCGGCCGACGTGGTGCTCAACGGCGTCGACGGCTCCCGCGGCCTGCGGCTGACGCTGGCCGCCCTGGAGACGGGCGCCCAGCTCGCGCTGGCCAACAAGGAATCGCTGGTCGCAGGCGGCGCGCTGGTGCTGGGCAAGGCGGCTGCTGGGCAGCTCGTCCCGGTCGACTCCGAGCACTCCGCGCTGGCCCAGTGCCTGCTCGGCAACGATAACACCGACGTGGACCGCCTGGTGCTGACCGCCTCCGGCGGGCCGTTCCGGGGGCGCAAGCGCGAGGACCTGGCCGAGGTCACGGTCCAGCAGGCGCTGGCGCACCCGACCTGGGCGATGGGCAACGTCGTCACGATCAACTCGGCGACCCTGGTCAACAAGGGCCTCGAACTCATCGAGGCGCACCTGCTGTTCGGCATCGAGTACCCGCGCATCGACGTCGTGGTGCACCCGCAGTCGATCGTGCACTCGATGGTCACCTACACCGATGGCGCCACGATCGCGCAGGCCAGCCCGCCGAACATGAAGATCCCGATCGCGATGGGGCTGGAGTGGCCGCGCCGCGTGCCCGGTGTGGCGCCGCGGCTGGACTTCACCGACGCCCAGGAGTGGACCTTCGAGCCCCTGGACGACGAGACGTTCCCGGCCGTCGAGCTGGCCCGCGCGGCCGGCTCCGGCGGGGGCTGCCTGCCCGCGATCTACAACGCCGCCAACGAGGAGGCGCTGGCCGGGTTCGTCGAGGGACGGCTCCGGTTCAACGAGATCGTGCACACTGTGGGTGACACGCTCGCCGCCGCTGACCAGTGGCGCGGCGAGCCGTCGGAACTTGACGAGATCTTCGCAGCCGAGGACTGGGCGCGGGCCCGGGCACGCGAGCTGGCCGGACGGAAGGCGGAATAGTGCTGGTCGTCGTTGGCATTGTGATCTTCTTCTTCGGGCTGCTGTTCTCCATCGCGTGGCACGAGCTGGGTCACCTCGCTACCGCCAAGATGTTCGGTGTCAAGGTCACCGAGTACATGGTCGGTTTCGGGCGCACGGTCTGGTCGCGCAAGAAGGGCGACACCGAGTACGGGGTCAAGCTCATCCCGTTCGGCGGCTACATCCGGATGATCGGCATGTTCCCGCCGAAGAAGGACGAGGAGTACGGCCGCAGCGCGTCCTCGGCGCCCTGGCGGGCGATGATCGAGGACGCCCGGCAGATGTCGGCCGAGGACGTCACGCCCGAGGACTCGCACCGGCAGTTCTACCAGCGCTCCCCGTGGAAGCGGATCATCGTGATGCTGGCCGGGCCGGTGATGAACCTGATCCTCGCGGTCGGCATCTTCGCCGCGATCCTGATGGGGCACGGCATCAACACGCCGACCCTGACGGTCTCCACGGTCAGCGAGTGCGTGCTGCCCGCCACCGCGCCCGACACGCAGAAGTGCCCGCCGGGGGCCAAGCCCTCGCCGGCCGCCGCCGCCGGGTTCAAGCCCGGCGACCAGATCGTGGAGTTCAACGGCAAGCCCTTCCACACCTGGGACGACCTGCAGCAGGAGATCCGCACCTCGAAGGGCGCGGTCCCGGTCGTCGTCGAGCGCGACGGGCACCGCGAGACGCTCAACGCGAACCTGATGCAGACCGAGCGGCCCAAGCTGAACTCCAGCAGCGAGTACGAGACGGTCGGCTTCCTCGGCCTGTCGCCCACCTCCATGCTGGTCAAGCAGGACGTCGGCGGTGTCGTCAACACCATCGGCGAGTTCGTCAGCCTGACCGCGCAGAAGATCGTCGAACTGCCGCAGCGGGTCCCCGACCTGGTCAGCGCCATCTTCGGCGGCGAGCGGCACAAGGACTCGCCGGTGGGCATCGTCGGCGCCAGCCGGCTTGGCGGCGAGGTGCTGGCCACCGACCAGTTCGGCGTCGACGAGCGCATCATCCTGATGTTCAACCTGCTCGCGGGCGTGAACCTGTCGCTGTTCGTGTTCAACATGCTGCCGCTGCTGCCGCTCGACGGCGGTCACGTCGCGGGTGCCGCGTGGGAGTGGATCCGCCGCGGGTTCGCCAAGCTGGTCCGGCGTCCGGATCCGGGACCGTTCGACACGGCGCGGTTGATGCCGCTGGCCTACGCGGTCAGCCTCCTGTTCATCGCCTACTCGCTGCTGGTCCTGGTAGCAGACATCGTCAACCCGGTGACCTTGAATTAGGGGTCGTTGCAGAATCACCTTGCTTGGCGGTGCGGGTGGCGGAACCTCAGCGGTCCTCTGGCTCCGGGATCCGACGCTGATGTATGTCCAATACACGGCGCGTCGGCTGTCCTCACCAGAGAACCGCTGAGAACCCGCGGCGGTGCGGGCTGAGTCCCGCACCTGAAGAGGCGGCTGCCGCCGCGTCCGCCTGGATCCGGGAATCTTTGAGGTCGGCCGGGCACGTGGTCGTTCGTCCGCTGATTTCACCGCTGTGGTGGAACTGGTTCACAGGTGGGGACGGCGGGTCGCGTTGGGCGAGGGCGATGGCGTGAGTTTGTGAGCGCAAGATCACCGTTAGGGTGAGGCGCCCCCGAAGTTGTGGGCCGAACGGGACGTGAACGGCAGAAGTCGATCACCCAACGTGATTCGTCCGACGCCCGGACGTCCAGCCGGATGAAGGTGCGCCGGTATCGTGGACCGCGGGCGGGACACCGTCCGAAGCACACCAGAAGAGGTGGAGAGGTATCGATGACCGTCGATCTGGGCATGCCTGCGGGCGCCGCCCCGGTGCTTTCCGAGCGGCGTAAGACTCGCCAGTTGCAGGTCGGACCGGTCGGAGTCGGCAGCGAGAGCCCGATCTCCGTGCAGACCATGACCACGACCGTCACCGCCGACATCAACAGCACCCTGCAGCAGATCGCCGAGCTCACCGCTGCGGGCTGCGACATCGTCCGGGTCGCGTGCCCGACCGCCGACGACGCCGAAGCCCTGCCGGCCATCGCCAAGAAGTCGCAGATCCCGGTCATCGCCGACATCCACTTCCAGCCGAAGTACGTCTTCGCGGCGATCGAGGCGGGTTGTGCCGCGGTGCGGGTGAACCCCGGCAACATCAAGAAGTTCGACGACAAGGTCAAGGAGATCGCGCAGGCCGCGAAGGACCACGGCACGCCGATCCGGATCGGCGTCAACGCCGGTTCCCTCGACCCGCGCCAGATGGAGAAGCACGGCAAGGCCACTCCCGAGGCGCTGGCCGAGTCCGCGCTGTGGGAAGCGGGCCTGTTCGCCGAGCACGACTTCCACGACATCAAGATCTCGGTGAAGCACAACGACCCGGTGGTCATGGTGCGGGCCTACGAGATCCTCGCCGAGCAGTGCGACTACCCGCTGCACCTCGGCGTCACGGAGGCCGGTCCGGCCTTCCAGGGCACCATCAAGTCGGCCACGGCCTTCGGCGCCCTGCTCCGCCAGGGCATCGGCGACACGATCCGCGTCTCGCTGTCGGCCCCGCCGGTCGAGGAGATCAAGGTCGGGACCCAGATCCTGCAGTCGCTGAACCTGCGCCCGCGCAAGCTGGAGATCGTCTCCTGCCCGTCCTGCGGACGTGCTCAGGTCGACGTCTACAAGCTGGCCGACGAGGTCACCGCGGGCCTGGAGGGCATGGAGGTCCCGCTGCGCGTCGCGGTCATGGGCTGCGTCGTCAACGGGCCCGGTGAGGCCCGCGAGGCCGACCTGGGCGTGGCCTCCGGCAACGGCAAGGGCCAGATCTTCGTCAAGGGCGAGGTCATCAAGACCGTGCCCGAGCACCAGATCGTCGAGACCCTGATCGAAGAGGCCATGCGCATCGCCGAGGAGATGGGCGAGGGAGTCGAGGAGGGCGAGAGCCCGACCGTCACCGTCGGCTGACCCGGCGTCACGCACGAATCGGCCGTCCGGCACGTCCGGGCGGCCGATCGGCTTTTTCCAGCGTTGTCGCTGCTCCGAACGGGTGACGGCAGTGTTGCTCGATGTGGTTGATCTCCGCCGATCAGCCGTTCGCGTGGCATTTCTGGCACTCTTGGCGGGTGCTCAAGGTTGCCGGTGCCCGCTTGCTGGAGGAACGGGACGCGAATCTGGTCCGGTCGGTGCTGGACTCCGCGCCCGTGGCCGCCTGCATGGTCGCCGCGCGCGTCGAGGAGGCCGGGCTGCACCCGCTGCGGCTCGGCGGTGAGCTCTGGGGCTACGGCAGCAGGCTGACCGGCGTGTGCTTCTCCGGGGCGAACCTCGTCCCGCTGCGCGGTGGCCAGGACGAGATGCGCGCCTTCGCCGATCGCGCGCTGCGCCGGCGCCGGGTGTGCTCCTCCCTGGTCGGCCCGGCCGAGCAGGTGCTGGCGCTGTGGGAAGAAGTGGAAGTCCAGTGGGGGCCCGCGCGCGAGATCCGCGCGGAGCAGCCGCTGATGGTGCTCTCCGAGCGACCGCACGTCGAGCCCGACCCGCTGGTGCGGCCGGTGCGCCCGGACGAGCTGGAGCGCTACCTGCCCGCCGCGGTGGCCATGTTCACCGAGGAGGTCGGCGTCGACCCGTCCACCGACGGCGGCGCCGCCGGGTACCGGGCGAGAGTGGCCGATCTCATCGCCGGGGGGCGCGCGTTCGCGCGCTTCGAGGACGGCGAGGTCGTCTTCAAGGCCGAGATCGGTGCGCTGTCGTCGACGGTCGGGCAGATCCAGGGCGTCTGGGTGCATCCGGACCGCCGGAGCACGGGCCTGGGCACGGCGGGCACGGCGGCCGTGGCCGATCGCCTCGTGCGCGGCGTGGGTCGCACTGCGAGCCTGTACGTCAACGACTTCAACGTCGCGGCCCGCGCCGCCTACCAGAAGGTCGGCTTCCGGCACGTCGGTGATTTCGCGACCGTGCTGATGTAGAGCGATTTCGTCCGCTCCGCCCCCTTTGCCGGAGCCCAGATTCGGTGCCGTGCATGACTTCGGCATACTCGCGGGCATGCTTTCCTCGCGGATCATGGCCGGTGTGGCCGCAACGCTGCTGATCCCAGTGGCCGGATGCAGCACCGGGCCATCCGAGAAGGACGTGGCCACCTCGTTCGCCAACGCCGTCGCCGCGGGCGACGTGGCGGGCGCGGCGGCCCAGACCGACAACCCCGATGCCGCGCGCCGTGCGCTGGAGCAGGTGCGCAAGACGCTGTCCCCGACGGCCACGCACGCCGCCGTCGGTGACGTGACCGAGAACGAGCAGGGTGCTGCCGCGAAGTTCGACCTCTCGTGGGACTTCGGTGAGGGCAAGGTCTGGCGGTACCCGAGCACGATGCAGCTCGCCGAGGGGCCCGAGGGCTGGAAGGTCCTGTGGGCGCCGTCGGTGCTCCACCCGAAGCTCAAGGCCGGCCAGACCCTCGCCTACAGCGAGGTCATGCCCGCCCCCGGACCCGTGACGGGCGGTGAGGGCAAGCAGCTGATGGGCCCCGAGCCGGTGGTCACGGTCAGCCTCAACGGCCAGGAGGCCGGTGACGTGCCGGGCGTGGCGGGCAAGCTCGCCGACGCGCTGCGCCAGGTGGACCCGCAGATCACGCAGAAGTCCATCGTGGACGGTGTCGGCAAGACGCCGCCCGGGCAGCCCTACCAGGTCGTCACGCTGCGGCAGGCCGATTACGACAAGGTCCGCTCCAGCATCTACGACCTGCCCGGCGTGCGGTTCCCGGCGCAGATGCGGCTGCTCGCCTCCGAGCGCGGCTACGCCTCGCAGGTGCTGGCCGGTGTGTCCAAGAAGGTCGACGAGCAGGTCGAGGCCAACGCCGGGTGGCAGGTCGCGGTGGCCGACACCAAGGGCAACGAGATCAGCAAGCTGCACACCGTCGCGGACAAGCCCGTTCCGCCGACCTCGGTGACCCTGTCGGACAGCGCGCAGCGCGCCGCCGAGCAGGCGCTGGACCCGGTTCCGCAGGCCGCGATGATCGTGGCGATGAAGCCCTCCAACGGCGAGGTGCTGGCGGTCGCGCAGAACGACCCGGCCGACGCGCAGGGGCCGATGGCGCTGTCCGGGCAGTACCCGCCCGGCTCGACGTTCAAGATCGTCACCGGTGCTGCTGCGCTGGAGTCCGGCAAGGTCCGGGCCGACACCCCGGTCGACTGCCCGCCGAAGAAGGTCTTCGACGGCATGACCCTGCCGAACGACAAGGAGTTCGGCCTCGGGATGGTTCCGCTGCACACCGCGTTCGCGCAGTCCTGCAACACCACGTTCGCGCAGCTGTCGGTCGACCTGCCCGACGACGCGCTGCCGAAGGAGGCCAAGAAGTTCGGCATCGGCGTCGACTTCGACATGCCGGGATCCACGACGATCACGGGCAAGGTCTCCAACGCCGAGTCGGTCACCCAGCACGCGGCCAACGGCATCGGCCAGGGCAAGGTGCTGGCCAGCCCGTTCGGCATGGCGCTGGCGGCGGCGACGGTGGCCAACGGCGGGATGCCCACGCCGACGCTGATGCGCGGGCAGCAGACCACCGCCGACGGTGCACCGGAGAAGATCGACCCGGCCTCGCTGGACCAGCTGCGGTCGATGATGCGCGAGGTCGTGACCGGCGGGACCGCTCGTGGCCTGTCGGGCTCGGGCGAGGTCCGGGGCAAGACCGGCACCGCGCAGTTCGGCGACGGCACCCACTCGCACGGCTGGTTCGTCGGGTACCGCGACGACGTGGCCTTCGCGGTCCTCATCACCGATGCGGGAGCGTCGGGTCCCTCGGTCGAGGCGGCCAAGCGGTTCCTGGGTGGTCTCTGAGTCCCGACGATCGCAGAACGCGTGGGGTCGCTTCACGTGATCGGGCGATCACTTAGGGTCAATTGGGTGCTAGGTTGTAGCCCATCGAGCGCAACGGCGCTGTGGCGTTGCTGCGCTCGATGGCTCGCCGCCGGGGTTGCCACGCCACCGACGAGCGATCCTGGTCGCCACGTTGTGTTGCCGTTGCGACGGGCGACCTGACCGGGTGTCCGGGGGTTCTCCCGGGCGCTGGTCGGCCCGCCGCGACTCCGGCGGGCATCCCCGACGACCCCGTGCCGGCACCGCCTCCCCCGAAGGCCGTCGGCGCCGCCCAGGTGTGAACAGGAGTGGTTTTGATCTACTTCGATTCTTCCGCGCTGATCAAGATGATCGCCCCGGAGCCGGAGAGCCAGGCGTTGAGCCAGTGGATCCGGGACCGCTGGGAGCAGCCGCGCGTGACCAGCGCGCTGTCCAAGGTCGACGTGCTGCGCAACTTCCGCGAGCAGGGCCCGGCGGCCGAGGACCTGGCCTCCATCGTGGTCTCGAAGCTGGAGACGTTGCCGGTGCAGCAGGAGGTCCTGGACACCGCCAGCGAGCTGCGCGCGAACCTCGGCCCGGTGGACGCGATCCACCTCGCCTCGGCCTGCGGCATCCGCAACCAGCAGGTCACCTACGTGTCCTACGACCCGGCGCTGATCGAGGCGGCGAAGGAAGCCGGCCTCGCGACCGCGTCCCCCGCCTGAGCACCTCCTGCTGACCGGCGGTAACCGTTTCGCTTCGCGGAAACGACCGCGTCGTGCGGTTACCGCCCGGAGTCGTGGCGGCGAGCGTGGTTAGAGTGGGGACATGCCGGTTCGAGCCCCGTTGAAGCCAGGCGTTGCGACGCCGCGCCGCCCAGTCCCAGCGAACATCGAGCGTCCCGAGTACGTGGACAAGCCGGCTCCCCAGCGCAACACCGACCCCGACGTGCAGACGCCGGAGATCATCGAGTCGATGCGCTACGCGGGCAAGCTCGCCGCGGAGGCGCTGGCCGAGGCGGGCAAGGCGATCCAGCCGGGCGTGACCACCGACTCCGTCGACGCCGTGGTGCACGAGTTCCTGCTCGACCACGGCGCGTACCCGTCGACGCTGGGCTACCGGGGCTTCCAGAAGTCCTGCTGCACCTCGATCAACGAGGTGATCTGCCATGGCATCCCGGACTCGACGATCATCGAGGACGGCGACATCGTCAACGTCGACGTCACCGGCTTCGTCGGCGGGGTGCACGGCGACACCAACGCGACGTTCCTGGCCGGTGACGTCTCCGAGGAGGCGCGCCTGCTGGTCGAGCGCACCCACGAGGCGACGATGCGCGGCATCAAGGCCGCCAAGCCCGGGCGTCAGCTCAACGTCATCGGGCGCGTCATCGAGTCCTACGCCAAGCGCTTCGGCTACGGCGTCGTCCGCGACTTCACCGGCCACGGCATCGGCCGCTCGTTCCACAGCGGACTGGTGATCCTGCACTACGACGAGCCGTCGGTCGACACCGTCCTGGAACCGGGCATGACCTTCACCATCGAGCCGATGATCACCCTCGGCACCCACGAGTACGACATGTGGGAAGACGGCTGGACGGTCACCACGAAGGACAAGAGCTGGACGGCCCAGTTCGAGCACACCATCCTCATCACCGAAGACGGCAACGAGATCCTCACGCAGCGGTGAGCGGTCGCTTCCGGTCGAGCCACCACTGAGCGACCAGCAGCGGGATCGTCCAGCCCAGCCAGGTCGTCATGCCCGCGAGGTGTTCCGCGGGCATCGACGGTCCCAGGGCGAGGACCAGGACGGGCGACCACAGCCGGTTCGTCACGATCGACGCGGTCAGGGCGAAGCTGCGCACCATCCACCTGCGGTGGTCGCCGAACCGCCGCGCCCGAGCGGCGCGCCAGCCCGCCGCCGTGCAGATCAGCCAGAGCGCGGACAGCAGCACGTTGCTGGCGGCGGCCACCGGGCCGAACGGGGTCGCCGCGCCGATGACCAGGCCGATCAGCCCGGCCGGGAGCACGCCGGCGAAGACGTAGGCCCGCCCGATCCGGCGGTGCGCGACGGGGTGGCGGCTCCGGAAGCGCGGCCACACCTGGAAGCAGCAGGTCAGGATCGCCACCGAACCGCACAGCACGTGGACGACCAGGAGCGGGAAGTAGCCCGGCAGGTCCGGAGGCGGCACGCGCGAGGCGGCCGGGTCGAAGCTCAGGTACGGCGGCAGCGAGTAGGCCACGAAGACCAAGGCGATCAGCGCGAACGGGCCGACCCAGGGCCGTCGCCACCACGAGGTTCGCGCCGGGCGAGCGGTTGCCGGTGAGATCATGCTTTCCCCCTCGAATCGGTACGACGTACGACCCTACGAACCTGTCCGCGAACTCGGGGAAAACAGCTTCACATGTGGGGAAACCGCACTAGTCTGGCCAGGTGGGCGAGTCACAGCGCACTAGGGCGATGCCGCCGTACTTGCGGATCGCGGCGGACATCCGGCGACGCATCGACGAGGGCGAGCTGCGACCGGGCGACACCGTGCCCTCCACGCGCAGGCTGGTCGCCGAGTGGGGCGTGGCGATGGCCACCGCCACCAAGGCGCTCAACGCGCTGCGCACGCAGGGCTGGGTGACCACCGCGCCGGGCAGCGGCACGGTGGTCAGCGCCGGATTGCGATCGAGGCGCCCGGCCAGCGGCCCCGATGCCGCCATGACCAGGGAGCGGATCGTGCGCACCGCCCTCGCGCTCGCCGACCGCGAGGGCCTGGCGGCGGTGTCGATGCGGCGCGTCGCCGCCGAGCTGGGCAGCGGCGCCATGACGCTGTACCGGTACGTGCCGGACAAGGAGGAGCTGGTCCGGTTGATGGCGGACACGGCCTTCGGCGCCCAACCGCTGCCCGAACCCGGACCGCCGGGCTGGCGCGCCAAGCTCGAACTGGCCGCTCGCCTGCAGTGGAGCATCTACCGGCGCCACCACTGGCTTCCCCCGGTGCTGCTGACGTCGCTGACCGATCCGCCGGTCGTCGCCAGCGGCATCGCCCTGGTCGACTGGCAGCTCCGCGCCCTCGACGGCCTCGGCCTCGACGACCAGACCAAGTTGTGGATCCTGGCATCGCTCAACGGCTACGTCGGCGGCATCGCCATCACCCGCTCCCTGGACGCCGAGTCCGAGCACGGCACCGGCCTCACCAGCGCTCAACGCCAAGCCCTCGACCACTCTCTGCTGACCGGCCTGATCGCCACCGGCCGCTTCCCGGCGATGGAATCCCTCGACGCCCACCTCGACCTCGACGACGTCTTCACCTTCGGCCTCCAACGCCACCTCGACGGCCTCGAAACCTTCCTGTCCCGTTAGCGGACCAGGTCGGGGCGGAACTTCGAGATGGCCCGGGTCACCCGGTTCACGGTTGACCTCCCCGGCAGCAGCAGGCGAGGGGTCAGCGGGTCGTCGGCGTCCATCAGCTGCGGATGCGCGGCCCCGAATCCGTCGTCGGCCGGCTGGAACAGCAGTGCGGCCTGAATCGGCTTGGACTCCGGGTCGTCCTTGATCTTCGGCTGCGGCATGCGCCCGTGGAGGGCGCGCACCTCGTGCCAGCCCACCAGATCGAGACCTTCCTTCGACGGGAGGTAGAGCCCTCGCTCGTCGACGTGCACCCGCAGCGGTTTTGCGGTCATGACGGTGGCGAAGATGGTCATCAGCGCCGAGGGAACGAAGAGGATCACGGTGAAGAACCAGCCGACGACGCTGGCCACGCTCGACGAGCTGTTGACCGCTTCCTCCGGGTAGAGCGCGATGTAGAGGAAGAGGCTGCAGATCGCGCTCGCGATGAGTCCGCCGATCACCATGCTCCAGCCCTCGTGGTAGCGGACCACCTCGGCGTTCACCCCAGGAACCACCGCCGGGGAGAGGGTTTCGAGCCCGGCAGCCCGGGCCTCCCGGTGAGCGCGGCGCTCTTCGTCGATGACGCGCTGACGCTCGCGCCAGTGCGCCTTCTCCTGCTGTTCCTGCCGCTTCTTCTCGGCCTGTTCCTCCGGAGTCCCGTGGATCTTCTCCCAGAACTCGCGCTGCCCGACCTGCGAGAAACCCCAGACCAGAGACCTGACGAACATCCACAGCACGGGCGGAGCGAGGCCGATGGTGGCCAATGTGATGACCACGAGCCGGAAACCTTCTGAGTAGCCCTCCGCCGCGGTGTAGGTGTGCAGCGCGGTGTTCGTGCTGAACCGGCTTCCGCCGTAACCCCACGTGAGCCGCTTCTCCTCGCCGACGTCCTCCGGGGAGAAGAGGTTCATGTCGATGGTCGTGGTCCAGGACTTCCCGGTCTCGTCGTCCCGGACCCGGAGGGTGCAATCCCAGTTGTGCCCGAAGCCGCGGCGAGTGACGGGACCGGTGTCCTCACAGGACTCGACCAGCGCTGTGGCATTCGGCCGCTCGTGCTTCTCCGGGAACGAGAAGATGATCGTCGGCCAGAGCATCGCGATGCAGGCCGTGACCACGAGGCCGCTGACGACCTTCGCAAGACGGACGACGACCGCGTCCGAACGCCACACCGCCACGCTCATCTCTTCATCTCACGCCGCCGTCGCCGCTGTTCCTTGCGGAGCTCGCGGTTGCGCCGCATCTCATCCCAGAACTCGTCGTCCTGCTGCTTCTTCGCCTTCTTCTCCGTCGAGGTGCCGAGGCTCTTCTCCCAGAACCGGCGCTGACCCTCTTGGGAGAACGACCAGGTGATCGCCTTCGCCAGGAACCAGAGGGAGGCCACGATCGCCACTGCCCCGACCGCGAACATGACGATGAGATTGGTCGCCCCGGAATAGCCCTCGGGAGAGGAGTAGACCCTGTTGTCGGATTTGACGATGCGGCCACCCGCGTAGGCCCACGCCACGCGCTTGTCGTCACCGATGTCCTCAGGGGTGAACAGGTTCATGTCGACCTGGTCGTTCCAGGTCTCGCCCGTCTTGTCATCGCGCACCTCGACCGCGCAGTTCCAGTGGTGACCGAATCCGCGACGGGTGATCGGCCCGGTGTCCTCGCACGACTGCACCTTGGCGGTGGCATTGGTGGTCGTGCTCTTCTCCGGGAAGGAGAAGATGATCGTCAATGCGGTGAGCACGATCAACGCCACGATGCCCAGGCCGAGCACGAGGCGGATGATGCGCGCAATGGGATTGTCCGACTTCCACATGCTGTCGACTAACCTCCGTCGCGGTTGTTCTCGGCCTCGTCGGCGCCGTCGTCGAGCTTCGCGGTCTCCTTGACGGCCTCGTAGCCGAACTTGCTGGCTCCGCCGTCGTCCCAGCCCGCCGACACCGGGCCGGATGTGGGGTCGGCGAGGTCTCCGCGGAAGGCCGGCTTGAACTCGGCGCCACCTGCGAGGAAACCGCGTTGCGCTGCGCTTCCCGTTGTCGTGCTAGGAGCGATCCTCCGCGCAGCATCGGAGACGGATTGTTCGGTGATCGCTTTCTGGCCCGGGGTGACCCCTGGCATTTCGCCCAGGTTGCGGAAGAACCCGTCGACTCCCTTGCGCAACGAGGTCGCTGCCGAGCCGAGCTCGTCGAGCTTGCTCCACAGGTTGTGCAGCACGGTGCCGAGCTTGTTCATCCACTCGGAGATCTTGTCCGCCCACTTCAGCGCGATCCGCACCGCGTCGGCGATCGCGCCGCCAGCGGCGATGCCCGCGGTGCACGCTGCGGCGATGCCCCACTTGAGCAGGCAGCTCACGATCTCGGCGATGGCGCCGGAGATCATGTCGCGCACGATGCCTCGCACCGCGCCGACGACAGCCCCCGCACCGTCAACGGCGGATTTCATGCTCGTGCTGGCAGCGGCGAGCTGGTCCACCTTTTGTGAGATGTCGTCGCCGAGCTTGCGGTAGGCGTCACCGGCCTGGCCTTCCCAACCGGTCGTGCTGCCAACGGCTTGGCCGTACTCCTGGCCAACGCTCTTGAGTTCCTTGCCGATGTTCTCCCATGTGCTGGCCATACCGCCGATGGCGTCGGGATTGCCCATGAGGGCGTCGAATGGCTCCCGGAGGAACGAGATGTTCTCCATCGCCCACCCGAACCCCCAGCTGATCAACGTCCCCAGCGGGTCTGCGGCCAAACCGACGGCATCCACGCCCAGGCCGAGAGCATTGAGCCCTGCGGAATCCCAGTCGTTGTTGTCGATGGCCTGGCAGACCCCGTAGAAGTTCTCGGCGCCGCCACCACCGCTCAGCGGGTTGGAGGTGCCCTTCTGCTCGGCGTCCTTCGTGGATTCGTCCGCCGTGACAACCATGTCCGCTTCAGAAGTCAACCTTGACCCCCTGGATGATGGACATGTTCTCCTGGTCGGTGCGCTCGTACTCGTCCGCGGTTTCGTCCAGGGCCTTCTTGACCGAGTCGAGCCCCTTCTTGCCGCTCTGAACGGCCGACTTCACCGCTTCGCCTTGGGCGATGCACTGGGAGGCGATGAACTGGCCGAAGATGCCGAAGGCGTTGGTGGCCATGGTTGTTTCGGCTGCGCCGTGGGCTGTGTTGACGCGGTCGGCGAAGCCTTGGACCTGGTTGCTGTGCTGCTTGATGACCGAGACGTCCGCCCGGAAGCCGTCGCTCATCGCAGGAAGCTCCCGTTCGAGTTGTCGTCATCGTCGTCGGGAGGTGACGCGGGGCGTGCGGGCGGTTGCTGCGGGTCCTCGTCGGTGCCGTCGCCCGCGTAGCCGTGGGGGAGGCTGTTCTTGACGAAGTCGAGGGCTGCTCCGTCGCCGACGAACTGCTGCATGACCTCGACCATCTGCCCGGCGGCCCGGCGCTGGGCGTCGCGCACGCAGGTCATGATCGCCGCGGCGACCTGATCCGGTTTCGGGTGCTGGAACCCGTTGCCGAAGCGGATGTCCTCCAGCACACCGCTGCTGTTGACCTTGACCGTGATCTGGCCGTCAGGGGAGCGCGGACGCGCCGACCTGCGTGAGCTCGTCCTGCGCGCGGTCGGTGTCGGTCTTGATCTGCTGCAGCTTGGCGTTGTAGTCGCTCAGCCAGTCGTCAGGTGTCGTCATCGGAAGTCCGTGGGTCGAGGGCAGGCCAGTCGGCAGGGTAGTTGAGCAGGTTCTTCCCGTGTCCGGATTTCGGGTGTCGGTTCCCACAGGAGGGGCATGGGGTAGGAACTAGGTGTGAATGCGCTGCTGGTCGCCGGGACGACTTCGGATGCGGGCAAGAGCGTGCTGACCGCTGGGATCTGCCGGTGGTTGGCGCGGTCGGGCGCGCGCGTCGCGCCGTTCAAGGCGCAGAACATGTCCAACAACTCCGTCGTCACCCCTGACGGCGGGGAGATCGGGCGGGCGCAGGCGGTGCAGGCCGCCGCGTGCGGGATCGAGCCGTCCGTGCGCTTCAACCCCGTGCTGCTCAAGCCCGGCAGCGATCGGAGTTCGCAGGTCGTGGTGCTGGGCCGGGTCGCGGGCGAGGTCACCGCGCTGTCCTACCGCGAGCGGAAGGCGGCCCTGCTCGACACCGTCGCGTCCACGTTGGAGGAACTGCGGCGGGAGCACGACTACGTCGTCTGCGAGGGGGCCGGATCGCCCGCGGAGATCAACCTGCGGGCCAGCGACATCGCCAACATGGGGCTCGCGCAGGCCGCGCGACTGCCCGTGGTGGTCGTCGGCGACATCGACCGCGGTGGGGTGTTCGCGCAGCTCTTCGGCACCCTGTCGCTGCTGGACCCGGCCGATCAGGCGCTCGTCGCCGGCTTCGTGATCAACAAGTTCCGCGGTGATCCCGAGCTGCTGCGCCCGGGGCTGGACCAGCTGAAGCACCTGACCGGCAGGCCCGTCCACGGAGTCCTGCCGTGGGCCGAGGACCTGTGGCTCGACGCCGAGGACTCGCTGTCCTACGTCGCCGACGGCGTCGTCGGCCGACCTGCTCCGCCGCGCGGCGGGCAGTGGCTGCGGGTCGCCGTGCCCCGGCTGCCGAGGATCTCCAACGCCACCGACGTCGAGGCGCTCGCCGCCGAACCCGGTGTGGCGGTGCGGTTCGTGACCGAACCCTCCCGGCTCTCCGACGCCGATCTCGTGGTCCTGCCCGGCTCGAAGTCCACCGTCGCCGACCTCGCCTGGCTTCGGGAGAGCGGCCTCGCCGAGGCGATCGGCCAGCACGCGCGCGCCGGGCTGCCGGTGGCCGGGATCTGCGGCGGGTTCCAGATGCTGACCAGGCGCATCCACGACGAGGTCGAATCCGGATCAGGCGCGGTCGACGGCCTCGGACTGCTCGACCTGGAGATCGACTTCGCGCCGGAGAAGACGCTCGCGCGACCGCGTGGTGAGGCCTTCGGCGCGCCCGTCAGCGGCTACGAGATCCACCACGGCGCGGCCGTCCGACGAGGCGACCTGGAACCGCTGGTCACCCTGCCCGACGGCGAGGGCGAAGGCGGGGTCGCCGGACCGGTGCTCGGCACGCACTGGCACGGGCTGTTCGAGAACGACGCGTTCCGCCGCGAGTTCCTGGCCTGGGCGGCGGAGTTGGCCGGGCGAGATGGGTTCCGGGCTGCCGAGAACACCGTCTTCGCCGACATCCGCGACGCGCAGCTCGACCTGCTCGGCGACCTGGTCGCCCAGCACCTCGACACCGGCGCGCTGCGCCGACTCCTGGACGGGGGAGCGCCTTCAGATCTGCCGCCGTTGACCGCCGGTCTCGGCTGAGACCCGGCGTTCCGGTCGGAGGCGACGAAAAGGACGCCCCGTAGGCGGAATCGCCCAATCGACTACGCGAGTCGGCCTCATGATCTGTGTGATGCGGGTAACTTGGCGGCATGGCTGTTGAGTTTTCCGTGGACGAAGCCGCTGCACGGCTGACCGAGCTGATCGAACGAGCGGAAGCGGGCGAGCACATCGTGATCACCCGCTTCGGCGCACCAGCGGTGTCGCTCGAACCGAGCCCGGTCCCCGCGCAGCGCGGCGGCTTCACCGCCGGAGTGGTCGCGGCGTCGTGGGCCGTTCCGGCCGTCGACGGCACCTTCGACGTGGGCACCGACTACTGGGCCGATCCGGGGAGCTCCCTGGGCGCGTGATCACTGCGCTGGTCCGTCGAGGCGTCAGCTGGATAGTCTTTCGAGCGTGCCTGCTGACGCCCCGACGATCCTCGCCACCAGCGGTGGCATCCGCGCATCCCAGCGCCTGGCCTGGGTGCCAGGGCCGCTGACCCGGCACGCCGTCGACCTCGCCGGGACGACCGGCCGGGCGCCGCGCGTGTGCTTCCTGGCCACCGCCGTCGGCGACGACGCCCGAGTGATCAACACCTTCTACGGCGCCGCCATGAACGAGGGCTGGCAGCCCAGTCACCTGGCGCTGTTCCCCATGCCGAACATCGAGGACGTCCGCGAGCACCTGCTCACCAGGGACGTCGTGTGGGTCTTCGGTGGCAGCGTCGCCGGATTGCTGGCGATGTGGCGGCTGCACGGGCTCGACGAGATCTTCCGCGAAGCGTGGCAGGCGGGAGTCGTGCTCACCGGGGTGTCAGCGGGGTCGATCTGCTGGCACGCGGGCGGCACCACGGACTCGTTCGGCCCCGAGCTGCAGCCGATCACCGACGGGCTCGGCCTGCTGCCGCACTCCAACGGGGTGCACTACGACAGCGAACCCGGGCGGCGCCCGCTGTTCCAGCGGTTGATCGCCGACGGGACGCTGGCGCCGGGCTTCGCCACCGACGACGGAGTCGGCCTGCTCTACCGGGGCCCCGAATTCGTCGAAGCCCTCGCCGAGAAGCGCGAGGCCGGGGCGTACCGAGTCGACCGCGGCCCGGACGGGACCGCGGTCGAAACGGCGTTGGACGTGCGCCGGCTCAGTTGAGCGGCAGGTTCAGCAGCGCGTTCTCCAGCAGTTCCGGCATCGCCGGGTGGATCCAGTACTGGCCGCGCGCCATGCTGCGGGCGTCCAGGCCGAAGTGCATGGCCTGGATGATCGGCTGCAGCAGCGTGGGGGCCTGCGGGCCGATGATGTGCGCGCCGAGCAGGAGCCCGGTGTTCGGATCGGCCAGGATCTTGGCGAACCCCGTGGTGTCCTCCATCGCCCAGCCGTAGGCGATGCCCGCGTAGTCCTCGGTGGAGGACACGTACTCGACTCCTCGCTGCCGGGCTTCGCGCTCGGTCAGGCCCACCGAGGCGATCTGCGGACCGGAGAACACCGCGTGCGGCACGAAGCGGTGGTCGGAGGAGATCGGCTCGTCGGGGTGCAGGAGGTTGTGCTGCACGACGCGGGTCTCGTGGTTGGCGACGTGCTTGAGCTCGTGGTCGGAGCTGATGTCGCCGAGCGCCCACGCGCCGTCGACCGAGGTGCGCTGGGTGTCGTCGACCGCGATCTTGCCCGCGTCGTTGATCTCCATGCCGCCGGCGGCCGCGTCGATCAGGTCGGTGTTGGGGGTCCGGCCGATCGCGATCAGCAACTCGTCGGCCTCGACGGTGTCCTCGCCGTCCGGGCCCTCCAGGTTCAGCCGGACCTGATCGCCCACCTTCTCGGCGGAGACGACCTTGCGGTTGAGCCGCAGGTCCCACCGCTCGGCGGCGATCTCGGTGAACCGCGCCGACACGTCGTCGTCCTCCGCGCGCAGCAGGCGGTGGGACCGGCCGATCATGGTGACCTCGACGCCCAGGGAGCTGAACACGTGCGCGAACTCGGCGCCGATGAAGCCCGTGCCCATGATGATCATCCGGCGTGGGAGCTCCTCCAGGCGCATCACGTCGTCGCTCGTGCGCACCTCGACCTGGTCCAGGCCCGGCACGTCCGGGATGACCGGGCGTCCACCGGCGGCGACCACGAACCGGTCGGCGGTGATGGTCTCGCTGCCGCTCTCGGTCTGGACGCTCAGCTGCTTGACGCCGGTGAACGCGGCGTTGCCGCTGTAGAGGGTCACGTTGGACGAGCCCTCGGCGCGGTAGCGGCGGCCGCCTTCGGAGATCGGGTCGATGCGCCCGAAGATGCGGTCCCGGATCTCCGGCCAGCGCACTCCGCGCAGGTCCAGGTCGACGCCCAGCCGTGCGCCCGCGCTCGGCGAGCCGGCGACGTCCGCGGTGTGCACGAACATCTTGGTCGGGATGCACCCGACGTTCAGGCAGGTGCCGCCGTAGGCGTCGTTGGGCCCGATGCCCTTCTCGACGATGGCCACGTTCCAGTCGGCGAACCGGTCGTCGAGGATCGAGTTGCCGGAGCCGGAGCCGATGATGACTAGATCGAAGTGCCGCACGGTCCCATCCTGCCTCACTTGGTGCGGGCCGTCTCCGGCCCGCGCGCGTCGGTCAGTTCCAACCCGGCGAGCCGCCCGGTGATTCCACGCCGATCTCGGTCGCAGATCACACCGACCGCGTGCGCGCAGCACCACAGCAGGCCGAGCGCCGCGCTGGGGGCGCCGCGCAGCAGCTCGCAGCCGCCTTGCAGCAGGGCCAGCCCGCCGGTGCCCAGCGCCCACCGCAGCACCACGGCCAGTCGACCAGGTGAGCGCGCTCGCAGCAGGACCAGCCGTTGGCCGGGTGTGCCGCCCCGGCCGCGGGTGGCCAGCAGCAGGACCGCGGACGGGGCCAGCCACGCCGCGCCGGCCTGCCACGCCGGCGAGGGCGGGACGCCGGACCAGCGCAACGCGAACCCGGTCAGGTGCACGCACACCACGCCCAGCCACCACAGCAGCAGTCCGTCGCAGCACATCGCCAGCAGTCGCCGCCCGGCCGTCACGGGCCGCGGTGCGCCGGCGCACCCGCTGCTGCTCGGGAGACCGCGGAGCAGCGGCGCGATGGCGCTCCCGAGCAGCGCCCCGGCGGTGTTGGCGATGACGTCGTCGACGTCGAAAACGCGGTAGGAGCAGGGGAACTGGAACCACAGGCCGGTCAGCTGAGTGGCCTCGACGAACAACGACACGCCCGCCCCGGCCAGGGCGGTGACCGGTGGTGCCCGCCGCAGCAGCGCGCCCAGCGGGACGAACAGCGCGATGTTGCAGACGAACTGCTCGAACCCGGCAGTGCTGGTCAGCGCCGACAGCGGGCGCAGTTGGGCGGAGAAGCAGGAGCCACCGACGGGCGGCAGGACGTAGCAGGCAAGCCCGATCGCGTAGAGCAGCGCCGCGAAGCGCAGCGCGGCCGTGCCGACGCGCAGCTCGCCGTGCCTGCGGTAGTGGCCGGCGACGAACGACGGCAGCAGCAGCGCGGCGACCCCGATGGCGATCACCGCTGCGGCGGATCCCGGCAGCAGGCTCATCTCTCGCACCTCCCTCATGAAGAAAGAGGCGCGAACACCCTCAACAGATACAGCTCGATCGGGTGATCACGACGTCGCGCCCGCCCGAACAGCTCCGGGCGGGCGCGACGACGACAGCATCAGTGCTGGTAGGTGGGGGTGATGACGGCGCGGCCGACGGTGTGGAAGGCCAGGTTGAAGCTGACCACCGCCGGGGACGCGTTCTCGTCCGCGCCCAGCTCGTCGGTGTCCACCGCGTGCACCACGAAGTAGTAGCGGTGCGGGCGGTCGCCGGGCGGCGGCGCGGCGCCGCCGAACGCGCGCTCACCCATGTCGTTGGCGACGTGGAACGAACCCGCCGGGATGTTCTGCCCGTTGCGGTTGCCCGCGTCGGCGGCCAGCTCGGTGACGTCGGCGGGCACGTCGACCAGGACCCAGTGCCAGAAACCGCCGGGGATCGGTGCGTCCGGGTCGAAGCAGGTGACCACGAAGCTCTTGGTCGTCTCCGGGAAGCCCGACCAGCTCAGCTGCGGGGACACGTTCTGCCCGTCCGCGCCCATGCCGTCGAAGGCCTGCGCCTTGGACATCGCCCGGCCGTCGGCCACGTCGGTGGAGGTGACGGTGAACTCGGGGACCGCAGGCAGGAACGAGTACGGATCAGGATCGATCGAGCGCTCCAGACTCATGCGAGCATCCTCCTTTTCCTGGTGGCTAAGGGGTGATCGTCGGCGATCACCGGGCACAGCCTAGGAGACCTCACGCAGCTCGGGCTCGCCGGTTCTCCCGGCAAAGTTGCGCTCTGCGCAATGAGGGGTGTGCATTCTGCAGCAGCGTGTGGCTAAGCTGGCGCCCGATCCAGCGGTGACGGGAGGAAACGTGGCGCAGCCGGGCTACGAGACCGAGGTGTTGTGCCTGGGCGAGACCATGTCGTTGGTCGCCCCGTCCACGCCGGTCTCCCTGGAGGAAGCCGCTTCCTTCACCCTCTCTGCCGGTGGTGCCGAGTCCAACGTGGCCGTGCACCTCGCCTCGCTCGGGCACCGCGTGCGGTGGGCGAGCCGGGTCGGTGACGACCCGCTGGGGCGGCGGATGGTCGCCTCCCTCGCCCGATCCGGTGTCGAGACCGGTCTGGTCGAGATGCGTTCCGATGCGCCGACCGGCGTCTACTTCAAGGATCCCGGCCCGGATGGCACCCGCGTGCACTACTACCGCGCGGGCTCGGCGGCGTCGACGATGGACCTGGACTTCCTCGCCGACGAGGTCGTCGACGACGCGCGACTCCTGCACATCAGCGGCATCACCCCGGCCCTCTCGGAGGGCTGCGACCGGCTGATCCGGCGGTTGCTGACGCGCCCGCGCCGCGCCCCGATCTCCTTCGACGTCAACCACCGGCCCGCGCTGTGGTCCGCCCGGCAGGCCGCTCCGGTGCTCGCCGAGCTCGCGCAGCTCGCCGACGTCGTGTTCGTCGGGCTCGACGAAGCCGCCGCCCTGTGGGGCGTGAAAACCGCTGAGGACGTGCGAGAACTGCTCGACTCCCCGGTCACGGTCGTGGTCAAGGACGGCGCCGAGGCCGCGCACGCGCTGGGGGAGACCAGCACCGTCGTGCCCGCGCCGACCGTCGAGGTCGTCGAACCGGTCGGCGCGGGAGACGCCTTCGCGGCCGGATTCCTCTCCGGTGTGCTCCGGGGAGAGGACGACGAGCGCTGCCTGCGCCGGGGCCACCTGCTGGCAGCGCACAGCCTGCGCAGCACCGAGGACCACGCCGCGCCGCCCGAGGCCGAATCGCTGGCGCGCTGGCTGGCGCTCGACGAACAGCGTTGGAGCGCACTGCGATTCGGCGGAGATGAGTGAGATGACCCTGCTGGACGAGCTCCTCGCCGGTCCGGTGATGGCGATCCTGCGCGGCATGGACCCGCAGCGGACGGTCGAGCTGGCCCGCCGAGCCTGGGACCTGGGCATCGACGCCGTCGAGGTCCCGATCGAGACGCCGGAGGCCGAACCTTCCCTGGCCGCGGCCGTGCGAGCGGGTGCCGAGCGCGGGCGCCCGGTCGGCGCGGGCACGATCACCACGCCGGACCGGCTGCGCACCGCGCGCGACCTGGGGGCGGCCTTCACCATCGCTCCCGGGCTCGACCCGGAGATCGTGCGGCTGAGCGCCGAACTCGACCTCCCCCACGTGCCGGGAGTGGCCACGCCCAGCGAGATCCAGCAGGCCATGCGGCTCGGGTCGTCGTGGGTGAAGGCCTTCCCCGCGGCAGAGCTGGGCAGCAGCTGGTTCCGCGCGATGAAGGGACCCTTCCCGGGGCTGCGGGTGGTGGCGACCGGCGGGATGAACGCGCGCAACGCGCCCGAGTTCCTGCAGGCCGGAGCCGATGTGGTCGCGGTCGGGTCGGCGCTGGAGGATGAGGCGCAGCTGCCCGCTCTGGCGCAGCTCGTCGAGGCCTGAGGACGTTCGGGCACGAGTTTTCAGCAGCAGTGAGATGTGGAGGAGAAGTGAAGGTCCACGTTGGTCCGACGGCCCACCCGGAGCTGGAATCCGCCGTGATGGCGGCCGGTGCCGAGCTGAGCGCCGCGGAGGACGCGCACGCGCTGGTGTGGTTCGGCGGGGAGCCGGGCAGGTTCGCCGACTACGACCGGCCCGGCCTGGAGTGGGTGCAGCTGCCGTCGGCGGGCGTCGAGTCCTGGGTGAGCGCCGGTGTGCTGCGCGAGGACCTGACCTTCACCTCCGCCGCGGGCACCTTCGCGCAGACCGTCGCCGAGCACGCGCTCGGCCTGATGCTCGCCGGTGCGCGGCAGCTGCCCGCGATGGCGCGGGCGACGACCTGGCAGCGCCCGGAGGGGATGCGCAGTCTCGCCGGGTCGACCGTCGGCATCATCGGTGCCGGCGGGATCGGCAAGGCCCTGATCGAGATGCTGCGCCCCTTCCAGACCCGGGTGCTCGCGGTGAACCGCTCGGGCAAGCCCGTGCTGGGGGCCGAGCGGACCTGGCGGTCGGAGGACGCCGAGGGCGTGAACGAGCTGCTCGCCGAGTCGGACTTCGTGGTGGTGGCGGCTCCGGCGACCTCGGCGACCTCGAAGCTCATCGACGCCGCCGCGCTGCGGGCGATGAAGTCCGACGCGTGGTTGATCAACATCGCCCGGGGGTCGCTGGTCGACACCGAAGCGCTCGTCGAGGCGCTCGACGCGGGCCGGATCGGTGGGGCGGCGCTCGACGTGACCGACCCGGAGCCGCTGCGCGACGGGCACCCGCTGTTCAGCCACCCGCGCGCGCTGATCTCGCCGCACACGGCCAACCCGCCGTCGTTGCAGATGCCCGCCCTGGCACGTCGCGTCGAGGAGAACGTCCGGCGCCGGATGGCGGGCCAGCCGCTGCTCGGCCTGGTGGACGTCGCCGCCGGCTACTGACCGCATCACCGCAGTTCGTCCGTCCACTGCGGACGGCGGGTCGCCGGCCGCGCTCTCCGCCGGATTTGTCCGTCCACTGTGGAAGGAGCGGGTGGGCCGTCCGGGTGGAGAACGCCGCCAAATTCCACTCGTTCGTGTTGTGCTCCCGGCCGAGGTGTATCTGAGAGGGGGTTCGTTTCCTCTTACTCGTGGACACTTTGGACGAGCCGGAGCGGCGGACGGATGGCCGCCGGGAGGCTCCGGGGGAGGAGACGAACCATGTCGAAGAAGTTCGGGGTGCGGGCAGCGGCGGGGACGCTGGCGGCGATGAGCCTGGTCGGCGGACTGCTGGCCACCACGGCGAACGCCACCGAGCAGGGGGCGGCTGCGCCGCCGATCGTCGGTGGCGACACCGCTCGGATCGCCGACCACCCGTGGGTGGTCTACCTGGCCGATGACCAGGGAAACCAGTTCTGCGGCGGTAGCATCGGCGCGGCCAACAAGATCATCACCGCGGCGCACTGCGTCAAGGGCGAGAAGCCCGCTTCGGTCCGGGTGGTCGCCGGGCGGGAGAACAAGTCGTCCGCCGACGGCGTCGAGGCCAAGGTCACCGACGTCTGGGTGCACCCCGGCTACCAGGACGCCAACACCGGATCGGACGTGGCGGTGCTGACCCTCGACCAGCAGCTGGCGCAGGCCCCGCTGCCGGTCGCCACACCCGCCGACACCGCCTCCTACGAGGCGGGCCGGATGGCCACCGTCCTCGGCTGGGGCGCCACATCCGAAGGCGGCGACGCCTCCGAGACCCTGCAGAAGGCGGAGGTCCCGCTGACCTCGGACGCCGACTGCAAGGCCGCCTACGACCAGTACGACTCCAAGGCGATGGTCTGCGCCGGGTTCCCGGAGGGCGGCGTCGACAGCTGCCAGGGAGACTCCGGTGGTCCGCTGGTGGTCGACGGCAAGCTGGTCGGCATCGTCTCCACCGGCAACGGCTGCGCCCGGCCGGGCAGCCCAGGCATCTACACCCGGGTGGCGACCTACCAGGCCGATGTCCAGCAGCAGCTCACCGCGCAGCAGTGATCACGCGGCACTGATCACGCAGGGGTCAGCCGCAGCCCCGGGCCCAGCTCCCGCGCGAGCCCGGCCGCGAGGCTCCGGAAGGCCCGCACCTGCGGGTCGAGATCGCCGGAACGGCTGACCAGCACGCTGTGCTCCCACGGGGCGTCGGCCACCGGGACGCATCGGGTGCCGGGCCACGGGTAGAAGCGCTCGAAGGATTCCAGCGCCGAACCCGCCCCGCGCCCGGCGGCGGCGGTGGCGAGCACCTCGTGCGGCGTGACCGCGTCGTCCCGGCCGCGGCGCGGGGCCTCACCGCCCCGTGCCGCGGTGAAGTACAGGTAGTCGGTGAACTGGCGCGGCGTGCGCTCGGGCAGCCGGATGAACGGCAGGTCGAGCACGTCCGCCAGCCCCACCTCGGGAGCGTCGGCCAGCTCCCAGCGGGCCGAGACCACGACGATGCGCCGCTCGGTGGTCAGCACGTCGATCTCGACGCGCTCGTCCTCCGGTGCCGGCCGGACGAAGGCGACGTCCACGCGGTGCTCCAGCAGGGCCGACACGTGCTCGGTGAAGTCCAGCGGCACCACTCGCAGGTCGATCTCCGGGTGAGCCCTCCGGAACGCCTGCACGGTGGCCGGCGTCAACTCCGCCGAACCGTGCCCCATGACGCCCACGCGCAAGGTCCCGGGCTCGTTGGTCGCGGCCTCGGCGACGTCGGCTCGGGCGACTTCGGCGGCGGCGAGCAGCGCGCGGGCGTGGCGGGCGAGCCGGTGTCCCGCAGGCGTCAGCCGCACCGGGTTGCGATCCAGCAGGGGCGTTCCGAAGTCCAGCTCCAGCTGCTTGACGTGCTCGGTCACGGTCGCCTTGGCCAGGAACAACCGCTCGGCGGCCCGGCCGAAGTGCGCTTCATCGGCCACCGCCAGCAACGTCGCCAACCGCCGCAGGTCCATCCCCGCAACGTAGAACCAGGCGAATCGAGAGGCCAGCGAATGAGAGGTGTTTCGCGACGTCGGCCTTCGAGAGCTCGCCAGGTATCAAGTTTGACACCATCAGGCCATGGCGATGACCCTTCGATTGACCGACGACGAGGCGGAGGCTCTCCGTCGGCGTGCTGAACGCGAACAACGTTCCATGCAGGACGTGGCCCGCCAAGCGGTGCGCGAATACGTCGAGGAGCACAGCCGGCTGGACTTGATCAACCAGGTTCTGGATGAGGAACTACCGCGCTATGCCGAGGCGCTGGAGCGTCTGGGCAAATGATCTACCTCACGCTGGATGAGTTGCTCCTGGTCGCGAGGCGGACCCTGGGTGGTGAGGCCGAAGTTCGGGACTTCGGATTGCTCGAATCGGCGTTGGCCAGACCTCGGGCAACGGCTTTCGGGGAGGAGGTCTATCCGACGCTGACGGATAAGGCGTCGGCCTTGCTGCACTCCCTCGCGCGCAACCACGCTCTCGTCGATGGCAACGAGCGTCTGGCCCTGGCGGCGACGTTCACCTACCTCGGCATCAACGGACGACGGTTGACCTTCTCGAACGCCGAGGCGTACGTCGTGGTCATGGCCGTGGCCTCAGGTGAGCTCGATGATGTCCCCGCCATCGCGAAGCGCCTCCAGGACGCGACTGAACCGCGTTGATGCCGCCTGCGTTCGGGAAATCCGAACGGTCGGTAGCTGCGGTGCGGTGGGGGACGTAGAACGTCAGGTGTGCGAAACGTGTGGGTGCCTGCCGCTCTGCTGCTGATGGTCGCCGGGTGGGGCGCGAACCAGTTCTCCCCGCTGCTGGGGGCGTACCGAGGTGAGCTGGGGCTGAGCCCTGCGCTGGCCACCGGGCTGCTCGCGCTGTACGTGCTCGGGCTCGTGCCGGGCCTGCTGTTCGGCGGCCCGCTGGCCGATCGGCGCGGCCGCAAGCCGGTGGTGATCTGGGCGATCGTGATCAACGCGGCCGCCACGGTGGCGCTGATGCTGGGGGCGCACGTCGTGCCGTGGCTGGTGGTCGGGCGGCTGCTGGTCGGGGTGAGCACCGGTGCGGTGCTGGCCGCCGGGAGCGCCTGGGTGCGCGATCTGTCGCACCCGCCGTTCGGCACCGCGACCGAGGACGGCGCCGGTGCCCGCAGGGCGGGCGTGCTGCTGGCGGCCGGGTTCAGCATCAGCGGTGTGGTGTCCGCGGTGGTCGCGACCTGGGGACCGCACCCTCTGGTCAGCGCCTACGTCCCGCACCTGGTCCTGTGCGCGGTGACGTTGCCGCTGGCGTTGCGCTGCCCCGAGACCCGGGTCGCACCGGAGCCCGGAGCGCCGCGCGGCAGGGGTGCGCGCGACCCCCGGTTCCTGCGCCGGGTGGCGCCGGTGGCGCCGTGGATCTTCCTGTGCCCGACGGTCGGTTTCGCGGTGCTGCCCGCGGCGGTCACCGCTCACGCGCCCGACTACGAGGTGCTCTACGCCGGGGTGTCGACGTTGTGCGCGCCGGGTTTCGGCGCGGTCGTGCAGCCCTGGGCGCGCCGGATCGCCCGGCGCGGGGTGCGCGCGACGGCCGTGTTCGGCCTGCTGGCCATCGCGGCCGGACTGGTGCTGGCCGCGGCTGCGGCGTGGCTGGTGCAGCCCTGGTTGGGGCTGGTCGCCGCGCTGACGCTGGGCACCGGCTACGGCTTCGTCTCGACCTACTGCCTGACGATGGTCGGGCGCATCGCCGGACCGTCCGAGCTCGCCGGGCTGACCGCGATCATGTGGGTGCTGGCTTACCTGGGCTTCTGCACGCCGTTCGTGGTCAGCCTGCTCTCGGGCGTGGTCGCCGTGCCCGTCGTGCTCCTCGTGCTGGCCGCGCTCGCGCTGCTGACGCTGCTGTCAGCTCGCGACGAGACCGATCGAGATGGTCACGAAGGCCGTCGCGCTCAACGCGTCCAGCGACTTCGAGACTCGGGGGTCCTTTAGCCGGTCGGCGATCCCGGCGGCGGCCAGCACGATGCCGACCTCCCAGATCGCGGCCAGCAGCAGGAAGACGACGCCCAGCGCGACCAGCTGGAGCGCCGGTTGCGCGGACGCCCCGACGAACTGCGGCAGGAACGCGAGGCTGAACAGCAGCATCTTCGGGTTGGTCAGGTTGCTGAGCAGGCCGCGCAGGTAGGGGTTGCCGTCGTCCGGCGGAGGAACGTCCAGCGAGCCGGATTCGCGCTTGGTCAACCAGTACCCGCGCACGATGGTCGCCGCGAGGAACAGCAAGTAGGCCGCTCCCACCCACTTCAGCGCCACCATCACGCCCGGTGCGCTGGTGATCAGCGCTCCCAGACCGGAGATGACCAGGGCGACCTGCAGCGCGCTGGCGCTGTGGATCCCGGCCAGCGCGAGCATGCCCGCCTTGCGCCCGTGGTTCAGCGATGTGCGCAGCAGCAGGAAGACGTCCACTCCCGGTGTGATGATCACGACCGCGCTCGCCAGCAGGAAGGCGGGCAACGGCGTCGGGTCCAGGAGCACGGCGAGTCCTCACTTTCCGGCAGCACGCACGGCTGCGTCGCTTGATCAGGTGCTTCTCGTCATCCGGTCAGGCGAAATCGGCGGACGCCCGGGGTGGAGGCACCCGGATCCGCGGCGGCCTGAGGTGGAGTTGCGATCGTCAACGTCGACGTTCGCGAAAGAATTTGCTTTCGACTTACAGTTTATCGAAAGATTTTCCCGTGAGCGTGTGAGTTGCGCCTCGTGATGTTTCGGTGTGCAGGTGATTACGGTGTGTCCGCTCCGTCGATGACCGCGACAGCTGGAGGCACCCGCTTTGGGCCGCGAACAGGGATCCGCCGACAAGACCCGGGCGCTGCGCGCGCTCGCCATCGCCGGGGCGGTCACCGCGCTGGCCAGCACGAGCCCCGCCGCCCACGCCGAACCGGCGGTCACCGGCGACGACCAGCCGCAGTCCCGAATCCTCGGCGGCTCCGGCGCCGACACCCAGGACGCGCCCTGGGTCGTCGCGCTCACCGACCGGTACGGCAACCACTTCTGCGGCGGCACCCTGATCCGCGCGGGCGAGGTCGTCACCGCGGCGCACTGCGCGCACGACCCGCTCACCGGGGCGGAGCGCTCGCCCAGCGACCTCAAGGTGGTCGCCGGAC
Organism: Saccharopolyspora tripterygii; assembly: GCF_054778355.1. Classification (NCBI taxonomy): domain Bacteria; kingdom Bacillati; phylum Actinomycetota; class Actinomycetes; order Pseudonocardiales; family Pseudonocardiaceae; genus Saccharopolyspora; species Saccharopolyspora tripterygii. The sequence continues at coordinate 355,461 of NZ_BAAGZP010000018.1, read as the reverse complement.
GCACCGACCTGCGCAGCTCGGAGGGCACCGAAGCCGAGGTCGACAGCGTGTGGGTGCACCCGCGGTACGAGGACTTCACCACCGGCGACGACCTCGCGGTGCTCAAGCTCAGCACGCCCCTGCCGCAGCGCCCGCTGCCCGTGGTCGAGCCGGGCGACCAGTCGCCCTACCGGCCCGGCACCCAGGCTCGCGTCTACGGATGGGGCCGGACCAGCGAAGACGGACCGCCCTCCGACACCCTCCGGTCCGTGGAAGTGCCGGTGGCCCCGGACGAGAGCTGCCGCTCCGCGTACCCGAACTACGACCCGCGCAGCATGTTCTGCGCCGGATACCCCGAAGGCGGGCGGGACGCCTGCGCCGGCGACTCCGGCGGGCCGATCGTCGCCGACGGACGGCTCATCGGCGTGGTGTCCTACGGAACCGGATGCGGTCGTCCCGGCACGCCCGGCGTCTACACGAAGCTGTCGGCCTACACGCCCTGAGCCCGTGCGCGAGTGGTCTGCACAACTCCGGCCGCCGATGAGTTCGGGAAACCGGGAAGTCCTGTGATATCCAGGTAAGAGTGACCCTTCAGCCGCTCGCGACCGCCGTGCAACGCGCTTACACCGCGGACCTGGACGCCTACGACTTCTACCGGATGCTGCGGTTGCGCGTCGACGTCTTCGTCGTCGAGCAGGAGTGCGCCTACCCCGAGCTCGACGGGCGCGACCTGGAGGATTCGACCCGGCACTTCTGGGTCGACTCCGCCGACGACTACGTGCTCGGCTACCTGCGGCTGCTCGAAGACCCCGACGGCACCTACCGCATCGGTCGCGTCTGCACCGCCAAGAGCGCGCGCGGCCTCGGCCTCGGACGCAAGCTGATGCGCGCCGCCGTCGCCGAGGTGCAGAACTCGCCCGCCGTGCTGTCCGCGCAGACCTACGCCAAGGACTTCTACGCCTCCTTCGGCTTCGTCGAAACCGGTGAGGAATACCTCGAAGACGGCATTCCGCACATCGACATGCGCCGCGAACCGCGCCGCGCGGGCGTCACCGCCGGCCGCTGAGATGTGAGTTGCGGCGCCAGGAGGTTGGGCGCTTGATCGACGTCTGGAACGATGTCGGTGAATCCGTTTGCAAGGGGTGTTGGCAGGAAGCCGGTGCGAGTCCGGCACGGTCGGCGCCACTGTGACCGGGGAGCGGACCTCCCGCGAGAGCCACCGGGGTGACCTGGGAAGGCCGGAGGCCGTGACGATCCGGGAGTCAGGACACTGCGGCCCCTTGTTCCCGACAGCGGGGCGTCCGCACCCCGAGGAAGGAACCACACCGGCATGTCCGCTGCCCCTCGCTTCCCCTTCTCCGCTGTGGTCGGCCACGACGACCTGCGGCTCGCGCTGCTGCTCAACGCGGTGCACCCGCGCATCGGCGGTGTGCTGGTGCGCGGCGAGAAGGGCACGGCCAAGTCGACCGTCGTGCGCGCCCTCGCCGCGCTGCTGCCGCCGCTGGACGTCGTCGACGGCTGCCGCTTCGGCTGCGACCCGGCCGCCCCCGACTCGCAGTGCCCCGACGCACCGCACGGCGACACCGGCACCCGCACGCCGGCGCAGCTCGTCGAGCTGCCCGTCGGCGCCACCGAAGACCGGCTCATCGGCTCGCTCGACCTCGAACGCGCCCTCACCGAAGGCGTCCGCGCCTTCCAGCCCGGCCTGCTCGCCGGAGCGCACCGCGGTGTGCTCTACGTCGACGAGGTCAACCTGCTGCACGACCACCTCGTGGACCTGCTGCTCGACGCCGCCGCCATGGGCCGGGCGCACGTCGAGCGCGACGGCGTCTCCGTCTCGCACGCGTCGTCGTTCCTGCTCGTCGGCACCATGAACCCGGAAGAGGGCGAACTGCGGCCGCAGCTGCTCGACCGCTTCGGCCTCACCGTGCAGGTCGCCGCATCGCGCGAGGTCGAGACCCGGACCGAGGTCGTCCGCCGCCGGCTCGCCTTCGAAGCCGATCCCGCCGGGTTCGCCGCCCAGTGGGCCGACGCGGACGCCGAGCTCGCCGAGCACATCAGCGCCGCCCGCGCTCGCGTGGAGAAGGTCCAGCTGCCCGACACCGAGCTGCGGCGGATCTCCGCGTTGTGCGCGGCCTTCGACGTCGACGGCATGCGCGCCGACCTCGTGCTGGCGCGCACCGCCGTCGCTCACGCCGCCTGGCGCGGCGCCGAAGCCGTGGCCGAGGAGGACGTCGAGGCCGCGGCCCGGCTCGCGCTGCCGCACCGGCGTCGCCGCGACCCGTTCGACGAACCCGGGATGGCCGAGGACCAGTTGCAGCAGGCGCTCTCCGACGCCGCGGACCAGGCCGACGACCAGCAGCCGGAGGATCCCGACGACGACCCCGACGGCGGTCCGGACGGCGGCCCCGGCGGAGGCGAGCCGCAGGACGAGCCCACCGGACCCACCGGCGGTGGAGGGGGAGAGCAGCAGGAGCAGTCCGGCAGCGGTGACACCGAGCGCACCCCGGCCGGCACCGGTCCGTCCTTCCGCGCCCGGCTCCTGGAAGTGCAGGGGCTCGGCGAAGGAGCCCCCGGCCGCCGGTCCCGCGCCCGCTCGCGCAGCGGGCGCACCACCCGCGCGACCACCGTCGACGGCCACGGCCTGCACGTGACCGCGACGCTGGCCGCCGCCGCACCCCACCAGGCCGCGCGCGGGCGCAGCGGTCCCGGGCTCGTGCTGCGCTCCGAAGACGTGCGACGAGCCCTGCGCGAAGGGCGCGAGGGCAACCTCGTGCTCTTCGTCGTCGACGCCTCCGGATCGATGGCCGCCCGCGACCGGATGACCGCCGTCAGCGGCGCCGTGCTGTCCCTGCTGCGAGACGCCTACCAGCGCCGCGACAAGGTCGGCGTGATCACCTTCCGCGGCGACCAGGCCGAAGTGGCGCTCCCGCCCACCTCGTCCGTCGACATCGCCGCGGCCCGGCTCCGCCGGATGCGCACCGGAGGCAGGACCCCGCTCGCCGACGGCCTCCTGCGCGCCGAGCACGTCATCCGTACCGAGAGCACCCGGGACCCGCAGCGCAGGCCGCTCGTCGTGCTGCTCACCGACGGCAAGGCCACCGTCGGCGTCCAGGGCACCCGCTCCGCCCAGGCCTTCGACGACGCCCTGCGCGCCGCGCGGGTCCTCGCCGGCACCGGAACGGCCTCCGTCGTCGTCGACTGCGAGAGCGGACACGTCAAGCTCGGACTGGCGAACCAGGTGGCCACAGCCCTGGGCGGACCCAGCCTGCGGCTGGAGGAGCTCTCCGCCGAACACGTCGCCGGAGTCGTGCGCGCCGTCAGCGGTGACAGCGGGTTGGCCGCTTAGTCTCTTTTTGGTTACGAGATTCAGCCCTGTGAGTACCGACCCATCGGTCGGATTGGTACGGTGACCACCAGTCCACCTGACCCCCAGGGGTGGACCTCCAAAGTGCCCCGCGCTCCCAGCGACCCCCAGGCCGGTTGAGCGCGGGGCTCTTTTTCGTCTGTTCCGGTGGTCGGCTTGCTTGGCGGTGCGGGTGGGGGAACCTGAGGCGGTCCTCCTGCTCCGGGCGCCTCGACTTATGTATGCCAATGCACGGCGTCGAGGCGTCCTCACAGGAGAACCGCCTCAGAACCCCCGGCGCTGCGGGTTGCTCAGGTGGGGTACTGAGAAAGCACCTTCGGTGCTTGCCTGACGGGGGCTGTTACGCCTTGGTTGGTTGGGGTTGGTGGTAGCGGCTTCTGGTGTAGGTGGCTGTTGCTACCAAGGGGATCGCTACTGCTCCTGCTGTGATGAACAGGATCGTGTAGTTGCCGTTGTCGGCCAGGGGGCCTGCCGCTGCTGAGGCGACCGCGCTGCCCAGGAACAGGGCGCAGGCGAAGAGCGCGACAGCCGTGCCCCTGGCTTCGGGAGCGACCGAGGTCGCCCAGGCCTGCAGCGAGGAATGCATGAACGACCAGCCCCCGCCCAGCAGGAGAGCCGTCACGATCACCGTCGCCAGGTTCGTGTCCAGGGAGACCAGGGCGTACCCGACGATCATCTGGGTGCCGCCGATGGCGATCAGCAGCGAGACCCGGACCTTCGAGTTGATCGCCTTGACGACGCGGGAGAACACCAGCACCCCCACGCCGTAGGCGCCGGTGGCCAGACCCGCCACGGCCACGTCGAGCCCCTCGTGGACCAGGGCGGAGGCCAGGAACGTCATGGTGCCCAGCAGCACCGCGCCCTCCACGAAGACCAGGCTGAACACCAGCAGCGCCCAGCGGTTGCGCAGGACTCCGCCGATGTGGGAGCCGACTCCGCCCACCGCCGCGCGGGCGGGTTCCGGGAGACCGCGCAGGAGCAGGGCGCAGACCGCGGCGCAGACCGCGGGGAGCGCGAACACGACCCGCCAGTCCAGCCAGTGGGCCAGCACGCCGCCGACCGCGGTGGCCATCGCCGTGCCCACCGCCTGGGCCGCCATCAGGTCCGAGAGCGCGCCCTGGCGCTCCTGCTGCGAGACCGTGTCCCCGACGTAGGTCAGCGTCGTCGGGACCACCGCGCCCATGAACGCGCCGGCCAGGACCCGCGCGATGATCAGCACCGGCAGCGACGGCGCGAACGTCGAGAGCAGGCCCGTGGCCGCCGCCGCGAGCAGCGTGCCGCGCATGATCGGGACGCGGCCGAAGCGGTCCGAGAGGATTCCCCACAGCGGCTGGGACAGCCCGTAGGACAGGAAGTAGCCGCTGGCGACGGTGACGGCCGAGGCGATCGGGACGTGCATGCTCAGCGCGATCAGCACCAGCAGCGGCGTCACAGCGAAGCGGTCGAAGCTGCTGATGAACGAGGCTGCGGACAGCACCAGAGGCGGTCTGGTGGGCATGCGGCGGCTCCTAGTCCTGGGACGCCGGTCCATCTTCGCCCCTCGAACGCCCGGTGATCCGGTGAAGTTGGCCACCCGGTCCGGGCTCGTGCGCTGCGGTTCCCCGTCCCGCAACGTCGGAGGTGGCGACTACCCGCACCGCCAAGGAGATCACCGTCCGCGACCTCTTAGGGTCGGTGCATGCCTCAGGGACAGCCTTCCTCCGTGCCAGCAGATGGACTCACCACGCGTCAGCGCCGCAACCGGCCGCTGGTGGCGGTGCACACCGGTGAGATGAAGGGAAAGTCCACCGCCGCCTTCGGACTCGCGCTGCGCGGCTGGAACCAGGGCTGGTCGATCGGCGTCTTCCAGTTCGTCAAGTCGGCCAAGTGGAAGGTCGGTGAGGAGTCGGCGTTCCGCGCGCTCGGCAAGCTGCACGAGGAGACCGGCGAGGGCGGTCCCGTCGAGTGGCACAAGATGGGCGAGGGCTGGTCCTGGACCCGCAAGAAGACCAGCGAAGAAGACCACGCCGCCGCCGCGCTCGAAGGCTGGCAGGAGATCGCCCGCCGCCTCGACGAGCAGCGCCACGGCCTCTACGTCCTGGACGAGTTCACCTACCCGCTGCACTGGGGCTGGATCGACGTCGACGAGGTCGTCGCCAAGCTCAACGAGCGCGGAGGCCACCAGCACGTCGTCATCACCGGCCGCTACGCGCCGCAGGCGCTCATCGACGCCGCCGACCTCGTGATGGAGACCGGCAAGGTCAAGCACCCCATGGACGCCGGTCAGAAGGGCCAGAAGGGCATCGAGTGGTGAAACCCGATCGGGTGGTCTTCGCGGCTCCGGGATCGGGAGAGGGCAAGACGACCGCGGTGACCGGCCTGCTCGGCGCTCTGAAGAGGCGCGGTGACCGGGTCGCGCCCTTCAAGGTCGGGCCCGACTACATCGACCCCGGCTACCACCGGCTCGCGGCCGGGCGCACCGCCCGCAACCTCGACCCGGTGCTGGTGGGCGCCGACCGCATCGCTCCGCTGCTGCACCACGGGGCCGTCGGCGCCGACATCGCGGTGGTCGAAGGCGTGATGGGCCTGTTCGACGGCCGAATCGGCGCGCAGGAGGAGCTGCCGTACGGTTCCACCGCCCACGTCGCGGAGCTGATCGACGCGCCCGTCGTGCTCGTCGTCGACGCCAGGGGGCAGAGCCAGAGCCTGGCCGCGTTGCTGCACGGCTTCCGCAGCTTCCGGCCGCAGGTCAGGGTCGCCGGGGTGCTGCTCAACCGGGTCGGCTCGTCCCGGCACGAGGAGGTGCTGCGCTCGGCCGCCGAGAGCGCGGGCCTGCCGGTGCTGGGCGCGATCCCGCGTGCCGACGACCTCGAAGTGCCCTCGCGTCACCTGGGGCTGGTCACGGCCGTCGAGCACGGCGCCGAAGCGCTGCGCGCGGTGGAGGCGATGACCGACGTCGTGGAGGGGTCGGTCGATCTCGACGCCGTCTCCGCGCTCGCCCGCACCGCCGGTGAACTGCCCGGTCCCGCCTGGGATCCGGCCGCCGAAGTGCGGCCGCAGGGCCGTCCGGTCGTCGCCGTCGCGGGTGGCCACGCGTTCAGCTTCGGTTACGCCGAGTACGTCGAACTGCTCGAAGCCGCGGGAGCGGAGGTCGCCCTGGTCGACCCGCTGCGCGACGAGCGGTTGCCGAACGGGACCGCCGGGCTCGTGCTGCCCGGCGGCTTCCCCGAGCAGCACGCCTCCGCCCTGTCGGCGAACACCGCGCTGCGCAACGAGATTCGCGGGTTCGTCGACACCGGTGCTCCGGTCCACGCCGAATGCGGCGGGCTGCTCTACCTGGGTGAACAGCTCGACGGTGAACCCATGTGCGGTGCCCTGCCGGTGCGCGCGGCGATGACCTCGAAGCTGACGCTGGGGTACCGCGATGCGGTCGCCGCGACCGAATCCCCGCTGTTCGCCGAGGGATCCCGCGTCAGCGGGCACGAATTCCACCGCACGGCAACCGAACCGGGCCACGGCGACGTGCCTGCCTGGTTCTGGCACGGCCCCTCCGGTCCGCAGCGCGAGGGGTTCGTCCACGGCGGTGTGCACGCCTCCTACCTGCACACCCATCCCGCCGGAAACCCCGATGCGGTGGCCCGTTTCGTGGCGAGATGCCTGCGGTGACCAGCCTCGGCGCCGAGGCTGGAGCTACCCGCGGTGATGTCCGCGCTGCGGAAGGTCAACGCGCTGCGGGAGCCGGCGGGGCCGCGAGGTACGGTCGTCGCCTGCGGCGGCGGGCGACGCCCGAGGCGGTGCGCGGTGCACCGCTCGGTCCGCGTCGGGCCTCCGGCAACCCGGTGCCGCTCGCCGAGTCATCCGATGTGGATGAAGCGCCTTGAGTTGTCGACAGTGGTAGTGCTGCCACCCAGAGGCGGAAGAGGAGAACCATGGTGACTGGTCGGATCTCGTTCGTTGGCGCCGGACCCGGCGCGGCCGACCTGATCACGCTCCGCGGAGCCAAGCGAATCGCCGAGGCCGACATCGTGGTGTGGACCGCGAGCCTGGTCACCCCGGAATGCGTGCAGGAGCACGCGCGGTCCGACGCGGAGCTCATCGACTCCTCCCGGCTCACCCACGAGCAGGCGGTGGAGATCTTCCGGCGGGCCGAGCGCGACAAGCTCAACGTGGCCCGCGTGCACTCCGGCGATCCCTCGCTGTGGGGCGGGGTCCAGGAGCAGCACGACGCCGCGGCACGGATGAACGTCGAGGTCGAGATCGTGCCCGGCGTTCCCGCCTTCTCCGCTGCGGCAGCCGCGATCGGCCGCGAGCTGACCGTCCCGGACGTCGCGCAGTCGCTGGTGCTGACCCGCCTGGAGGGCGCCAAGACGGCGATGCCCGATGGCGAGACGGTGCGCGAGTTCGCCAAGCACGGCACCACGATGGCGCTGTTCCTCTCCGCCGCGCGCACCAGCCAGCTCGTCGAGGAGCTGCGCGCGGGCGGCTACCCGGACGACACCCCGGTGCTGGTCGCCTACAAGGTGACCTGGCCGGATGAGCTGCTGGTGCGCAGCACGCTCGGCGAGCTCGAAGCCGACTGCAAGAAGCACAAGCTGTGGCGGCACACCTTGTTCATCATCGGCAAGGGCCTCAACGCGGGCGGCAGCCGCTCGCACTCGTACCACTCGGGGCAGTTCCACTCCTACCGCAAACCGGACCGGGAGTCCCGCCGCCCGCTGCGCGCCGAGCGTCCCGTTCGCCGCCTCGACCCCCCGCGCGAGAAGTCCGGGGAGCCCCAGCGAGCCGAGACGCCGCCCGCGAAGCCCGCGGAGGGCGATTCCGGCAAGCTCAAGGAGTCCGACGCGGCGTGGTGGGCCGTCCGCGACTGGCAGGAGTCCGCCCGGGGAGCGGCGCGGTTCGGCGCGAATCGCACCATCTCGATCCGCGAAGCCGACGAATCGCAGTCGCAGCTGTTCGGCACCGACGAGGCCGGCGATCCGGAACCCGTTGCGCCGCAGCAGGAATCGAGCACGTCGTCGGGGTCCGCGGCGACCCGGACCACGGCCAAGACCGGTACCGCGCGCAAGCAGACGAGCGCGGCGAAGTCCAGCACGGCCAAGCGCAAGGCTCCGGCCAAGCCGAGCTCCGGCAAGTCCAAGCAGACCGCCAAGCGCAAGCCCCCGGCCAAGCCGGACGAGACGTCGGAGTGATCCGCCGCTGAACCCGCCGTCGCCCGCCGCCCGTATGAGGTGTGGCAGCGCGGTGGCCGTTCCCCGGCGTGTGCGCACCGCGTGCGCGCCCCCGTGGCCGCAGTATTGGAGCCGTTCAGCGAGGAGTGCGGTCGAGGGCCGCGTGCTCGGGTCCTGGTCGATCGCCAGGCGCAGCACGTGGTCGCGGCCACCGAAGCGAGGTGGGTGACGTGGCAGTCACGGTGATCGGGGTCGACGGCGCAACGCTGCCGCCGGGTGGTGCCGAGGCGATGGAGCAGGCGCGACTGGTCGTGGGAGGCAAGCGGCACCTCGACGCGCACGCCCCCGACCACGCGAAACGCCTGGAGCTGGGTCCGCTGGAACCGGCGCTCAACGCGCTGTTCTCGCTGTCCGGCGACGAGCGGGGCGTCGTGCTGGCCTCCGGCGATCCCGGGTTCTTCGGCGCGGTCCGCGCCCTGCGGGAGCGCGGCATCCGCTGCACGGTGCTGCCCGCGACCTCCAGCGTCCAGCGCTTGATGGCGCGCGCGGGACGTTCGTGGGACGACGTCGTGGTCGTCAGCGCGCACGGGAGCGACCTGGGAGCGGCGATCAACGTGTGCCGCGCCCGCTCCGCGGTGGCCGTGCTGACCGCACCGAAGTCGGGACCCGCGCAGATCGCGTCCGGGCTGGCGGGCTGGCGACGCACCATGATCGTCGCGGAGGACCTGGGCGGTCCGAACGAGTCCGTGGTGACCGTGGAGCCGGCCGAGGCGGCCAAGCGCAGCTGGTTCGAGCCCAACGTCGTGCTGTGCCTGGCCGACGCCGACGAGGTGCCGCCGCGCGGCTGGATGGCCGGTGGCGAGCCGGTCCCGCCCGCGACCGGGTGGGCGCTGTCGGAGGACGAGTTCTCGCACCGCGACGGCATGATCACCGGTGCCGAGGTGCGCGCCGTGGCGCTGGCCCGGCTCGCCCCGAGGCCCGGTGCGCTGGTCTGGGACGTGGGAGCGGGTTCCGGTTCGGTGGCCGTGGAGTGCGCCCGGATGGGCGCTGCCACCATCGCGATCGAGTCCGACGAGGCGCAGGTGGTCCGGCTGGTCACCAACGCCGCGGGGCACGGCGTCGACGTCCGGATCGAGGAGGGCAAGGCCCCGCAGGCGCTGCGCGAGCTGCCCAAGCCGGACTCGATCTACGTGGGAGGCGGCGGCCAGGAGGTCGTCACCGCCTGCGCCCACGCCGGGGCGTCTCGCGTCGTGGTCGCCCTGTCCGCGCTCGACCGGGTCGCGCCGACCCGCGAGACCCTCCGCTCGGCCGGGTACGAGGTACACGGCGTCCAGCTGGCGGCGTCCCGCCTGGCGGAGCTGGAGGACAACTCCACCCAGCTGGAAGCTGCCAACCCGGTCGTGCTGATCACGGCGCAGAAGAAGCCCTGATCCAGCCCGGCGCGAGGTCGGCCGGGGCTGATCGCGCGCCGGGACCGGCTCGCTCGGACGTGCCCTAGGGTGTCACCCGAACCGGGCAGGTGACGACGAGCGGGGGAGAAGCAGTGATCGGTCTGTTCGCGGTGACCGCGGCGGGACGGCGGGCGGCCGCGGAACTCGCCGGACGGCTGGGGCCCGAGGCCCTGGTCGCCGACGGCCCGATCGGCCCAGCCGTGCGGCGCCTCTGGGACCACCTCGACGCGGCCGTGTTCTTCCTGGCCAGCGGCGCGACGATCCGCCTGGTCGCTCCGCTGCTGCAGGACGAGCGCACCGACCCGGGCATCGTCAGCGTCGACGAGGCGCAGCGCTTCGCGATCGCGCTGACCGGTGGCCACGACGGTGCCGCCAACTCGCTGGCCGAGCAGGTCGCGGACGTCCTCGATTGCGCGGCGGTGACCACCACGGATCCGGAGACCACGGGCACGACCGCGCTGGACGAACTGGTCGACCAGCTCGACGCCACCGTCGACGGAGACCTGCCGGCCTGCGGCGGGGCGATCCTCGACGGCGCCCCGGTCCGGCTGGTCAACCCGCACGGCTTCCCGCTTCCCGCGCTGCCGCCCAACGTCGGCACCGAGGTCGTCGGTCCGCTGTGGACGGTGGTGATCGACGACCGCCGACCGACCGAGCAGGAGGAGCGCACGCTGCGCCTCATCCCGCGCACCCTGGTCGTCGGGGTCGGGTCGGCGAGCGGTGTTTCGCGCACCGCGGTCACCGAGACCATCGCCAGGCTCGACAGCGAGCGAGGCCTGGATCCGCGCGCCATCCGCGCGTTCGCCACCGCCGACGTCAAGGCGGAGGAGGCGGGCATCCTCGACGCGGTGCAGGACCTGGGGTTCTGGCACTCCAGCGACGGCGGCGACGAGCTGTCGCTGCTGACCTACCCGTCCGAGGTGCTGGCCGGCGTCGTCGTGCCCAACCCGAGCGAGGTGGTGCGGTGCGAGGCCGGAACTCCCAGCGTCGCCGAGGCGTCCGCGCTGCACGCCGCCGCCGAACTCGCCTACGGGGCTCCGGTCGAGCTGGTCGCGGACAAGATCAAGGGCGAGGGCGTCACCGCGGCCGCCGCGCGCATCCGGCCGCGCGGCAGGCTCGCCATCGTCGGCCTCGGACCCGGCGCGCCCGATCTGCGCACGCCTCGCGCCGACGCCGAGCTGCGCCGCGCCTCGGTGGTCGTGGGCCTCGACCGGCACCTCGACCAGATCCGGCACCTGCTGCGGCCCGGCACCGAGGAGCGCGGCACCCCGCTGGGGGCCGATGACGCCCGCGCGGCCGATGCGGTGGAGCAGGCCGAGCGGGGCCGTGCGGTCGTGCTGATCGGCTCGGGCGACTCGGGCGTGTTCGCGATGGCCAGCCCGGCGCTGGAGAAGGCCGACGTGGACATCGAGGTCGTCGGGGTTCCGGGTGTCACGGCGGCGCTGTCGGCATCGGCGTTGCTGGGTGCGCCGCTCGGCCACGACCACGCGCTGATCAGCCTGTCCGACCTGCACACGCCGTGGGAGGTCATCGAGCGCCGGATCCGGGCGGCCGCCGAGAGCGACCTGGTGGTCTGCTTCTACAACCCGCGTTCCCGCAACCTCCACTGGCAGCTGGCCCGCGCGCTGGAGGTACTCGCCGAGCACCGCCCGGCGACCACGCCGGTGGGTGCGGTGCGCCAGGCGAGCCGCGCGGACCAGACGGTCTGGTGCGCCCCGATCTCCGAGTTCGACCCGGCTGACGTGGACATGCTCACCACGGTCGTCGTCGGCTCCTCGCAGTCCACTGTGGTCGGACGCCGGATGGTCACCCCGAGCGGCCACCGCTGGATGGCCGACGACGCGGGCTGACGCTGGGATCGCCGCGCCCGGGGTGGCAGGCTGACGGCGTGAGCGGAGACATGTCGCCGGAGGAGTTCCGGCGGGTCGGCAAGCAGGTCGTGGACTGGATCGCGGACTACCGGGCGGGGATCGAGTCGTTGCCGGTGCGATCGCAGGTGGAACCGGGCGAGGTGCGGGCGCAGCTCCCGGCGCACCCGCCGGAGCGCGGAGAGGGTTTCGAGCAGGTCCTCCGCGACCTCGACGAGATCCTGCTGCCCGGCGTGACGCACTGGCAGCACCCGGGTTTCTTCGCCTACTTCCCGTCGAACTCGACCGGGCCGTCGATCTTCGGCGATCTGCTCTCCAGCGGCCTCGGCGTGCAGGGCATGGTGTGGGCGACGAGCCCGGCGTGCACCGAGCTCGAAACCACCGTGATGGACTGGCTCGTGGAACTGCTCGGCCTGCCCGCGCACTTCCGCACCGACGCGGCCGGTGGTGGCGTCATCCAGGACTCGGCCTCCAGCGCGGTGCTGGTGGCGTGCCTGGCCGCGCTGCAGCGGACCGGCGAGGACGTCGCCCGCCGGGGCCTGCGCCGCAGGCACACCCTCTACGCCTCCGAGCACACCCACTCCTCGCTGGAGCGGGCCGCGCGGCTGGCGGGCATCGGCTCGGACAACGTGCGGGTGGTCGGCACCGACCCGGACACGCTGGGCATGGATCCGCGTCAGCTGGACGAGCTCATCGCCGCGGACGTGGAAGCCGGTGCGGTGCCGACGATGGTGTGCGCGACGATCGGCACCACCTCGACCACCGCGATCGACCCGGTGCGCGAGATCGGGGAGGTGTGCCGCGAGCGGGGAGTCTGGTTGCACGTCGACGCCGCCTACGCGGGTGTCGCGGCGGTGTGCCCGGAGCTGCGCTGGATCAACGACGGCGTCGCCGAGTTCGCCGACTCCTACTGCACCAACCCGCACAAGTGGCTGCTGACCAACTTCGACTGCAGCGCGATGTGGCTGGCCGACCGGGCGCCGATGATCGAGGCCCTGTCGATCCTGCCGGAGTACCTGCGCAACGCGGCCACCGAATCCGGCGAGGTGATCGACTACCGGGACTGGCAGGTCCCGCTCGGCCGCCGGTTCCGGTCGTTGAAGCTGTTCTCGGTGCTGCGCTGGTACGGCGCCGAAGGGCTGCGCGCGCACATCCGCGGCACCGTCGCGCTGGCCCAGGAGTTCGCCGGCTGGGTGCGCGAGGACCCGGATTTCGAGCTGCTGGAACCACATCCGCTGGCGCTGGTCTGCTTCCGGCCGCGCTACCCGGACCTGTCCGACGCCGAGGCAGACGAGCGCACGCACCGGGTGATGAACGCCCTCAACGACTCCGGCGACCTCTACCTCACCCACACCAAGATCGGCGGGCGAACGCTGCTGCGACTGGCGATCGGCTCCCCGGCGACCGAACGCCGCCACGTCGAAGCGGCGTGGGAGCGGATCCGGAGGGCCGTCTGATCAGACGCGCGGCTCGGCTCCCGACGCCCGTTCCGGGATCGGCGAAGGATCGCGCGTCCCCGAACGGGTGCCCAGCACGCACGCGGTGGCCGCCAAGGCGATTCCGAGAACCGCGGCGGCCGAAGGAGTTTCGCCGAGGATCGGCCACGCGAGCACCGCGGTGACCGGTGGAACGGCGCTGAACAGGGCGCTCGCTCGCGCCGCGCCGCCGACGGCCACCGCTCGCAGGTAGCAGCTCACGCCCAGCACCGAGCCGGTGATCGTCAGCCACAGCACGGAGATCCCCGCCTGCGCCCAATGCGTGACCTGTCCGTGCTCGAACAGGGCGATCAGCCCGACCACCAGCGCCGCGGTGGCGGTCTGCACCGCCGTGCCGGAGCGGAGGTCCACGCCACCGCAGTAGCGCTGCTGGTAGAGGCCGCCGACCGAGAACCCGAGCAGGCCGAGCAGCGTCAGCAGGACCGCCGGGTTCCACTCGCCTTCGGCGGCGACCTGGCCGCCGAGGGTCACCAGCACCGCCAGCACGCCCAGCACGAGGCCGAGCAGGCGCCGCCGGCTCAGCTTCTCCCGCAGCAGCACCGCCGCGAGGGCCGCCGTGAGCACCGGGTTCATCGAGATCACCAGGGCCGTCACCGAGGCGGGCACTCCCGCGGCCATCCCGCCGTAGCAGCCGCCGAACTGCGTCGCCTGCGTGAGCAGGCCGGCCGCGGCGCAGTGGCCGAGCCCGCCGCCTCGCGGCCACACCGCTCCGCTCGCCAGCGCGATCACCGCCAGCACCGCTGTCGCGAGAGCCAGGCGCACCGCGGTGAGCAGGAACGGCGGTGCGGCGGCGACCCCGAGCGCGCCGGTCGGATAGCCGCTGGCCCAGAAGAAGACGATGGGAGTGGCGAGCGAGAGCGGGATCGACCGCGACCGGTGCATGCCCTTGAGGCTTCAGCCCGCGCGCCGCTGTGTCCAACGAGGATAAGAGATCGCGACCGATCGCGGTTGCTTATCGGTCTAGGATGGCGGGCATGAGTGCGGTGCTCGACGTCGTCGCGTTGCGCAGCCTGGTGGCCGTCGCCGACTGCGGCGGGTTCCACCGAGCCGCGGCGGCGCTGTACCTGACGCAGTCGGCGATCAGCCAGCACCTGCGCAAGCTGGAGCGGGTGACCGACCGGAAGCTGGTGGTGCGCGAGGGCAGGCAGGCCCGGTTCACGGCCGAGGGCGAACTGCTGCTGGCCGAGGCCCGCCGCATCCTCGACGTGCACGACGACGCGATCCGCAGGCTCGGCGCCGAAGGACGCGGGACGCTGGTGTTCGGCTCCACCGAGCACGCCGCCGACCGCTTCCTGCCCGAACTGGCCTCCGGGCTGCGCGCCGCCTTCCCGGCCAGGGAGATCCGCTTCCGCCTCGACCGCACCGCCCGGCTCGCGGACTCCGTCGACGGCGGCAGCATCGACATCGCGCTGCTCATCGACGACACCGTCGGCGCGCGCAGCATCGACGCGGGTCAGTTCCGGCTGGAGTGGTTCTCCGCACCGGACTGGCAACCGCCGGATGAGGAGCAGCCGCTGCCGCTGGTGGTGTTCGACCAGCCCTGCACGCTGCGCAGGCACGCGATCGAGGCGATGGACGCGCTGGGCAGGGCGCCGGACCTGGTCTGCGAGGCCGCCGACCTCTCCGGCGTGCTCGCCGCGGCCCGCGCGGGACTGGGCGTGACGTTGTTGCCCTCCACCAGGTCTCGGCCGATCGGGCTGGTCGAGCGGCGCGACCTGCCGCGCCTGGATCCCGCTCAGCTGCGGGTCCGGGCCCGGCCCGGGCTGCCTGCCGACGTCGCCGAAGGCGCGGCGAAGGTGGTCCGCGACGTCCTCGCGGAGGTCGCGTGAGCGGCAGGCAGCGCCAGGGCCGTGGCCGCGATGGTGCCCGGCTCGGCACCCAGCAGCACCAGCACGATCAGCACCACCGCGCCCGGCAGCACGACCGGGTCCGTGGCGAAAGCCCGCGCTCTGCGCAAGTTCCGGTGATCCCTCATGCTCTCGACGCTAGGAATCGCCCGGGCCCCGCGGAATCCGGCTGGCTCCCGCTCGGGGTGGAGCTAGCTCCACCCCTGTCGGGGACGCAGCAGCAGTGTGCGAGCCGTCCCCGGCGGAAAGACTCGGCATCGTGAGAACACGACTGAAGATCGGATCGAGCCTGCTGTTCCTGGGGCTCGCCGGGCCGCTGCTGTTCGCCGGCTACGTCGCGGGACTGACCGCGATCTCGATCGGCGTGCCCGGATCGGGTTGGCTGATCGGCAGGTGCCGCGCCGCCGCCGACCTCTCCCGGCGACTGGCCCGGGACTGGAGCGGGGTGCAGGTCGACGACCCGTACCGCCCCGAGCCGCCCGAACCGCAGCCCGACGCCGAAGGCTGGTACCGCTACGACAACACCGTCTACCGGCGGCCGACCCTGGTCCGCTACCTGCAACGCGTCATGTGGATCGGCGAAGATCCCGCCACCGGGCGCGATCTCGACTTCTTCCTGGTCAACACGATCATCGGTCCGGTGCTGGGGCTCGGGGTCGTGCTGCTCGGACGGGTGCCGCTGGAGCTGCACGGCCGCTGGGTGCGCAGCCGGCTCGGTCCGCGCACCGAACGAGGCTGGCAACGCTGGACGGTCCGCGGCCTCCGCGACCTGTGGCGGCTCGCGGTGCTGTTCGCGCTGTCGCTGCTGAACCTGCTGGTCGCCGCCCTGGTGATCGCGCTGTTCGTGCTCAGCCACGTGCTGTTCGTGCTGCAAGCCTGGCCGGTCGCCGCGGGGCTCTCCGCGCGAGCCGCGGGCCTGGGGCGCAGGCTCGCGGGCTCCTGGTCGGGGGTGCCGACGGCGCAGACCTACCTGCCGCTGGTCGAACCCGAACCCACCAGCGACGGGCTCTACCGGGTCGGCCGCTCGCTCAAAAGGACGCCGACGGCGGCGCTGTGGCGCGCCCGCTACCGACGCACCACGACCGATCCGGCGACCTGGCGAGACCTGCTGTGGCTGCTTGGGGACGCCCCGGTCACGGCCGCGCTGTTCGCCCCGGCGGTCCTGCTGGTCTGGGTCTTCGGCTGGGGAGCGTGGATCTCGGTCTGGGTCCGCCTCGGTGATCTGCTGCTGGGCACCGGCGAGCCGTGGGCGGAGGTGTCCGGGCCCGCGCGGTGGCTCGCGCAGGTACCGCTCGTCGGCATTCCGCTCGGGCTCGCGTGCGGCATCGCGGTCCTGGCCGCGGCTCCCGCGCTGCTGCGCGCCCACGGCCGCTGGACCCGCTGGTTGCTGTCGCCGACCCGCCGCGCCGAACTCGCCCAGCGGGTCGGTGAGCTCTCCCGCACCCGCGCCGACGCCACCGACGCCGAGGACGTCGAGCTGCGGCGGATCGAACGCGACCTGCACGACGGCACCCAAGCCCGGCTGGTGGCGCTGGGGATGAAGCTCGCCGCAGCCGAGCAGCTGCTCGCCCACGACCCCGATCGCGCGCGGGACCTGCTCGACCAGAGCAAGACCGACTCCGGGCACGCGCTCGCCGAATTGCGCGCGCTGGTGCGCGGAATCCGGCCGCCGGTGCTCACCGAGCGAGGCCTGGTGGACGCGATTCGCGCCCTGGCCCTGGATCTCGACGTGTCCGTCGCCGTCGACGGCGACCTGCCCGGTCGGTGTCCGTCGGCGGTGGAGGCAGCCGCCTACTTCACCACCCGCGAGCTGATCACCAACGCGCTCAAGCACGCTCGCGCGAGCACCGTGCGGGTCCGCATCGCCCACGAGGGGCGGTTGCGGATCTCCGTCGACGACGACGGCGTGGGAGGCGCGGATCCCGATCGCGGGAGCGGCCTGCGGGGGATCCGCACGCGGCTCGGTACCTTCGACGGGACCTTGCAGCTCAGCAGCCCACCCGGCGGTCCTACCGAAGCGATCGTGGAGATCCCGTGCGCGTTGTCCTAGCCGAAGACCTGTTCCTGCTGCGGGACGGGCTGAGCACCCTGCTGGCCGCGCACGGCTTCGAGATCATCGCCGCCGTCGAGACCGGACCGGAGCTGGAGCGGGCGCTGCTGGACCTGCGACCCGACATCGCGGTCGTCGACGTGCGCCTGCCTCCCACCCAGACCGACGAAGGGCTGCGCGCCGCGCTGGTGGCGCGCGAGCGGACCCCCGGGCTGCCGGTCCTGGTGCTGTCCCAGCACGTCGAACAGCTCTACGCGCGGGAACTGCTCGCCGACGGCAGCGGCGGCATCGGCTACCTGCTCAAGGACCGGGTGTTCAACGCGGAGCAGTTCGTCGACGCCGTGCGCCGCGTCGCGGCGGGCGGGACCGCGATGGATCCGGAGGTCATCGCCGCGCTGCTCGCTCGTCGATCGACACCGCTGCAGCGGCTGACCGACCGCGAGAACGAGGTGCTGTCGCTGATGGCGGAGGGGCGCTCCAACGCCGCCATCGCGGCCCACCTGCACCTCAGCGATGGCGCGGTGAGCAAGCACATCGCCGGGATCTTCACCAAGCTCGACCTGGCCGCGACCGACGACACCAACCGCCGGGTCCTGGCCGTCCTCGAATACCTCCGGCGCTGACCGGGTGCGGGGGAAGCTCCGAGGCGGAACTTCCCCCTTCCCCTCGGCTCAGGCCGGGAGGTGGACTCGCCGGTGCAGGCGGTCGCCGATGTCGCTGGAGGCGTTGTCCAGGAGCTTGTGCGCGAGTTCGAACAGGGCGCGGGCGATGGCGATCTCGTCGCCGATCTGCGGCACCTCCGGGTCCTCGGGGTGCCTGCGCGCCGTGCCGTGACCGTGCAGCGCCTGGCCGCCGGGCGTGGTGAAACCGACGTCGGCGGTGGTCTTCGCGCCTGCCTCCACGACCTGCAGGTTCAACGTGATCGAGTGCGTCTCGTTCATGGTGGCCTCCTCGAGGCAGCGTCGAGCCCGAGCGCCGGGCTCACCGACCGAATACCCGGATCGAGCCGGTTGAAAGCGCCCCGGACGGCCCGATTCCCCTTCCGAGATCACGGAACGTGATCGAGTTCACCGTGTTTGACCTCGGACCGTTGATCAGGCAAGGATGTCCGTCGCCGACAGTGCAGGAACCCGGTGCGAATCCGGGACGGTCCCGCCACTGTGACCGGGAAGTGGTCCCCACCATCGCCACGGCTGTCACCAGCCGGAAGGCGGGGGAACCACGTCGATCCGGGAGTCAGGACACTGCGCGCCGGCCTCGTGCCGCGAACCCGCGGTGCGGGTCCACCGAGCCCCGGGCGGGAGAACCCAGGAGGTCGGAGATCCCATGATTCGGGATGCCGAAGCGAACCGGACCACCACCACCGGCTGGGGAGCGCGCGAGCGCCGCAAGGCCGCGTACCTGCTGGCCGCGATCGGAGCCCTGCACCTCGCGGGGTGGGGCGCCTACCTGCTGCACCAGCAGGCCTTCAGCGCCGCCGGTGGCCTCGCCGCCGCAGGCACCACCGCCTACCTCTTAGGCCTGCGGCACGGCTTCGACGCCGACCACGTGGCCGTCATCGACGACGCGACGCGGCTGCTGATGCAGCGCGGCAGGCGACCGGTCTCCACCGGCATGTGGTTCGCCCTCGGCCACGCCAGCGTCGTGATGCTGCTGGCGTGCGCGGTCGCCTTCGTCGCCGGACCGGCCGCTCAGCAGTGGGCCGAGGAGACCGGTGTGCAGATGGCCACCGCCGTGGATCTGATCGTGGTCACCGTGCTGCTGACCCTCGCCGTGCTCAACGCGTTCGTGCTGCGCGACGCGTGGCGGCTGCTGCGCCGCGCCCGCTCCGGCGACGTCGACGAGGAGGAGGTCGAGGTCGTCCTCGGGCGACGCGGCCTGCTGGCGCGCGTGCTGCGCGGCCGGATGCAGGGCGTGGCCCGGTCCTGGCACCTGTTCGGCATCGGCCTGCTGTTCGGCCTCGGGATGCAGACCGCCACCGAGATAACCGTGCTGGCGATGGTCTCCCCGGCCGGCGACCTCTCGGCCATCGCCGTGCTGAGCCTGCCCCTGCTGTTCGCCGCGGGAATGTGCACTGTGGACAGCGTGGACGGAATCCTCATGTCCCGCGCCTACACCTGGTCGCTGGCCCGCCCGATGCGCCGGCTGTGGGTAAACGTCACCACCACCGCGCTCACCGTCGGACTCGCCGCGCTGGTCGCCTTCGTCGTGCTCTGCGGGGTCCTGGCCGAGTCCGGACTGGACTTCCTCAGCGGGATCGCCGCCATCTCCGAGGAGTTCGAGCTGCTCGGATACCTGACCCTGGGGCTGTTCCTGCTGGTCTGGGGCGGGGCGGCGATGTGGTGGCGGTTCTCCTCCCGCAAGGGCGCGGAAGTCGCGTGACGACCGACCCGGAGGTGGCCCGAGCGCCGGGAGCGGCCCGCCCGCAGCCGACGCCGAGGTGTGCAAGGTCTCACGCCTCTTGCAGGAGACCTGCCGCTTCGACACTGTTGAAAGAACGTTCATCTCTCAGGCGCCGACGGACACCGGCGGTGGGCTGGGCAGGGCTCGCGGCAGCGGGCCCGGACCGCAGCGGGGCTCGGGCAACGGCCCCGCCGACCACCTGGGAGACTGCGGTGCCCCGGTAGGCCTCGTCGTGGAGCCCACCACGAGATCTCGCACGACGCCCGGATCAACGGCGACACCCGCGCACACCGGGTGCTGCCGCCGGGATTCGAGGACAGACTGGGCGCAGCGCGGACACCCGCACCACCACCCGGACGAACCTGACCGGTCACGGTCACGCACACGGACACGGACATGGCCACTTCATCGGA
The DNA here is from genome assembly GCF_054778355.1 of Saccharopolyspora tripterygii. NCBI lineage: Bacteria > Bacillati > Actinomycetota > Actinomycetes > Pseudonocardiales > Pseudonocardiaceae > Saccharopolyspora > Saccharopolyspora tripterygii. Next base: position 335,440 of record NZ_BAAGZP010000018.1, on the reverse strand, counting down.
TAACCACTACCTCGCGGGACTCGACCTCAACGAACGCCGCGTCGTGGTGATCGGTGCCGGGACCGTCGCTCAGCGGCGGCTCCCCCGGCTGATCAGCACCGGCGCCGCCGTCGAGGTCATCGCCCCGCTGGCGACGCCCGCGGTGGAAGCGCTGGCGGACTCGGGCGAGATCACCTGGAGCCCTCGCGAATACCGCGACGGCGACCTCGACGGCGCCTGGTACGCGGTCGCCGCGACCGCGTCGGACGAGGTCAACGCCGCCGTCGTCGCGGAGGCCGAGCGCCACCGCGTCTTCTGCGTCCGCGCCGACCACGGCGCGGGAGGCAGCGCGGTCACGCCCGCCGTGGCCGAGCACGACGGACTGCTGTTCGGCGTGCTCTCCGGCGGAAAACCGCGCCGCAGCGCGGGAGTTCGCGACGCGCTGCTCGAAGCCGTGCAGTCGGGAGTGATCGACGAGCACACCGAGCCGCACGCACCCGGCGTCGCGCTGATCGGCGGCGGCCCCGGCGCACCCGACCTGATCACCGTGCGCGGGCGGCGACTGCTGGCCCAGGCCGACGTGGTCATCACCGACCACCTGGCGCCCCGCGAACTGCTGGAGGAGCTGGGCCCGGACGTCGAGGTCATCGACGCCTCGAAGATCCCCTACGGCCGGGCGGCCAGCCAAGCGGTGATCAACGAGACGCTCATCGAGAGCGTCCGCGCCGGCAAGTTCGTGGCTCGGCTCAAGGGCGGCGACCCGTACGTGTTCGGGCGCGGCTTCGAGGAATTGCTGGCCTGCGACGAAGCCGGTGTCCCCGTGACCACGGTCCCGGGCGTGACCAGCGCGTTCTCCGCTCCTGCGATGGCGGAGGTGCCGGTCACCCACCGCGGCGTGGCGCACGAGGCCGTCGTGGTCTCCGGTCATGTCGCCCCCGACGACGAGCGCTCGCTGGTCGACTGGGAGGCCCTGGCCCGGCTGCGCGGCACGCTGGTCCTGCTGATGGCGGTCAAGCGCATCGACGCCTTCGCCGAGACGCTGATCAAGCACGGACGCCCGGCCGACACACCGGTCGCCGTCGTGCAGGAAGCCACCACCGGCACGCAGCGCACCCTCCGCACCACGCTCGCCCGGGTGGCCCAGGACATCCAGGACCAGGACATCAAGCCCCCGGCGGTCATCGTGATCGGCCCGGTGGCAGGCCTCAAGGACTGACCCGCCCGAAGCACACCAGCCCAGCCCAGCCCAGCCCGGCCCAGCCCAGCCCGGCCCAATTTCGCGCGAAATTGAGCCCGATATTTCGCACGGTTGGGTGTGTTTTACGAGTTCAGAGACAGGCCCGGCGCGGTACCGCTCCAATTTCGCGCGAAATTGGAGCGGTACCGCGCCGTCGTGCGTGCAGCCGTCGCTGGAGTCAGCGAGGGGAGTTGGAGCGGCGCGGGCGCTGCTGCCCGCCCGCACGACCACCGCCGCCGGCGGATCCCCGGCGGTTGCGGTTGGCGTGGGAACCGCCGCCTCGGCGGCTCGGCTCGGTGCCTCGCGGCGCGCGCTGCGGGCGGTGCTCACCGCGGGACTTCGACGGCTGCTGCTGCCGCTGCGGAGCGGCCAGCGGCTGACCGGACGGCTCGCGAGCACCGGTGACGCGGGCGAGCTCGGCGTCCTCCGGGCGGATCTCGGTGGTGATCGCCTTGACCCCGGCCTGACCGGCCATGGCCCGGAACGCCTGCTTCTGGTCGTCGGTCACCAGCGTGACCACGGTTCCGCTGGAACCCGCGCGCGCCGTGCGCCCGGCCCGGTGCAGGTAGTCCTTCGGGTCCGCCGGCGGCTCGACGTGCACGACGAGGCTCACGTCGTCGATGTGGATCCCGCGCGCCGCCACGTTCGTCGCCACCAGCGTGCTGGTGGAGGCGTTCTTGAACTCGTCGAGGATGCGGGTGCGGGCGTTCTGGGCCTTGCCTCCGTGCAGCGCACCGGCTTCCACGCCCACCGCGCGCAACTTCTTGGCGAGCCGGTCGGCGTGGTGCTTGGTCCGCACGAACATGATGGTGCGGCCCTCGCGGGCGGCGATGCGCGCCAGCACCGACTGCTTCTCGGTCGCCGACACCAGGAACTGGTGGTGCTCCATGCTGTCGACGCTCGCCGACGGCGGCGCCAGCGAGTGCACGACCGGGTCGGTCATGTACCGCTCGACGAGCTTGTCGACGTCACCGTCGAGCGTCGCAGAGAACAGCAGCCGCTGACCGTCGGACGGGACCATGTCGAGGAGTTCCCGCACCTGCGGCAGGAAACCCATGTCGGCCATCTGGTCGGCCTCGTCGAGCGCGGTGCGCTCCACTTCGGACAGATCGCAGGTGCCCTGCCGCACGTGATCGGCGAGCCGGCCCGGCGTGGCGACCAGGACGTCCACGCCGCGCCGCAGCGTGTCGACCTGCCGGTTGAACGAGGTGCCGCCGACGACCTCGCGAACGTACAGGCCGAGGGCCTTGGCCAGCGGCTTGAGCGAATCGGTGACCTGGGTGGCGAGTTCGCGGGTGGGCACCAGCACCAGACCGCGCGGGCGCATCGGGCGCGCGCTCCCGGTCTGCAGCGCCAGCAGCGGGAGGCCGAACGCCAGCGTCTTGCCGGAACCCGTCTGGCCCCGGCCGAGGACGTCCCGCTCGGTCAGCGCGTCCGGGATGGTGGCGGCCTGGATCGGGAACGCTTCCCGCATCCCGTTGTCGTGCAGCGCGCGCACCAGGCGATCGGGCAGGCCGAGATCGGCGAACGGCGCCGGGTCGACGGCCGTCACACCGACCTCGTCGAACAGGCTCCGCTTGACCGGCTGCGCCTTGGCCTGCGGGCGACGTCGACGCGGACGTCCCTGTCCCTGCTGGTTTCGGCGTGCGGGCGTGGAAGAAGAAGGCACGAAGGAACTCCCCGGGAGGTTGGCACGTCACGGGGAGGCGTCGCGGGTCTTCCCGCGGGCGATCACGAGGACGAGCCCGGCGCGAGGCACGCGCCGATGGGTGGGCGAACGCGGCGGACGCCGCTCGCATTGCGGCCAGGTTCCGGCCGCGGACATCCCGCAGTCTATCCGACCGGGCCCGGCTCCGGTGCGGCGCATCCGAGAGCCGGGCCACATCGCTCAGCGCGCATTCGCCTCGGCTGCAAGCACAACTGCCAGCTCGTCGGGGGCGAAGCGGGACTCGTCACCGCTGCGGGAGCGGAACCACCCCGCGATGTTGCGCACGTCACGCCGCAGGTAGTCCAGGCCCTGCGGGTTGGCCACCACGTCGACCGCCTGAGGCAGGTCGATCAGCACCAACCGGCCGTCGTGCACGAGCACGTTGTAGGCCGACAGGTCGCCGTGGGTGAACCCGTGGCGGGCCAGGGCGGTGAGGGCGTCGACGAGCTGCGCCCAGAGCTCGTCGAGCTCCGCGTCGGACGGGCGCAACGCGGCGAGTCGTGGCGCGGCCGTGCCGTCCGGGCTGCCGATGAACTGCATCAGCACCTCGGTGCCGACCCGCTGCGCCGGGTAGGGGACCGGTGCGCCCGCCTCCCACAGGGCGCTGAGCACCGTGAACTCGGCCACCGCCCACTGCTGGGCGATCATGCCGCGACCGAACGACGTGCGGTTCTCGATGGCCCGCATCTCGCGGGAACGGCGCAACCGCCTGCCTTCCAGGTAGCCGCCGTCGCGGTGGAACATGCGGTGCTCGAGGTCGCGGTAGCGCTTGGCCGCGAGCAGGCACGCATCGCCGCCGGGGACCGAGCGGCGCAGCAGGTGCACGTCGGCCTCCTTGCCGGTCTTGAGCACGCCGAGCTCGTGATCGACCGCTGCCAGCTCGGTCACCAGCCATTCCGGATGCGGCTGCGGTCCGTGGCCGCCGGAATCCCAGGTGGACCAGCGGTCGGCGTCCTCGGGCAGCGGAAGCGGTTCCGACTCGTCGCGGAGATCGGCCAGGTGGCCGCGCTCCTCCTCGGTCAGCCGGCCGCGCCGCACCGGTTCGTCGTCGAAGCGACGACGCTTGGCCGCAGCGGACTTGCGCTGCTTGAACTGCTTGGTGGTGCGGATGAAATCGGGATCGTCGTACAAGACTGAGCGCTCCTCGGGCGGATTCCTCCGCTGGAGCAGCCTGTTTCAGCGCACGCGAAGCGGAGGAAGGTGGTTTGGGGTGTCACAGCGCGGGAAAATCGCGCGCACAACCGTCACTTCGGCCACCACGGCAAACCTCCTTCCCTCAGGGCGTTGTCGGGTGGGGAGGTTTTCATGAGAACTTCCCCATCGACGACCAGTGTCGAGCAGCCCGATGACCGCCCGCAACCGATTTTTCACCGCACGACGATGCAGAGCTTCCGGTCGGCCTCGCGCTCCACGTCCAGCCCGGCGCCGCTCGCGACGTCGAGCACGTCCTCGACACTCGCGGGTTCGTCCGGCGCGCAGGCCAGGGCTCGCGCCAGCCGGCCCTTGTGGGACTTGTTGTGGTGGCTGACCACCTTGCGCTTGCCCGAGGCGTCCTCGGACAGCACGCGCACCTCGACCGCTCCGCCGACCTTCGCCAGCGCCGCGTAGGCGCCCGAGCGCAGGTCCACCACCAGCTCGTCGGCCGAGGCGAGCACGGGTTCCAGCACCGGCCGCCACACGCTGCGCAACGTCCCCAGCTCGGGCAGCGAGCCGCCTCCGGAGAGCCGGTAGGCGGGGATCGAGTCCGTGCCGCGCACCAGCCCGAACAGCGCCGAGGCCACGGCCAGCCGCGCATCGGCCTGCTTGCGCTCGGCCGATTCCAGCGATCCGACGTCCAGGGCGTCGTAGAGCACCCCGGTGTAGCGCTCCAGCGCGGGGGCCGTGGGCGAGGTCCACAGCTCGGCGTTGCGCTGCACCTCGTCGGCCTGCCGCTCGGAAAGCCCCAGAACGTCCAGGCTTCGTGGAACATCACCGGCCAAAGTGGACAGAGCGTCGACCAGCGCGCGCCGGGTCTCGTTCAACTCCGGGTGCGACAGGTTCGCCAGCGACAGCGGCGCTCCGTCTCCACCAGCGGCTTTCGTCTCCGAAGGGGGCAGCAGAACCAACACGGCCCCAGGGTACTCAGGCCGCACCGCGCCTCCGACGCCCGATCAGCGCGGCTCGGAGGCGCGGTGGGCAGCCGTTGTCCCCGCGCGGCGGGCGAGGTGGGGGACACTGGTGGCGCACACCCAGCCCCTGGAGGAACGAGATGGCCTTCACCCCGCAGACCTGGCCCGGCCGGGTCATCCCGGCGGACCGGGAGCAGGCCGAGCTGGCCACCAGGAAGCTCTTCGGCGAGCTCTTCCCAGGTCACCCGGTGACCTCGGAGGCCGTCGCGATCCTCAACCGCTGGTTCGACGCGGGCTGGTGCGTGGATGCGATCAAGGTCGCCCTCGACAACCTCCCGGAGGGCCGGGAGGGTTTCCAGCCGCGACGGGGTGACCGGGAGTCGCCGGAGGACTTCCTGGTCCGGCGGTTGCGGAAGTGGTTCCGCGATGCCGACGACGACCTCGAGCGCAACGCGCGGCTGGCCCCGCCCCGAGCCGGGCAGTCGCTGGACATGCACCTGCGGCTCAAGCGCCAGCAGCAGATCAACGACGGGCTCGTCACCCGGCCCCGGCAGCTGTCCGCCGCCGGGCAGCAGGCCCGCGAGCAGGTGCGGGAACGCGCGAGCAGGGGTCGCCCGGACGCGATCGCCCGTGCCCGCGCCCGGGATGCCCGCGTGCAGCGGGCGATGGACGCGCTCGACGTCGAAGTGCCGCCCGCCCACGCCGAGAACGGCCCGAGCGCACCGGACGATCGGCGCGGGTCGCAGCTGGTGGCCGCGTACGCCGCGCGGACCGCGACGGTCCGCAACGACCCGACCGTGCGCCGCATCCTGGCCCGGCTCACCGAGGAGCGCCGCCGCCCGAACGCGCAGGAGACCACCATCCTCCGGCGCGCCGTGCGCGGCGCCCAGCAACGCGCGAGCCTCGGCACCCTCGACGCCGCGACCGCGGACTCCACCAACGCGGTCCTGGGTGAGGACGCGCAGCGGGTCCTCACCTACCTCGACCACGCCATGAACTCCGGGCTGACCCTCGACCAGACCCTCGCCCTGATGCACACCCAGGTCGAGGCAGTGACGGAACACCCGCAACCCGACCAGCAGTAGCCCGCCCCGCACCACGACCAGTGCTCGGCCGAACGGCCGCGGACAAGATCGCCCGAACGCGAACTCGTTCCGCCATTCCGCGGACGGCGGGCCATGTTCGCACGGTAATGTCCTGACCTCGAAGAGTAACTTCCCTGAAGGAAGAGGTCATGACGACTTCGGTTCACACGCCTCACCAGGCTCCGGTCCAGCCGCGCAACGGAATGGGAACCGCGGCACTGGTTCTGGGCATTCTCGGACTGCTGCTGGCCTGGATCCCGATCATCGGTTTCATCGGGTTCATCTTGGGCGCGCTCGCGATCGTCCTCGGGATCGTCGGCATCGTGCGGGCTCGCGGTGGACGCGCCACCAACCTCGTCGTCGCGGCTGTCGGCACCGGTCTCGGCGGCCTCGCGTTCGTCCTCAGCATCGTCGTGTTCGGACTGTTCGCCACGGCGGTCAACGAGCAGATCAACGCTCCCGGCTCGGTCGTGGGGACCGGGATCACGCAGGGAGAACCGGCGGAACCGACGATGATCGCGTTCGGGCAGGGCCACACCTGGAGCGGCGGCGAGACGGTGAGCCTCTCCGCTCCTCGCGAGTTCACCCCGAACAACCCTTACCTGCAGGCGCCTTCGGGCAAGCGGTTCGTCTCGGTGGACGTCGCGGTCAAGAACGGCACCAGCCAGCCGTACCAGGTGATGCTGGCGCAGCTGACCGCGCAGCACTCCGGCCGCGTCGCGCAGGAGAACTTCGTCGCAGGCGATCCGCTGCCCAACACCGAGATCCCGCCCGGCGGCGAGGTCGCGTTCACCAAGGTCTGGGAGGTCGACCAGCGGGAAGGCGACCTGCAGGTGTCGGTGAAGCCCAGTCCCTTCGCCGGTCAGACGGTGTTCTTCCAGGGCCGCTTCTGATCATCGCCGGTGAGCCCCGGTGCGACTCGATCGGTGGAAGTGCGTTTGCCCGCCGGGGTGATCTCGGCGGGCGGGGGAGGGCTGGGGCGACAGGTGTTCGGATGGGGTGGAAATGGTTTGACCTGGTTGTTCGGGGTTGGGGAGGATGGCGGGATCGGGTGGTTCGACCGCGCAGCGGTGCTGGTCGGGGCGGTCGCTACCCTGCCTGTATTCCCATCGGGCCGAACTAGGAGCCAGTAGCCGTGATCACGAGGATGTCGACGTTGTTCCTGCGTACCCTGCGCGAGGATCCGGCCGACGCCGAGGTGCCGAGCCACAAGCTGCTCGTGCGGGCCGGCTACGTGCGGCGCATCGCGCCGGGCATCTACTCGTGGCTGCCGCTGGGCCTGCGCGTGCTGCGGCGGGTCGAAGAGGTCGTGCGCGAGGAGATGGACGCCATCGGCGCGCAGGAGATCCACTTCCCCGCGCTGCTGCCCAGGGAGCCCTACGAGGCGAGCAACCGCTGGACCGAGTACGGGCCCACCCTGTTCCGCGTCAAGGACCGCAAGAACGCCGACCTCCTGCTCGGGCCCACCCACGAGGAGCTGTTCACCCTCACCGTGAAGGGCGAGTACAGCTCCTACAAGGACTACCCGGTCATGCTGTACCAGATCCAGACCAAGTACCGGGACGAGGAGCGTCCCCGCGCGGGCATCCTGCGCGGCCGCGAGTTCGTCATGAAGGACTCCTACTCCTTCGACATCGACGACGAGGGCCTGTCGCAGTCCTACCAGCGCCACCGCGACGCCTACATCAAGCTCTTCGACCGGGTCGGCCTGCGCTACGTGATCGTGGCGGCCACCTCGGGCGCGATGGGCGGCTCGGCCTCGGAGGAGTTCCTGGCCGAGAGCCCCACCGGTGAGGACACCTTCGTCCGCAGCACCGACTCCGGTTTCGCCGCCAACGTCGAAGCCGTCGTCACCCCCGCGCCGCCCGCGGAGTCCATTGAGGACAAGCCGGCCGCGGAGGTGCACAACACCCCGAACACGCCGACGATCGACTCGCTGGTCGACTTCCTCAACGCCAACACCGACCGCAAGTTCACCGCTGCGGACACCCTGAAGAACGTGCTGGTCAAGACCCGCCGGCCGGGTGCGAAGGAGTGGGAGCTGCTGGCCGTCGGCGTTCCCGGCGACCGCGAGGTCGACATGAAGCGCCTCGAAGCGTCGGTGGAACCCGCCGAGGTGTCGCTGCTGGAGGAGTCCGACTTCGCCGCCAACCCGTTCCTGGTCAAGGGTTACATCGGGCCGAAGGCGCTGCAGGACAACGGTGTTCGCTACGTCGTGGACCCGCGCGTCGTCGAGGGCACGGCCTGGGTCACCGGTGCCGACCGGACCGACCATCACGTGATCGACCTCGTCTGCGGCCGCGACTTCACCCCGGACGGCACCATCGAAGCCGCTGAGGTGCGCGAAGGCGACCCGTCGCCCGACGGCCAGGGCACCCTGGTGACGGCCCGCGGCATCGAGATCGGGCACATCTTCCAGCTGGGCCGCAAGTACGCCGACGCGTTCGGCCTCGACGCGCTCGGCCAGGACGGCAAGCCCAAGCGGATCACGATGGGCTCCTACGGAGTGGGCGTGTCGCGCCTGGTCGCGGCCATCGCCGAGCAGACCCACGACGACATGGGCCTGGCCTGGCCGCGCGAGATCGCACCCGCCGACGTGCACGTGGTCATCGCGGGCAAGGACGAGACCGTCCGGGCGCGCGCCGAGGAGATGGCCGCCGAGCTCGACCGGGCAGGCGTGCAGGTGATCCTCGACGACCGCACGGTCTCGCCCGGTGTGAAGTTCGCCGACGCCGAGCTCGTCGGCATCCCCTCGATCCTGGTCGTCGGCAAGGGCCTGGCCAACGGTGTCGTCGAGATCCGCGACCGGATCTCCGGCGAGCGCACCGAGGTCGCCGCCGACGACGCGGTGGCCAAGCTCGTCGACGTCGTCCGTGGCTGATTCTGGTCAGCGCACGCCCTGACCAGGGCGATCGCACTAGCCTCCGGTGGTGATCAACTGATCACCACCGGAGGCTTTGTCATGCGGTCCCTCTCACGTTTCCTCCTGCCCGCGCTGGCGGCGCTCACCCTGATCGCGCCCGCCGCTGCCAGCGCCGCACCGGCCGTCGCCGAGCCGTTGGCCCAGGCCCACGCGCACAACGACTACCTGCACGAACGCCCCCTGCTGGACGCCCTGGACCACGGGTTCACCAGCGTCGAAGCCGACATCTACCCGCTGGGCGACTCGCTGCTGGTCGGTCACGACCCGTTCCAGCTCCGCCCCGATCGCACCATCGAATCGCTGTACCTGGACCCGCTGGTGGAGCGGGTCAACGCGGATGGCCTCTACCCGGGGCACGACGTGAAGTTCCAGCTGCTGGTCGACTTCAAGACCTTCGGCGAGGACGGCTACAAGCGGTTCGACGAGATCATGCGAGACCCCAAGTACGCGGGCCTGTTCACCCACTACGAGAACGGCACCGTCACCGAAGGACCCGTCACCGTGGTGATCTCCGGTGAGAAGCCGACCGAGTTCATCGAGGGCCAGAACGACCGCTACGCGTTCCTCGACGGTGGTGTCGGAGGCTCGATCGGCGCCGATCCCGCGCTCGTGCCGCTGGTCTCCGACGACTGGACGCAGGTGTTCAGCTGGAACGGCTCCGGCGACATGCCCGCCGAGGAGCGCGACGAGCTGGAGCGGATCGTCGACGACGCGCACGCCGCCGGTCAGCGAGTCCGCTTCTGGGCCACCCCCGACGACGCGGGTGCCGAGCGCGACGCCGTGTGGAAGGTGCTGGAGGAGGTCGGCGTCGACCACATCAACACCGACGACCTCGCCGGACTCCAGGAGTTCCTGAGCAGCTGACACGAGGAGTTCCCGGGCGGACGACACGTTCCGTCTCTCGTGGGGGTGGGGAAGTTTTCATGAAAACTTCCCCACCCCCCACAAGAGGTCCCGACATCCGACGACCTGATCGGACTTCCGCCGAGTCCAACCGAGTCCAACCGAGTTCATTCGACGTCGTTCGGCCTCACCCCGCCAGGAAGCTCAGACGGACCTTCCGGACCGGGTTGTCGACGTTGGTGTCGACCAGGCAGACCGACTGCCAGGTGCCCAGCGCCATCCGCCCGCCCAGCACCGGGATCGTCGCGTAGGGCGGCACGAACGCGGGCATCACGTGGTCGCGACCGTGGCCCGGTGAGCCGTGGCGGTGCCGCCAGCGGTCGTCCGCGGGCAGCAGGTCCCGCAGCGCCATCAGCAGATCGTCGTCGCTGCCCGCGCCGGTCTCGATGATCGCCAGACCGGCGGTCGCGTGCGGCACCCACAGGTTGAGCAGCCCGTCGGCCGCTCCGGCCGAGCTCAGGAACCGATCGCACTCGTCGCGCAGATCGCGCACCGCTTCGCTGCTGCCGGTGCGGATCTCGATCTCTTCGCTGTGCATGCCTCAACCGTAGGCAGACAGGACCGCAGCGGCCCGATCGGTGCGAGGATGGTGACCATGCGGAAGGCTTTCGACGCGGTTTTCGACGTTCCGGACGGCTACCTCAACACCGCCAGCATCGGCATCCCGCCGACAGAGACCGTCCGGAAGGTCTCCGAAGCCGTCCGGCGCTGGGGCAGCGGCCTGGACGGGCCCGGCGATTTCGACTCCCACGTCGCCACCGCCCGCGAGGCCTTCGCCCGCCTCATCGGCGTCCCCGCCGACCGGATCGCCATCGGCGCCAGCGCCTCCCAGGTCGTCGGTCTGGTCGCGGCCAGCCTGCCCGACGGCGCGCGGGTGCTGGTGGCCACCGACGACTTCACCAGCGTGCTGTTCCCGTTCGCCGCCCAGTCCGGACGCGGGATCACCGTCACCGAGGTCGACCTCGACGAGATCGGCGACCGCGCAGCGGAATTCGACCTCGTGGCGGTGAGCGCCGTGCAGTCCAAGGACGGTCGCATCGCCGATCTCGAAGCCCTCGAACTGGCCGGGCAGGAGCGCGGCACCCGCGTCCTGCTCGACGTCACGCAGGCGGCGGGCTGGATGCCGCTGCGGCTGGACTGGGCGGACTGGGTCGCGGGAGCCGGTTACAAGTGGCTGATGGCCCCGCGCGGTTCGGCCTGGCTGGCGGTGCACCCCGATGCGCCGCGACCCGTTCCGCACAGCGCCAACTGGTACGCCGCGGAGGACCCGTGGGAGGCCACCTACGGGCTGCCGCTGCGGTTGGCGGAGGGCGCTCGCGGGCTGGACATCTCGCCGGTGTGGCTCGCGCAGGTCGGCGCCGCCGCGTCGATGGAGTGGCTGGCCCGCCTGAACCTCGACGAAGTCGCCGCGCACTGCAGCGGCCTCGCCGACGGGTTCCGGGCCGAGCTCGGGATGCCCGCGGAGGGGTCCGCGATCGTGTCCGTGACCAGCCCGGACGCCGTGGAGAAGCTGACCGCGGCGGGGGTGGCCTGCGCCAGCCGGGGCGGCAGCGCGAGGGTGTCGTTCCACCTCTACAACACCGCCGACGACGTCGAACGGGCGGTCCGTGCGCTGCTCTGATCAGCGCAACAAGGCATCGGGTTGTCCGTCCCGTAATCCGGAACCGCTACCGTAGGCACTCGTGTCAGACCGACAGGGTGTGCCCGAGGGCATGACGGGAGCACGCGACAACACGCAGCGTGATACCGCCCCGCTGCGGCGGGACAACTCCCAGATCAGGCAGGACCGCCAGGTGGCCGCACCGACCCCGGACCACGCCACCAGGCCGGTGATCACGCATTCGCCGACGCCGCAGCAGGCACCTCACCAGGCGCCTCCGCAGTCCTACCCGGGCACCAGCAGACAGGCCGCGCCGTTGCCCCCGCCGCCGCCACAGCAGCAGCCGCGGGGCGTCACGCCGATGGGCTGGGCGCTGCGCGGACTCGTGCTGGTGCTCGTCGCGCTCGTGTCCGGCCTCATCTGGAGCGCCATCAAGCCGGATGACGAGCAGGAGGCGGCCGCGCCGCCGAAGCTGCGCTACGACTTCACCCTCGTCCGCAAGGAAGAGGCCTTCCAGGGCTGCAAGAACGTCTCCAACGACGACATCCAGAGCTACTTCGGCAAGCAGGAGTGCGACCACCTCACCCGCGCGCTCTACACGACCACGCTCCCCGACGGCCGCCGCGTGCTGACCTCGGTGATCACCGTGCTGATGCCGACACCGCAGTTCGCCGCCAAGCTCAACGAGCTGACCACCAAGGACGGCACCGGCAACATCCGGGACCTGGTGGACGACGAGCGCGACGGCACCAACGACATGCCGGACCTCGACGACGCCGCTTACGCCTCGGCGCGGCAGGACCGGCTGGTCGTCATCGGTGACTCGGCGTACTTCGGCAAGACCTCGAAGCAGGACCCGACGCTCAGCGACGTCACCAACGAGGCGCTGAAGCTCGGCTGGCCGCAGGACCAGGCCCCGCGCTGATCAGGAGGGCCGGCCGGGGAAGTTCTCGACGGCCGGCTGCCTGCCGACGGTCAGCCGCCAGCGGGTGGCCCTGGTCGCCGAGGTGGTCAGGCCGTCCAGCGCGAGGCGGCGCAGGCCGGGGTCCTCGGAGTTGTCCAGCACCGAGCGCCAGCCGACCTGGCAGTCGCCCTCGGCGGTGATCAGCAGCTCGATCGCCTGCTTCTGGTCGCCCACGTCGCCGACGGCGTAGGCGGGTTGCGCCGGGGTGGGGGTCAGACCCGCCTGGCGCATCGCCTCCTCCGCCTGGTCGCGCAGCCGGAGGTGCTGGTCGGTCGCTTCCTCGATCGCGGCGCGCACCCGCGCCTCGCCGACGAAGGCGTTGGCCAGGCCGTGGACCCACATCGCCGCGTGCTCCGCGCCCAGCGCGTCGCCGAGCGCCTGGGCGGCCTGATCCGAGAGCTCGCTCATCCGAGAACCTCCTGAAGGCTCGCGCAGCTGGCCGACACCGAAGCGACCAGGCCGGCTCGGTGGGAGGGCAGCGCGGGGACGAGCGCCGCCGACTCCTCCTGCCCCTGGCGCATCGCGGAGCGCAGCGCCTCCGCCGCGGCACCGGCCGAGGACGGGGCCTTCCGGGGACCGGGGTCGGGGACCGACGGCGGTTCGTCCGGGTCGCGCGGCGTCACCCGGTCGATCTCCTGCTGCAGCGCGGTGGCGTGCGCGGTCCGCGCCGCGGCCAGCTCGCGCGCCGAATCCGCGATCCCGGAGTGCACCCGGGCGATCGCGTTGGCCAGCGCGGCATCGGCCTTCGCGGCGGTCGCCAGGGGCAGCAGCCGGTCGGGCTCCTCGTCCCCGGAGCTGCACGCGGCGAGCGCGGCCGCGGCGGGCGCGGCGGCCAGCAACCGCAGCACGCGCCGACGCGGGAGGACCGGCAGGGATGCGCGGGGGAGTTCCACGAAGATCTATCCTGCCAGGCACCCGGACGATCGCGTTCCAGTGGTCGTCGTGCGCTGCCCCCGTGTCGCGGGCGCAGCGGCCACGACACGGGGAGGGGCAGCGCAGCGGCGCGCCGAGGCCCGCATCCGCTCAGCGATCGGTGATCCGTTCAGGGTCCCCGCCAATCCGCCGATCGTTGGGGTCCCGCGTCGCGCTCGGGTGCGGGACGACGCGATACCCTGGGCGACCGCGGCCGGGGACGATCGGACGTGGGCCGTTCGCGCCCGCAGGTCGGCCCGGGTCGCGACGCATGGGGCCCGAACGAGGCCACGAACCGAAACCTAGGAGTGCCAACGTGTCCAGCCCGCCGCGCGGTGAGATCACCGCGCAGCTGGAGCCCGTCGTCGCCGAGGCCGTCGCCGAAGAGGGCTTCGACCTCGAAGAGCTCGACGTGCAGCAGGCCGGTCGTCGCCGGCTGGTCAAGGTCGTCATCGACTCCGATGACGGTGTCGGCCTCGACGACATCACCGAGGTGAGCCGCTCGGTCGCCAAGGTCCTGGACGCGCACGAGCACGTGCTGGCCGGTTCCTACACGCTGGAGGTCACCTCTCCCGGCGTCGACCGGCCGCTGACCAAGCAGCGACACTGGAAGCGCGCCCGGAACCGGCTGGTCAAGATCCGGCTGGTGGACGGCGAGAAGCTGGTGGCGCGGGTCGGCCGAGCGGATGATGAGAACGTGCAGGTGCTGGTAGGCGCTGAGATCCGCCAGGTGGCCTACCGTGATGTGGAGCGCGCGGTGGTCGAGGTGGAGTTCCAGCAGCCACCGGCGGAAGACCTGGTCAAGCTGGAGCGGGCTGCGAGCGGCGTTTCCCAGCAGGGGGACGACCGGGAAGACACGGAGGAGTCGAGGTGAACGTCGACATCGCGGCGCTGCGGGCGATCGAGCGCGACAAGGACATCCCGTTCGAGACGGTCCTTGAAGCGATCGAATCGGCCCTGCTCACCGCTTACCGTCACACCGAGGGGCACCAGCCGCACGCGCGGGTGGAGGTCGACCGCAAGACCGGCATCGTGCGGGTCATCGCGCACTCCCTCAACGCCGACGGCAGCGTTTCGGAGGAGTGGGACGACACCCCGGAGGGGTTCGGGCGGATCGCGGCGACGACCGCGCGGCAGGTCATCCTGCAGCGGTTGCGCGACGCGGAGCACGAGCGGACCTTCGGCGAGTTCGCCGCCAAGGAAGGCGAGATCATCGGCGGCGTGATCCAGCGCGACGCGCGGGCCAACTCGCGCGGCATGGTGATCGTCCAGATCGGTGACAGCGAGGGCGCCATCGCCGCGGCCGAGCAGGTGCCGGGCGAGAACTACGAGCACGGCACCCGGATCAAGTGCTACGTCTACGGCGTCGCGCGCAGCGCCCGCGGGCCGCAGATCTCCTTGTCGCGCACCCACCCGAACCTGGTCCGCCGGCTGTTCGCGCTGGAGGTCCCGGAGATCGCCGACGGCACCGTTGAGATCCCGGCGGTGGCCCGCGAGGCCGGGCACCGCTCGAAGATCGCGGTGCGCTCGACGGTCAGCGGCGTCAACGCCAAGGGCGCCTGCATCGGGCCGATGGGCGCCCGCGTCCGCAACGTGATGAGCGAGCTGGGCGGCGAGAAGATCGACATCATCGATCACTCGGAGGACCCGGCGACGTTCGTCGGCAACGCGCTGTCGCCGGCCAAGGTCGTCTCGGTCGAGGTGGTCGACGAACGCACCAAGACCGCGCGGGTGATCGTGCCGGACTTCCAGCTGTCGCTGGCGATCGGCAAGGAAGGTCAGAACGCGCGGCTGGCGGCCCGGCTGACCGGCTGGCGGATCGACATCCGCAGCGATGCCGACCCGTCGTCGCCGACCACCACCAGCGGTCAGGCGCCCGTGCAGCCGACCGGGCCGGACCCGGCGGTTGAGGGACTGCCCACCGTGGGTTCGGCCGAGTGACGCCCTCGGGTTAGAATCGTTAACGAGGCTCGACGCGAGGGGAGCGATCAATCCACACGAGGCAATCCGGGAATGGTGAACGCCATGCGCCGGTTCGTACGTGTGTGGGTTGTCGTACTCGGACGTCGGCCGTTGAGCTGCTACGTGTGGTGGCTGAGGTCGGTGGTTCGGGTCCCCTCGCGGTTCCCGATCCGCGGCATCGGCGACCGGGTCGGGGAGCCTGGCTGCACCCTGATCCGGCTTGCCTTCGTCTGGCCGAACGGCGCCGGGCTTTTCCGCGGGCACTTCGAGTGCCGGGATCTCTCGACACCTCAGCCGTGCAACACCACTTGAGTGCCGGGCACCCGCCTGCGGCGGCTCAGGACATGACCGACGCGGGATCCGTCCCGCGCCAGGCAACCGAAGGAAAGCAGGTCGACCCGTCATGAATCAGCCGTGAAGCTGAAGCCATGAACGCGCATCGGCGATAGGACGAGGTCGTGCGGGACTGCCGCCCGGCCTCACCCAGATGAGGAGAGCAGTGGCAGGCAAGGCCCGCGTGCATGAGCTCGCTAAAGAGCTCGGTGTAACCAGCAAGGAAGTTCTGAACAAGCTCGCCGAGCAGGGCGAGTACGTCAAGTCTGCGTCCTCCACCGTGGAAGCCCCGGTGGCGCGCAGGCTCCGTGACGCGTACGCCAAGTCGTCGAAGAAGAGCGGCGACAGCGGCAAGCCCGCTCAGAGCGAGCCCAAGGCGGCCAGCGCCGGATCCTCGGCGCCCAAGCCCGGCCCCAAGCCCGGCCCGCGTGCCGAGGCACCCAAGCCCGGCCCCAAGCCGGGTCCGAAGCCGACCCCCAAGCCCGAGCCCGAGCCGCAGGCGGCGGAGCCGGCTCCGGCCGCCGAGCCCAAGGCCGCTGAGCCCAAGGCCGAGGCCCCCAAGGTCGAAGAGCCCAAGTTCGAGCAGCCCAAGGCCGACAAGCCCCAGGGCGACGCCAAGCCCGCGCCCAAGCCGGGTCCGAAGCCGGGGCCCAAGGCTCCGAGCGGTCCGAGCGGCGAGGGTGACGCCGGTGCGCGTCCCAAGGCTCCCAAGCCCGGTCCGAAGCCCCCGCGCGTCGGCAACAACCCGTTCGGCGTCGGTCAGGGTGCTCCGCAGCAGCGCCCGGGCCGTCCCGGTCCCGGTCCGCGGCAGGACCGCGGTGGCCAGCAGGGCCCCGGTCGCGGTCGTGACGACCAGCGCCGCGGCGGCGGTCAGGGTGCCGGTACCGCTCCGGCCGGCGGCGGCAACAACGCCCCGCGCGGCGAAGGCGGCGGCGGTGGCGGCGGCGGTTCGCGCCCGAACCCGGGCATGATGCCTCCGCGTCCGAACCCGGGCATGATGCCTCCGCGTCCGGCCCGTGGCGGCCCCGGCGGTGGCCCGGGTGGCGGTCGCGGTCGTGGCGGTCCCGGCGGTGGTCCCGGTGGCGGCGGCGGTGGCCGCGGTCCCGGTGGCGGCGGTCGTCCCGGCGGCGGTGGCGGTGGATTCCGTCCCGGCGGTGGCGGCGGCGCTCCGGGTGGAGCTCCGGCCGGCGGCGGCTTCCGCGGTCGTCCCGGCGGCGGTGGCCGTCCGGGCGGTCCCGGTGGTCGTGGCGGCACGGCGGGCGCCTTCGGCCGTCCCGGCGGTCCCGCGAAGCGCGGTCGCAAGTCGAAGCGGCAGAAGCGCCAGGAGTACATGGAGAACATGCAGGCGCCGTCGGTCGGCGGCGTCCGCCTCCCGCGCGGTAACGGCGAGACCCTTCGCCTGCGCCGCGGTGCTTCGCTGACCGACTTCGCCGAGAAGATCAACGCCAACCCGGCTTCGCTGGTGCAGGCGATGTTCCACCTCGGTGAGATGGTCACCGCGACCCAGTCCGTCTCCGACGAGATCCTCGAGCTCCTCGGCCAGGAGATGAACTACAAGGTCGAGATGGTCTCGCCCGAGGACGAGGACCGGGAGCTGCTGCAGTCGTTCGACATCAGCTACGGCGACCCGGGCTCCTCCGAGGAGGAGCTGGCAGCCCGTCCGCCGGTCGTGACCGTCATGGGTCACGTCGACCACGGTAAGACGCGACTGCTGGACACCATCCGCAAGGCGAACGTGCAGGCCGGCGAGGCCGGCGGCATCACGCAGCACATCGGTGCCTACCAGGTCGTCACCGAGCTGGAGGGCAACGAGCGGCCCGTCACCTTCATCGACACCCCTGGTCACGAGGCGTTCACCGCCATGCGTGCCCGCGGTGCGAAGTCGACGGACATCGCCGTGCTGGTGGTCGCCGCGGACGACGGCGTCATGCCGCAGACGGTCGAGGCGATCAACCACGCCCAGGCCGCAGGTGTGCCGATCGTGGTCGCGGTCAACAAGATCGACGTCGAGGGTGCGAACCCGGACAAGATCCGCCAGCAGCTGACCGAGTACAACCTGGTGGCCGAGGAGTACGGCGGCGAGACGATGTTCGTCGAGATCTCCGCCAAGCAGGGCACCAACATCGAGGCGCTGCTGGACGCGATCCTGCTGACCGCCGACGCGTCGCTGGACCTCCGGGCCAACCCGGCTATGTCGGCGCAGGGTGTGGCGATCGAGGCGCACCTGGACCGCGGTCGCGGTCCGGTGGCCACGGTGCTGGTGCAGCGAGGCACGCTGCGCGTCGGTGACTCGGTCGTCGCCGGTGACGCCTACGGCCGCGTTCGCCGCATGATCAACGAGAACGACGAGGACGTCTCCACGGCGACCCCGTCGCGGCCGGTCCAGGTCATCGGCTTCACGTCGGTGCCCGGTGCCGGTGACTCCTTCCTGGTGGTCGACGAGGACCGGGTCGCCCGGCAGATCGCCGACCGCCGCGGAGCCCGCATCCGCGAGGCGCAGAACGCCGCCAAGCGCAAGCGGGTCAGCCTCGAGGACCTGGACAAGGTGCTCAAGGAGACCAACCAGCTGAACCTGATCATCAAGGGTGACAACTCGGGTACCGTCGAGGCGCTCGAAGAGTCCCTGATGAAGATCGAGGTCGGCGACGAGGTCGAGCTCCGGGTCATCCACCGCGGCGTCGGTGGCATCAACGAGTCGGACATCAACCTCGCCACCGCGGAGAACACCATCGTCCTGGGCTTCAACGTCCGGGCCGAGGGCAAGGCGGCCGAGGTCGCCAACCGCGAGGGCGTCGAGATCCGGTACTACTCGGTGATCTACCGCGCCATCGAGGACATCGAGCAGGCCCTCAAGGGCATGCTCAAGCCCGAGTACGAGGAAGTCGAGCTCGGCCGCGCCGAGATCCGCGAGGTCTTCAAGTCCTCGAAGGTCGGCACGATCGCCGGTTGCATGGTCACCGACGGCATCGTCAAGCGGAACGCGAAGGCGCGCCTGCTGCGGGACAACGTGGTCGTCGCCGAGAACCTCACGGTCAACTCGCTGAAGAGGTTCAAGGACGACGCCACCGAGGTCCGCGACGGGTTCGAGTGCGGTCTCACCCTGGGGTCGTACAACGACCTCAAGGTCGGCGACATCATCGAGCCGTACGAGATGCGCGAGAAGCCTCGCGACTGACACCGCACCTGCGCAGGGGGTCCGCGACGGACCCCCTGCGCGGGCTCGGGGGAAGATTCCGCCCATGTACGTCGGTGCGCTCGAACTGGACGTGCTCCTCGGTGACGTCCACTCGTTGAAGCAGAAGCGGGCCGTGGTCCGGCCGGTCCTGGCCGAACTGCGCCGCCGCTTCGAGGTCGCCGTCTCCGAAGCCGGCGACCAAGACCTCCACCGCCGCGCCCTGCTCGGAGTCGCGGCGGTCTCCGGCGACGCCTCGCACGTCCGCGAGGTGCTGGATGCCTGCGAGCGCCTGGTGGCAGCTCGCCCCGAGCTCGAACTCCTCTCCGCTCGGCAACGCATGCTGGGGCCGGAGGACTAGGAGGAGTGCGTCGGGGTTGTTCTGGGGAAGTTCTCATGAAAACTTCCCCCACCCTCGAAAAGAAGACCCACCCGCCGGACCACCGCGGGTGTGTGAAGCTCTCTTGCAAGAAGGAGGTGCGTCGTGGCTGATACGGCGCGCGCCCGCAGGCTGGCCAAGCGCATCGCGCAGATCGTCGCGTCCGGGCTGGAGCACGAGGTCAAGGACCCGCGGCTGGCGATGGTGACGATCACCGACGCGCGGGTCACCCCGGACCTGCGGGACGCAACGGTCTACTACACCGTCTTCGGCGACGACGCCGACTACGCTTCGACGGCGGCCGCGCTCAACAGCGCCACCGGCGTGCTGCGCTCCCGCGTCGGCGACCAGACCGGTGTGCGGTTCACCCCCACGTTGAGCTTCGTCGCGGACACGGTTCCGGACCAGGCCCGCCGGATGGAGGAGCTGCTCGCCAAGGCCAAGGAGGCCGATGACGAGGTCGCGCGACTGGCCTCGGGGGCGGTCCCGGCAGGCGAAGCCGATCCGTACCGGTCGAGCACCGATGATGAGGACGACGACACCGACGGTGTCGATGACGAGGACTTTTCCGACGCCGATGTGCGTCGTGGCCCACAAGGTGGTTGAGTCGCGGCGCCGGATCGGGTGCGTTGGTCATCGGTGACCGGAGCAGGCCGCCGATGACGTGGAGGTGACGTGTGCGCGGGCAACCCGACTCGGGCGGTTCCCTGGCGAAAGCCGTCGCGGTGGCCGCGGGCAAGCTCGCGGCGGCACCCGACGTGACCCTGTTCGGGCACGTCAACCCCGATGCGGACGCGCTCGGCAGCGCGCTCGCGCTGGGCAGGGCGCTGAAGAAGCGCGGTAGCGCGGTCCGGGTGTCCTTCGGGCATCCGGACGAGCCCGCTCGATCGCTGCGCGACCTCGACGCCGACGGTCTCGTCGTGCCCGCGTCGGAGGTGCCCGCCGCGCCTCCGCTGCTGGTCGTGTGCGACACCGGCAGCCTCGGTCGGCTGGGCAAGCTCGCGGACCGGGTCAAGGCCACCATCGCCGCCGGTGGCGAGGTGATCGTCCTCGACCACCACGTCTCCAACACCCGCTACGGGACGCTGCACGTGATCGACGAGTCGGCCGAGGCCACCGTCCTGATCGTGCAGCGGGTCCTCGACGAGCTGGGCGCGGAGCTGGACCTGCCGATCGCGCGCTGCCTGTACGCGGGCCTGGTCACCGACACCCGTTCCTTCCGCCACGCGAGCGCCGACGTGCACCGCGTGGCCGCGCGGCTGCTCGACGCGGGCGTCGACCCGGAGGCCACCACCAAACCGCTGCTGGACACCCACCCGTTCGCGTTCATGGGGAAGCTCGCGAGCGTGCTGGCCGAGGCCGAGCTGGAACCGTCCGCGGCCCAGGGCTTGGGGCTCGTGCGCGCCACGGTCCGCACGTCCCAGTCGGAAGGGCTCGGGGGCGAGGACGTCGACAGCGTCATCGACCTCCTGCGGACCTCCAGCGAGGCCGAGGTCGCCGTCGTGCTCAAGGAGATCGGCGCAGGTCAGTGGTCGGTGTCGATGCGCGCCGACAGCCGCGTCGACGTCAGCCACGCGGCCAACGCCTGCGGTGGCGGCGGGCACCGGCTGGCCTCCGGGTTCACCGCGCGCGGTGAGGAGCAGGAGGTCCTGACGGCGATCCGCAACGCCCTGGACGAGGCCCCCCTTCTCACCCCCTGACCCCGTTCAATTTCGCGCGAAATTGAGAATCCGTCCCCCGAACGGGTGCTGGCGCGCTCGGCGTTTCGTCGTGGTTCGGGGTGTGACCCGGCCTGGTCTCGCGGAAGAGGGGAACGCGGTGCTCAGGAGCGTTTGCGGGCTCGGAAGGCGGCGACGTGAACCCTGTTCGCGCAGCGCGGCGAGCAGAAGCGCTTGGCCTGGTTGGTGGAGGTGTCCAGGTAGTAGGTGCTGCAGCCCTCGGCTTGGCATCGCCCCCAGCGCTGGGTGCCGTGGTGGACCACGCCCTGCGCGAGTCCCCATGCCGCTGCCGCGACGACCTCGTCCACTGCCGGCGCGTCCGGTCCGGCCACGTGCACGTGCCAGTTGGGAGCGCCGTCGTGGCCGCCGTGCCCGGAGAGCCGGGGTCGCGGGGGATGGGTGTTGAGCAGCGCGTTGATCTCCGCGCGGACCGTCTCGTCCTGAGCGCGCCCGGGGTCCTCGACCATGGCCGTCAGTGCCCGGCGCAGACCGCCCGCGACCTCGCGCAGCAGCGGCAGGTCGGACTCGCGCAGCCGGTCGGCCCACCAGGGCTCGTCGTGCAGCGCGGCGCGGACCGATTCGATGTCGGTCAGCTCGGCGTTGGCCAGCCGGAGCGCGACCTCCGTGTAATCGGCGCTATCCACTGTCGCTCCTTACCGCTACCCTTTGACAGGGGCGAACCCACTAGTCGTAGCTTACCGGGGAGATGCAGTGTCAGAGGTCGGGGAACGGGTGTCACCGCGCAAGGTGCTGGGGCTCGCCGTCCCGGCCCTGGGCGTGCTCGCGGCGGAACCGCTGTACGTGCTGGTCGACACCGCCGTGGTCGGGCACCTCGGCGCGATCCCGCTGGCCGGGCTCGCGCTCGGCGGCACGCTGTTCACGCTCATCTCCAGCCAGCTGACCTTCCTCACCTACGGCACCACCGCCCGCACCGCCCGGCTGCACGGTGCCGGTCGGCGTACCGAGGCGGTTGCCGAAGGCGTGCAGGCCACCTGGCTCGGCGTCGCCGTGGGCGTGGTGCTGTCGCTGATCGCCCAGCTGGTCGCCACGCCCGTCGCGGAGCTGCTGGCCGGGCCGGGCCCGGTGGCCGACGCCGCCGGGACCTGGTTGCGCATCGCGCTGTGCGGTGCCCCGCTGGTGCTGATCACGATGGCGGGTAACGGCTGGATGCGCGGCGTGCAGGACACCGTCCGGCCGCTGCGCTACACGCTCATCGGCAACGGCGTCTCCGCCGTGCTCTGCCCGATCTTCGTCTACCCGATGGGATTCGGGCTGGAGGGCTCGGCGTTCGCGAACCTGATCGGCCAGAGCATCGCCGCCGCCCTGTTCATCCGCGCGCTGCTGGTGGAGAAGGCGCCGCTGCGCCCCGACTGGGCCAGGATGCGCGCCCAGCTCGGTCTCGGTCGCGACCTCGTGCTGCGCACCCTGGCCTTCCAGGTCTGCTTCCTGTCCGCGACGTCGGTGGCGGCCCGGACCGGTGCCGAGACGGCTGCTGCCCACCAGGTCGTCTGGCAGCTGTGGATGTTCCAGTCGCTGGTGCTGGACTCGCTGGCCATCGCCGCCCAATCGCTGGTCGGAGCGGCCCTGGGCAGCGGTTCGGTGCCCAGGGCGAAGGCCGTTGCCAAGCAGGTGACCTGGTACAGCCTGGTCTTCGGCTGCGGCCTGGCGGTCTTCTTCACGGCCGTGTCCGGGGTGCTGCCGTCGGTGTTCACCACCGACGCGGCCGTGCTCGCCGAGATGCCGCACGCCTGGTGGTTCTTCGTGGCGGTGCAGCCGGTGGCGGGCGTGGTCTTCGCGCTGGACGGCGTGTTCCTCGGCGCGGGCGACGCTGCCTACTTGCGCACGGCGACGATCCTCAGCGCCGTCATCGGCTACCTGCCGCTGATCTGGCTGGCGCTGGCGTTCGGTTGGGGTCTGGTCGGCATCTGGACCGGGCTGAGCCTGTTCATGGTGCTGCGGATGGTCACGTTGCTGCTGCGGGCCCGCTCCGGCAAGTGGGCCGTGGTGGGTGCGACCCGTGACGCACCCGCGACGGCCTGAGCGATCCGCACCCCTGGGAGCGCGGTGGCCGGGGGGTCGGGAAAAATGGCCCGCCGTGTCCGCGCAATCCCGCAAACAGAGTCCCGCCGTTCCGCCAGGCCTGCTGGTGGTCGACAAGCCGGCGGGGATGACCTCGCACGACGTGGTGTCCCGAGTCCGCCGCATCATGGGCACCCGCCGGGTCGGACACGCCGGGACGCTGGACCCGATGGCCACCGGCGTGCTCGTGCTCGGCCTGGAGCGGGCGACCAAGCTGCTCGGCCACCTCGCGCTGGACACGAAGGCCTACCTGGCGACCATCACCCTCGGTTCTTCGACCACCACCGACGACGCCGAGGGCGAGATCGTCTCCTCCGCCGACGGCTCGGCGGTGGACGAGACCGCGATCCGCGACGGGGTCGCCGCGCTGACCGGTGATCTCCAACAGGTGCCGAGCGCGGTCAGCGCCGTCAAGGTCAACGGCCGCCGGGCCTACGACATCGCGCGCAGCGGTGAGACCGTCGAGCTGGACGCCCGGCCGGTCACCGTCTCGCGCTTCGACGTGCTCGCGCTGCGGCGCACCGAGGACGCCACCGAGCTGGACGTGCTGGTGGAGTGCTCCTCGGGCACCTACGTGCGCGCGCTGGCCCGCGACCTCGGTGCCGGGCTCGGCGTCGGCGGGCACCTCACGGCGCTGCGCCGGACCAGGGTCGGACCGTTCGGCCTCGCCACCGCGCGGACGCTGGACCAGCTGGAGGAGGAGCCCGCGCTGTCGATGGACCTGGACCAGGCCGTCGAGACGGCGTTCCCCCGCCGCAACGTGGACGCCGCCACGGCCAGGGCCCTCTCGCACGGGCAGGTCGTGACCGCTGCCGGGGTCGAGGGCACCTACGGGATGTTCGGTCCTGACGGTCGCGCCGTGGCATTGGTCCGCGACCGCGGCCGCACCGCGAAGGCCGTTCTGGTCATCGTCCCCGGCAACTGACCGCTGCTGCGAGGTCGGCCTCGCGCGGCGTGGTGGGGATCCGAACTTCGCGCGAAATACGGGTCCTGCCCCGGTTCGGATCCACCGCTGAGTGCGTGGTGGTTCGGGGGAAGTAGGCTGCTGGACCGTGCAGCGTTGGCGTGGTTTGGAGCAGATTCCCGGTGGTTGGGGCCGTTGCGTCGTCACCATCGGGGTCTTCGACGGAGTGCATCGCGGTCATCAGAAACTCATCGCGCACGCGGTGCAGCAGGCCCGGCGGCGCGGGGTTCCCTGCGTGCTGATGACCTTCGACCCGCATCCGGCCGAGGTGGTGCGCCCCGGGAGCCACCCGGCGCAGCTGACCACGCTGCGGCGGCGGGCGGAGCTGGCCGAGAAGCTGGGCGTCGACGTGTTCTGCGTGGTGCCCTTCACCCGCGAGCTGTCGCGGGTGCCCGCCGAGGGCTTCGCGCACGAGATCCTCGTCGAGAAGCTGCACGCCGCCGAGGTCGTGGTGGGCGAGAACTTCACCTTCGGGCACAAGGCCGCGGGCAACATCGAGCTGCTGACCAAGCTCGGCGAGCGCTTCGGCTTCGACGTCGCCTCCGACGCGCTGGTCTCGGGCCCGGTGGAGCGTTCCGACGACACCGATGCCACCTCGGTGACCTTCTCCTCGACCTACATCCGCGCGTGCATCGACGCGGGTGACGTGGTGGCCGCGGCCTCGGCTCTGGGACGCGACCACCGGATCGAGGGCATCGTGGTGCGCGGCGACGGTCGCGGCGGCAAGGAGCTCGGCTTCCCGACGGCCAACCTGTCCACCCCGGACTACACGGCGATCCCGGCCGACGGCGTCTACGCGGCCTGGTTCACCCACCGCAGGCGCGGCGCGTCGCAGCCGGGGCCGGCGATGCCCGCCGCCGTGTCGGTGGGCAGCAACCCGACGTTCTCCGGGACCGAGCGCACGGTCGAGGCATTCGTGCTCGATGTGGACGCTGACTTCTACGGCGAGCACGTCGATCTCGACTTCGTGCAGCGGTTGCGGGCCATGGAGCGCTACGACTCGGTGGACGCGCTGATCGATCAGATGAACGCCGACGTCGCCGAGACCCGCCGGATTCTCGGGGTGCGGGAGTGACCTCCGCGCCGAGGATGGAGAGGTTTTCGGATTCTCAACCCCGCGGGGCCGGTGAGCTGGCAGGATTCGAGTCCGGATCACCTCGGGTTCGCCGGGGTGGCGGCCACGCAGGGGGAGTGAAGGTGTCGGAGAGCAGCAGCGTCCAGCGAAATCTGGCTCTGCAGCGGCAGTGGTACGGCGAGCCGCTGGGTGACCGGGTGCGCCGACTGGTCGTGGCCTTCCGCATCTCGCAGGCGCAGCTGGCCGACGTGCTCGGCATCAGCGCGCCGATGCTCAGCCAGGTGATGAGCGGTCGCCGCGCCAAGATCGGCAACCCGCAGGTGCTGGCCCGCCTGGTGATGCTGGAGCGCAAGGTCCTCGTCCCGGGCGTCGCCGCCGGTGAGTCGGACGCGATCAAGCAGGCGCTGGAGGACGTCCGCGGTTCGCAGCCCTCGGTCGGCAGGGACAACCTGCCGGTCAAGCAGGCCACCAACGGCGAGCAGATCGCCTGGCCGGTCCTGCTGGACGTCGCCAAGCCCACCGAGCTGGAGGCGGCGGCGTCGTTGCTGGAGGGCCGATACCCGCGTCTCGCGGGCCTGCTGCGCCGGGCCGCCGACAGCGGCTGACCGGGCCAGACTCGAAGCATGCGGCTGTTCACCGCGCTGCGGCCCTCGGAGGAGGCGGTGCAGCACCTCGCCGGTGCGATCGCCGATCTCGACCGCGATCGCGTGGCCGAGGTGACGGCGGGCCTGCGCAAGTTCCGCTTCACCGCGGCCGAGCGCTGGCACCTGACGTTGTGCTTCCACGGCGACGACGCCGACCCGCAGCGGGTCGCCGAGCGCCTGGACCGGCGGATCGCCCAGGTCGGCGCACGAGCTCCCGACCTCCGCCTGGCGGGGTCCGGAACGTTCCGCGGCGTGCTGTGGATCGGGGTCGAGCCGGCGGCGGAGGCCGACGGGAGAGTCCTCGGCGGGCTGGTGCGGGCCGCGGGCGGCGACCCGGACGGGTTCCGGGCTCACCTGACCGCCGCCAGGTGGGCGTCCGGAAGCGCCGACCGGCGAGCGTTGGCGGAGCTGCTCGCCGGCTACACCGGTCCGTGGTGGACGGCGGGGGAGCTCGCGGTGATGCGCAGTGACCAGGGCGAAGGCGGTCCGGTGCACCGCGCGGTGCACGGTGTGACGCTGACGCGCGAAGGGTCGGGGTAGCCGGGGCGAGCAGGGCTTCCCTGTTATCCTCGCTCTGTGGAACGGCTGCAGTCCGTGGTGGCCGATTTCCGGGGTAACCAGTCCTCACGGCGGTGGCGCCGCAAGGCAGCTCGCCGCTCACCGACACGGGACATGCAGAAGGAGAATGACGTGGCGCTGTCCACTGACGAGAAGAAGCAGATCCTCGGCGAGTACGGCCTGAAGGACGGCGACACCGGTTCGCCGGAGGCCCAGGTGGCCCTGCTGACCAAGCGGATCACCGGCCTGACCGAGCACCTCAAGCAGCACAAGCACGACCACCACTCGCGTCGTGGCCTGCTGCTGATGGTGGGTCGCCGCCGTCGTCTGCTCAACTACCTGACCAAGGTGGACGTCGAACGCTACCGTTCGCTGATCAAGCGACTCGGTCTGCGTCGTTGACATGACACCGGGGGGAGTGGCCGCGGCCGCTCCCCCCGGTGCGTAAAACCCGGACGGCGCCTGGGAGGCGCCGTCAGCAACTCAATAGAGCGCTCACGGTGGCAAGCACTGGTTCCAGGCGTCCGCCGGTCCTCGGTAGTGGCTGCCGGGCATGTCGTCGCGAGACGGTCCCGGGAGCTTCGATCGATGGCCGGCCTTGTCGGATCACCGGTCCGGATGCTCCTGCCGTGGGCGTTGTGACGATAGGGAGTCACCTTGACTGAAGCGATCGAAGAGGGCGTGTACGAGGCCACCGCCGTGCTGGACAACGGCGCGTTCGGCACCCGTACCGTCCGTTTCGAGACCGGCCGGCTCGCCAAGCAGGCCGCCGGTAGCGTCGTCGCCTACCTCGACGACGAAACGATGCTGCTGTCGGCCACCACGGCCTCCAAGCAGCCGAAGGAGCACTTCGACTTCTTCCCGCTGACCGTCGACGTCGAAGAGCGGATGTACGCCGCGGGTCGCATCCCCGGCTCGTTCTTCCGCCGCGAGGGCCGGCCGTCCACGGACGCGATCCTGACCTGCCGCCTGATCGACCGCCCGCTGCGCCCGTCGTTCGTCGACGGCCTGCGCAACGAGGTCCAGGTCGTGGTCACGGTCATGAGCCTGAAGCCGGGCGACCTCTACGACGTGCTGGCGATCAACGCCGCGTCGGCGTCGACCCAGGGCTCGGGCCTGCCGTTCTCCGGCCCGATCGGTGCCACCCGCATGGCGCTGATCGACGGCCAGTGGGTCGCCTTCCCCAGCCACGAGCAGCTCGAGCGCGCCGTGTTCGACATGGTCGTCGCGGGCCGCATCGTCGGTGACGACGTCGCGATCATGATGGTCGAGGCCGAGGCCACCGAGAAGACCGTCGAGCTGGTCGACGGCGGCGCCCAGGCGCCGACCGAGGAGATCGTCGCGGCGGGCCTCGAGGCCGCCAAGCCGTTCATCCGCAACCTGTGCGTGGCCCAGCAGCAGCTGGCCCAGGCCGTGGGCAAGGACACCCAGGACTACCCGGTGTTCCCCGCCTACCAGGACGACGCGTTCTCCGCCGTCGAGCAGTCCGCGTCCACCGAGCTCGCCGAGGCGCTGAAGATCGCGGGCAAGCAGGAGCGCGAGACCCGCCTCGACGAGATCAAGGCGTCGGTGCTGGAGAAGGTCGGCACCGGTGAGGGCGAGGCCTTCGAGGGCCGCGAGAAGGAGATCGGCGCGGCGTTCCGCTCGCTGACCAAGAAGCTCGTGCGCCAGCGGATCATCCGCGACCAGGTCCGCATCGACGGCCGCAGCCTGACCGACATCCGCAGCCTGTCCGCCGAGGTCGGCGTGATCCCGCGGACCCACGGTTCGGCGCTGTTCGAGCGCGGCGAGACCCAGATCCTGGGTGTCTCCACGCTGAACATGCTGCGGCTGGAGCAGACCATCGACTCGCTCTCCCCGGAGACGACGAAGCGGTACATGCACCACTACAACTTCCCGCCCTACTCGACCGGTGAGACCGGCAGGGTGGGCAGCCCGAAGCGTCGCGAGATCGGCCACGGTGCGCTGGCCGAGCGCGCGCTGATGCCGGTGCTGCCCTCGCGCGAGGAGTTCCCCTACGCCCTGCGCCAGGTCTCCGAGGCGCTGGGCTCCAACGGTTCGACCTCGATGGGTTCGGTCTGCGCCTCGACGCTGTCCCTGCTCAACGCGGGTGTGCCGCTGAAGGCGCCGGTCGCGGGCATCGCGATGGGCCTGGTCTCCGACGAGGTCGACGGCAAGACCCACTACGTGGCGCTGACCGACATCCTCGGTGCCGAGGACGCCTTCGGTGACATGGACTTCAAGGTCGCGGGCACGAAGGACTTCGTGACCGCGCTGCAGCTGGACACCAAGCTGGACGGCATCCCGTCCGAGGTGCTGGCGCAGGCGCTGGGCCAGGCGCGCGACGCCCGGTTCACCATCCTGGAGGTCATGGCCGAGGCGATCGGCAAGCCCGACGAGATGAGCCCGCACGCCCCGCGCGTGACCTCGGTGACCGTCCCGGTCGACAAGATCGGCGAGGTCATCGGGCCGAAGGGCAAGATGATCAACTCGATCACCGAGGAAACCGGCGCCGAGATCAGCATCGAGGACGACGGCACCATCTACGTGGGCGCGGCCGACGGCCCGTCCGCGGAGGCGGCGATCGACAAGATCAACGCCATCGCGAACCCGCAGCTGCCGAAGGTCGGCGAGCGCTTCCTGGGCACCGTGGTCAAGACCGCGGCGTTCGGCGCGTTCGTCTCGCTGCTGCCGGGCAAGGACGGCCTGGTGCACATCTCCAAGCTCGGCCAGGGCAAGCGCATCGGCAAGGTCGAGGACGTGGTCAACGTCGGCGACAAGCTGCGCGTGGAGATCGCCGACATCGACAACCGCGGCAAGATCAGCCTGGTGCTGGTCGGCGACGAGGACGAGAAGGCGGAAGGCGAGTCGGCTCCGGCCGAGTCCGCTGCGGCTTCCGAATGATCCTCTGATCTTCACCGATACGGCCCGTCCCGGTCTTCCGGGGCGGGCCGTATTGTCGTGAGTGCGCGGGGTTCGCGCGGAGGCGACGAGAACAGGGATATGAAGCAGCAGAAGCAGACAGCCGGGCACCTGCAACGTCCCGGGACCACCCGGGTTCTCGGGCACAACGGTGCCGCGGAGGTGCGGCGGACGGTGTTGCCGGGCGGGCTGCGCGTGGTCACCGAACCCGTTCCCGGTGTTCGTTCCGCGTCGGTGGGCATCTGGGTCGGCGTCGGATCGCGCGACGAGACCCGGGCTCAGGCGGGCGCCGCGCACTACCTGGAGCACCTGCTGTTCAAGGGCACCGCGAAGCGGACCGCCGTCGGCATCGCGCAGGAGATCGACGCGGTGGGGGGTGAGCTCAACGCCTTCACATCCAAGGAGCACACCTGCTACTACGCGCACGTGCTCGACGAGGACCTGCCGCTGGCCATCGACATGCTCTGCGACGTGGTCTTCGACGCGGTCAACGACGCGGCGGACGTCGACGTCGAGCGCAGCGTGGTGCTCGAGGAGATCGCGATGCGCGACGACGACCCCGAGGACCTGCTGCACGAGAACTTCGCCGCCGCCGTGCTCGGCGACGGCCCGCTGGGACGCTCGGTGCTGGGCACCGAGGAATCGATCAGCGAGATGACCCGCAACCGGGTGCACGGCTTCTACCGGCGTCGGTACCGGATGCCGACGATGGTGGTGGCGGTCGCGGGCAACGTCGAGCACGCGAAGGTCGTGCGGTTGCTGCGCAAGGCGCTGGGCGACCGGCTCACCGGCGACGACCGGCCGGAGGAGCCCCGGGCCGGCCGCGCCCGCCTGCCCAAGCAGGAGCCGCTGGTCCTGCAGCCCGACGACACCGAGCAGACCCACCTGCTGGTGGGCTGCCGCGGCCTGGACCGCTACGACCCTCGGCGCTTCGCCCTCGGCGTGCTCAACGCGGCGCTGGGCGGGGGCATGAGCTCGCGGCTGTTCCAGGAGATCCGGGAGAACCGGGGGCTGGCGTACTCGGTGTACTCGTCGAGCGCGGCCTACTCGGATGCGGGCACGTTCTCGGTCTACGCCGGCTGCACGCCGGAGCGGTTGGGCGAGGTCGCCTCGGTGATCCGCTCGGTGCTCGCCGACGTCGCCGCCCACGGGATGTCGGCGGAGGAGGTCGAGCGCGGTCGCGGTCAGCTGCGCGGCGGTCTGGTCCTGGGGCTGGAGGACAGCGCGGCGAGGATGAGCCGCATCGGCAAGACCGAGCTCAACTACGGCCGCCACTACACGGTCGAGGAGACCCTCGCCAAGATCGAGGCGGTCACCCCCGAGGACGTGGCCGACCTGGCCCGCGACCTCCTCAACCGCCCCGTCACCACCGCAGTCGTAGGCCCCTACAAGACCCCGGAAGACCTCCCCGACGGCGTCTAACGCACCCCAGTAGGACCTCAATTTCGCAGGTATTTGAACGTCACCCGGGTGACATGCAAATACCTGCGAAATTGAGATCCCCACCGGGCTGGATGGTGTTGGTCACTGGGTGGGGTGGGTTGTCCGGTGTCGTGCGGTGCGGTGCTTAGAATTCTGGTGAGCAGCGTCGGTGCGGAGAGGTGTTTCCACGGTGATCAAGGTTGGTGTGCTGGGCGCCCGCGGGCGGATGGGTTCCGAGGCCGCTCGGGCCGTCGGCGAGGCCGCCGACACCGAGCTGGTCGCCGAGGTCGACCAGGACGATCCGATCGAGCGGCTCGTCGAGTCCGGCGCGCAGGTCGCCGTCGATCTGACCCATCCCGATTCGGTGCTCAACAACATCAAGTTCTGCGTCGAGAACGGCATCAACGTCGTGGTCGGCACCAGCGGTCTCGGTCCCGCCGAGCTGGACTCCATCCGCACCTGGCTGGCGGATCACCCGCAGGTCGGCGTGATCGTGGCCCCGAACTTCGCCATCGGTGCGGTGCTGTCGATGCGGTTCGCGGAGCTGGCCGCCAAGTACTTCGAGTCCGCGGAGATCGTAGAGCTGCACCACCCGAAGAAGGCCGACGCGCCCTCGGGCACCGCGGCGCGCACCGCGCACGTCATCTCGCAGGCCCGCGAGCAGGCCGAGCTGGGCGCCATGCCCGACGCGACCACCAAGGACCCGGACGGCGCTCGCGGTGCCGAGGTCGACGGAGTGCGCGTGCACGCGGTGCGGATGACCGGTCTGGTCGCGCACCAGGAGGTGCTGTTCGGCACCGAGGGCGAGACGCTCACCATCCGGCACGACTCCTACGACCGCCGCTCGTTCATGCCGGGCGTCCTGCTGGGCATCCGCGAGGTGCCCGGCCGTCCGGGTCTGACAGTGGGACTCGACGCGTTGATGGGCATCTGAGGTGGCCGCTCGGCTGTTGACCGCGCGGAACGCGGCCTTCGTGGTCGCGCTCGTGCTGCTGGCCTACCTGCTGCTGATGAGCGGTCGCGCTGTGACGATGATCTCCAGCGGTGAGCCGGTTTTCATCGCGCTCGGCCTGGCGATCCTGGTTTTCCCGGTGCTGGGCGCGATTCTCGTCGTCGACCAGCTGCGCTTCGGCGCGTCCACCGAGCGGCTCGCCCGCAGGCTCGACGACGAGGACGCGCTGCCGGACGTGTCGCACCTCCCGCGACGGCCTTCGGGCAGGGTCGAGCGGGAGGCCGCGGACGCGTGGTTCGACGCCAAGCAGTCCGAACTGGAGGCGTCGTCGCAGGACTGGCGTCGCTGGTTCGCCCTCGCGCAGGCCTACGACCTCGCCGGTGACCGCAACCGCGGGCGCAAGGCGATGCGCAAGGCGATCGAGCTGGAGCGCGACGAGAAGTCCTGAGCGGAACCGGGAACCCACCAACGTAAAGCGGTCGATGATCGTCCGCATACCGCCGTTCAGGCTACTGATCGATTTTACCAGGCGATTCTCAGGGTTTGACCGGGTTGAATCTCAGAGAGTGGTTGAAGATTGACACCTGATGGGCGCTTCTTGATTATTACTGGCATGTCCAGGTTTGCCGGTCTGGTGGCTCGCCTGCATGTCGATCTTCGGCAGCAGGCCAGCGCACTCTGTCACGCTTAAGGCACCTCGTTCACCCGCCACTGCAGGCGTTCTTTCTCTCTCCGAGGCGAGCACGGCCAGTTCATTTGGAATTCCGCGCATTCCAAATGAACGGATTCGTCGTGCCCGATTTTGGAACTCTCCACGAATAACCGGAGTGCACAATGAAAAAGAGTCTTCGAAGGCTCCCGATCGGGCTGGCCGCCCTAGCGGTGGCGGTCAGTGCGGTCACGTTACCGGTGCCGGACGCCAACGCAGGCGTCGATGTGTCCACGCAGTCCGTCAAGGGGCAGGACGGCAAGGACTACACGATCACCAACCACATCGACAAGAAGGCCCTCGCGAAGTCCACTTCGGACGGTAAGCCGAAGGAATGGCTCGTCGTCTGGGCCGGTGACGAAAACATCGCCGACACAGTGGTTCCCGACGTCCGCAACCTTCCGGGCTCGCTGTCCGGCGGCACGGGCAAGGTGGCCAACGCGCTGCCCGGACCGGACTTCCTCGCGGTGATCGACGCGACGAAGGGATCGCCCGGTTACGGCGAGGTGGTCAACACGATCACCGTCGGCCCGCTGGTGGAGAACGAGCCGCACCACATGCAGTACGTGTGGCACAAGGGCGACACCATCTTCGCCGGCGCGCTCTTCCTCGGCGCCACCTACGCGTTCGACGTCTCGGCGCTGCCGAACGTCAAGCTCAAGGGAATCAGCCTGCCCACGCAGACGCTGGGTGGTTCGGTCCCGGACGCGTACTGGACGCTCAAGGACGGAAGCGCCTACGGCACCTACATGGGTGGTCCGGTCGTGCCCGGCCCGTACAAGTACTCGGACGGTTCGGTGCACGTGGGCAACGGCTTCGCCGGTAGCCCTGGCGAGGTCGTGCGGTTCGACCCGAACGGCCAGGTGCTCTCGGAATCCCCGGCCGCGACGCCGGGCGGGGACAACAAGAAGCTGTGCGACAACCTGCCGCGGCTCGGGGAACCGACCTGCGCCAACCCGCACGGCGTTCAGGCCCGCGAGGACCTCAACACCCTGGTGACGTCGGACTACGCCGAGCCGAGGAACATCATCCTCGACCCGGTCAAGACCCCGTCGCCGTACCTGCGGCGTCCGACGGTGCGGACCTGGGACATCTCCGACCGCAACCACCCGAAGCTCAAGGCGGTCTCCTACCTCCCGGACGGCCCTCGGGCCAACCCGAAGGACCCGCTGCACAACGAGTCTCGTGCGGCGATGGAGACGACCGTGACCAACCAGCCTGGTCACAAGGGTGCTTTCGCCCAGACCATGCAGGGCGGTGCGGTGTTCTACACGCCGGACATCACGGCTCCTGAACCGCACTGGACCCAGGTCTTCGACGACGGCGCCGCGGCCCAGCACTTCGACAAGGCCAACGACGCCAACGGTGGCAGCTCCAACGGTGGCTGGCTCCAGACCAGTCCGGACGACCGGTTCCTGTACCGGGCGATCCAGGGCCGCGCTCCGGGCACCTTCGGCAAGGACGATCCGGGCACGACCGGTGGTGTGTACACGCTGGACATCTCGAAGCTGGTGAACGCGGGCACCGGTTTCCAGTGCAACATCGATGACATCGGGGAATCCGAGAACGGCGGTGCCGAGCCCGACTGCCCGACGCTGGCCGGGACGACCCCGATCAACCCGGGCAAGGCCGCAGGTGGCCCTCACTGGGGCGCCTACGACAACTTCAAGCTCGGGGCTGATGGCAAGTACTCCGAGACCCAGGTTCCGGGACGGCTCGCCGTGTCGAACTACTTCGTCGCTCGGACCGGGAACGACGGTGACCACAAGGTCAACCTCGTCGACCTGGGCCCGGACGGCAAGGTCTCGGTGGACGACACCTTCCGCGACGAGGTGACCGGCGAGGTCGGCGTCAACTTCAACCGGCGGTCGTGGCCGCACGGTGAGTTCGGCAACGCCAAGCCGCACTCCCAGCTGTTCGTGGTGTCCGACGGCGACCTGAAGTAGTTCGCACGACAGACGCCAGACACCTGGACGCAGTGGCGAACGGGGGTGGCCGCCGTCCCGCGGCGGCCACCCCTGCCCGGAGGAATGAGAGCGGACATGGGAGACATGCACACCCACACCGGTGTGTCCAGTGTGGATTTCCTGGCGCTGGCCCTGCGCGTGCTGCTGCTGACCAGCACCGCGCTGGTCGCAGGCATCGGCCTGCTGCGAGCGGGCGCGCAGATGCGAGCGCTGCCGGCCTGGATCGCCGGCGGCACCACCGCGGCGCTGGCCGGGCTCTCGGCCGCGTTCCTGCACATCAACATCGGTTTCGCGATCGCGCACGTGGTGCTGGCCCTGGCCGTGCCGCTCGCGCTGCGCTGGCGAGGCCCGGCCACCTTCGTCGGGTTCGCCCTGGCGCTGCTGCTGATCGCCGAGGCCGCGCTCGGCCACACCTCGCTGGCCTTCTTCATCGACACGATCTTCGTCGCGGTCGCCGTGGTCTGGTTCGGCCTGGCGCTCGCCAAGTCCTGGAACTCCGACGGCGGCCTCCGTCCGCGACCCATCGCGCTGACCGCCTCGGTCGCGCTGGTCGGAGCCGGGATCGGGCAGCTCGTCCTGTCCGGGCTGTTCGACCGCAGGCTGTGGGACACCGGCTACGGGATCACGGTGCTGGTGCTGCTCATCGGGGCCGTCGCGGTGCTGGCGGTGACGCTGGCCGTGCGCGAGACCGAGCGGGTGTACCGCTTCGGGGCCGTCGGTGTGCTCGCCGCGGTCCTCGCCTGGGCGACGCTTCCCGGAATCCCCCTGCCGCACGACCTCCCGGTGCCCGGCGTCGGCCGGCTCGCCCAGTCCGCCGGAACCCCGGTTCTCGTCAGCCCGAACCGCGTGGGCCGCAACCTCGTTCACTTCCCGGAGACCGCCGGAGCGGGCATCACCGTGGAGCAGGGCGACCAGATCTCCCGCGCCGTGGCCAGGCCGGGAACCTCCGGGACCTGGGCCGAGGTCGAGCTGCCGCCCGGATCCAGCGAGCTGCTGATCCGCAACGGCGAGGACACCGGGACCGTCGACGTCGACACCGGTGATCTGCCCGAGCTCCCCGGCTCGGCCGAACCCGAATGCGCCAGCGCCGCGCTGGGAGCCGCCGCCGCGGGCTCGGCCAGGCCGGTGACCTGCCCGGACACCGAACTGCTCCCCGAGGACGCCGACGCCCTGCGCAAGAACGTGGGATTCCTGGCCGGCATGCGGGTCCCCGCCATCACCGTCGTGGGCGACGAAACGCCGCGCGGGAAGGCAGCCGCCGACCTCGTCCGGGGTGAAGCCGCCCGACGCGGAATTCCGGTGGCCGACAACCCGGACGGCGCGCTGGTGCAGGTCTCGGGCTGGGAGAAGGCCGGCGAGACGCTGGCCAACGCCCACTACCTCTACGGAATTCACCTCGCGCCGTGGCTGTTGCACGGGCCGGTGGTGACCGCGTCCACGGGCGCGTCCATCCCGCTGCGCTTCGACCCCCGCGACCGCGCCGCGCTCACCTACGGCATGACCCAGTCCGCCGCGTTCGGTGATCCGCCCTCGCTGTCCGGCTACCGGCAGTGGGCGGCGGCTCGCGGCGAGAGCATCGGCGGCGAGGTCACCATGTACGCCTCGGCCCAGGTCGACATCATGCAGATGCCCGGTCACCAGCACGGCGGGAATCTCGGGCAGTGGATCCCGCACGGAACGATCGTGGCCGTCTCCGGCCCGCTAACGCAGAAGTAGGAGTGAGCAATGTCTGTTGTGGACGTTGAGAGACCAGCCCCGCCGCCGGTGCGCACCGCGCCCGCCGCGCAACGAGGAGTGGTGGCGATCGGCATCGCGATCGCCGTCGTGCTCGGGCTCGCGGTCGCCAACGCGGCCGGCTGGAAGATGACCGTGCTCTACGCCGTCGGTCTGGGCTTGGGACTCGTGCTGTTCCACTCGCGGTTCGGGTTCACCTCCGCGTGGCGGCAGCTGATCACCGTCGGG
The DNA here is from genome assembly GCF_054778355.1 of Saccharopolyspora tripterygii. NCBI lineage: Bacteria > Bacillati > Actinomycetota > Actinomycetes > Pseudonocardiales > Pseudonocardiaceae > Saccharopolyspora > Saccharopolyspora tripterygii. Next base: position 299,203 of record NZ_BAAGZP010000018.1, on the reverse strand, counting down.
CAAGGCCGTGCGATCCGCGCGCACATGCTGATGCTCGGCGTCGCGGCCGTGCTGTTCGCGGGCATCCTGGGCAGCGGGTACTCGTTGTCGGGCACACCCGAACCCCAGCTCCAGACCGCCGGGCTGGGCGTGGTGTTCGGCGCCTTCCTGTTCGGCGTGGGCATGCAGGTCGGCGGTTCGTGCGCCTCCGGGACGCTCTTCGCGGTCGGCAGCGGTCAGACCGCGATCATCTTCACCCTCGGCGGATTCATCGTCGGGTCCGTGTTCACCGCGTTCATCTCGCCCTTCATCAAGACCGTGCAGGGCATCGGCCCGAAGGTCTCGCTCGCCGACACCCCGCTGGGCTACACCGGCGGAGTGCTGATCACGTTGGTCATCATCGGTGTCGTCGTCGGGGTCTCGCTGCTGGTCGAGCGGCGCCGCACGCCTCCGCCGATCGAGCAGCCGCCGATCGCCACCGGGCTGCTGCGCGCGCTGCGCGGTTCGTGGCCGCTGTGGGTCGGTGCGGTGCTGCTGGCCGTGCTCAACGCCGCGACGCTGTTCGTCTCCGGCAGCTCGTGGGGGATCACCTCCGCGTTCGGGCTGTGGGGAGCGAAGATCCTCGGCTGGGTCGGCGTCGACATCTCCGGCGCCCCGTTCTGGCAGGACCCGGACAACGCCGCGAAGCTCACCGCGTCGGTGCTCACCGACCGGATCTCGGTGATGGACTTCGGGATCATGGCAGGCGCCCTGATCGCCGCCGCGCTGGCCGGTGCGTTCACCCTGCACCGCAAGATCCCGTGGCGGATGGCCGTCGGCGCCGTCATCGGCGGAATCCTGATGGGCATCGGCGCGCGCTTCGCCGGCGGCTGCAACATCGGCGCCTACTTCTCCGGCATCGCGTCCTTCAGCCTGCACGGCTGGCTGTGGGGGCTGACCGCCATCGCCGGCACCTACGCCGGTGTCGCACTGCGACCGCTGTTCGGGCTCGGCAACCCCAAGCCGTCGGACGCCGTCTGCTGATCTTCCACCGGCTGCGGCCGGTGGTGAGCAAAAGAGGAGGAAAACATGTCCCAGTCCATCCGCCGTGCCGCAACCGCGGTGACCCTCGCCCTGGGTGCGGTCCTGGTCACCGGTGGCGTCGCCAACGCCGAGTCGGTGTGGCTGCTGCCCGGGGTCGACCTCGGTGCCGTGCTGACCCCGACCATCCAGCTGCCGACGCAGCTGCTGGCCCCGGTCGTCGCGATCCTGGCCGGCTGACCAGGAAGTCCTGACCCGCTGCGTGGACCGCGCACCGCGCGGCAGGTCGAGAAGAGAAAGGCACTTCGCATGAAGCACACCGCATCCCGCGCCATCACCGCCTCGCTCCTGGTCGGAGCGGCCCTGTGCACCGCCGCACCGGCAGCCCTGGCAGCCCCGGACGCTCCGGCTCCGGCCGCCGTCACCGCTCAGGACGGCCCGGCCGTCGTCGACGAGCCCGACACCGGCGACCTCAACGACAAGTGGACCTTCGCCCCGCTGGGCATCCCGGTCTTCGGCCTGGTCGACTCGGTCCTGGGAATCCCGGGACGTCTGGGCCTCCCGGCGCTGCCGACCCTCCCCTGAATGAGCTGGACGCCCCCTCGCACCCCACTGCGAGGGGGCGTCCGCCTTCGGCGGTGGGGGGAAGTTTTCATGAAAACTTCCCCCCACCCCCGAAGGGCATCAGGTGGGTGGGGGCGTCCGCCTCCGGCGGTCAGGCGCTCGGGACTCGGCCCGTCAGAGCCAGCCGGCCATCGCTGCCGGGGCCGCGGCGAGCGCGCCGAACCGGACGAAGCGGCCGACGAACCCGGTGATCAGGAACGTCGAGACCGGCACCTTCGCCCAGCCCGCGACGATCGCCACCGCCGCGAACGGGGGCAGGCTCGCCAGCGCGCTGATCAGCAGAACCCCGCCGGCCCAGACCGGGCGCGTACGGCAGCTCTCGCGGAACGATTCGAGCCAGGTCTTCCAGCGGCCCTTGCTCGCCTTCTCCTTCTTCTCCCTGCGCATGAACTTCGGCAGCCGGATGGATCCGCGGGCCGCGTAGTAGTGCAGCAGCTTGCCGCCGATCTGACCGGTGGCGATGACGAGCGCGAGGACCCACCACGGGATCCCGGGTTCCTTGAGCACCAGACCGATCGCGAACAGCTCGACGCTGATCAGCGGGAGCAGCGCGGACGCCACCGACACACCGAAGGTGGTCGACAGCAAGCCGATGATCGTCAGCACACGAGGCTCCTGGGGACGGGCATCAGTCCTGCTCGAACTCGAACTCCAGCGGTCCGGTCAAGCGCATCTCGCGAAGCGGCCGCCCTCCCGCGTCCAACGTGCGAACCGTACCGTCCGGAGCCCAACCCGCAGCGCGGTAGAACGACAGCGACGCCGAATCCGACTCGGGCACCCAGGTGATGCCACGCGTCGCACCGCGCTCGGCGAGCCGACGCCCGATGGTGCCCAGCAGGCGCCCGGCGTGGCCGCGACGGCCCCAACGCGGTTCCACCAGAAGCGCGCTGACCAGCACGGTCGTCGACGCGTCTTCGGGCAGCGCGCCATCGGCGGCGGCGACCTCGGATTCCGGGGCGGGGCCCGCGGCGCAGAAACCCACGGTCCAGCGACCCTCGATCGCGAGCAGCACCGTGGCCGCGCCGGAGGTGACCGCTTCTCGCCATTCCCGCTCGGCGCCGGCGCTGTCCAACCCTGCCAGCACCGCGGGTGAGAGGACCTCGGCGTAGGCGGTCTGCCACGTCTCGACCTGAATGCGTGCGATCTCGGCGGCGTCGGACGCCACCGCCTCGCGCACATCGGCTTCAGCCATGCGCGCCAACCTAACGTGTCCGCTCGCGGCACCGGCGAGCAGTCCCGGCTCTCCCGCCCGCGGGGGAGGTGTTGTCGGGGCGTGCTGGCACGATCGCCGTGTGCAGACCATCAGCAACGACACGGCGCGCCGAACGGCGCTGGCGGCGCAGGGCTTCGCGGATCCGCGACCACGAGGTGCGGTGACCCGGCGGCACCTGCAGCGGGCCCTGTCCCGGACCAAGCTGCTGCAGCTGGATTCGGTGAACGTCGCGGTGCGCGCTCACTACATGCCGTTGTTCAGCAGGCTCGGTGCCTACCCGGCGGAACTGGTCGACACCGCCGCGTGGTCGCACACCGCGCGACAGCCCAGGATGCTCGTCGAGTACTGGGCGCACGAGGCATCGCTGATCCCCGTCGAGGACTGGCCGCTGCTGCGCTGGCGGATGCGCGAGTACGGCGGTGCGTGGCGCAAGCGCTCACGCGAGCTGCTGGAGCAGAACCCCGAACTGGTCAACGACGTGATGACCGCGGTCAAGGAGCTCGGACCGATCGGTGCCGGCCGACTGGAGCGCGAGCTCGGGGGCGGCGAGCGCCAGGGGCGCGGTCCCTGGTGGAATCGCACCGACACCAAGCGGGTCTGCGAGCTGCTGTTCGCGATGGGGGAGCTGACCACCGGTACCCGTCGCGGGTTCGAGCGGCTCTACGACCTGCCGGAACGGGTGCTGCCCGCCGCGGTCCTCGCCCACGAGCCCGAGGACTCCGAAGCGGTCCGCGCGCTGGTGGAGCGCTCCGCCCAGGCCGTGGGCATCGGCACCGAGACCGACCTGCGCGACTACTACCGGCTGGGCCCGGACCAGTCGAAGCAGGCCGTGGCCGAACTCGTCGACAGCGGCGTGCTGGAGCCGGTCGAGGTGAGCGGATGGCGTCAGACCGCCTACCTGCACGCCGAGGCGCGGACCCCGCGCAAGGTCAGCGGTCGTGCGCTGCTGTGCCCGTTCGACCCGCTGATCTGGGAACGTGCGCGCGCCGAGCGGATTTTCGGCTTCCGCTACCGCATCGAGATCTACGTCCCGGGTCCGAAGCGGCAGTACGGCTACTACGTCTTCCCCTTCCTCCTGGACGGCGAGCTCGTCGCGCGCGTCGACCTCAAGGCCGACCGGGCGGCGGGCGTGCTCCGGGTCCCCGGAGCGTTCCTCGAACCCGGCCGCGACGCCGTGCGCGTCGCACCCGAGCTGGCCGCCTCGCTGCGCGAGATGGCGACCTGGCTCGGGCTCGACGACGTCGTGGTGGGCGAACGAGGCGAGCTCATCCGCCCGCTCAACGCCGAACTCGCTCGCGGCACCCAGTAGCGGATCAGCCGGCGGTGGTCAGCACGGCGTCGCCGCTGCCGGTGCGCCCGAAGATCCGCAGCGTCGGTTCGGTCTCCGGTGGCTGATCGGCGACGTCGAGATCGCTGCGAGCGGCACCGGTTGACGAGGTCAGATCGACCTCCGCCGCCGTTCCGCGGTGGATCGACACCTGCAGCTCGCCGGATCCGGTGATCAGCTCGACCTGCCCGTCGACGGCGTCGGCGAGGGTGATGTCGCCGCTGCCGGTGCGCACCAGCACGTCGGCGGACACCTCGCCGAGCCAGATGGCACCGGAACCGTTGGCCACGGAGGACGATCCGCCGATGGCGCTGACCTCGATGTCACCGCGCCCGGAGCGCGCGTGCACGCCACCGCGCATGGTGCCCAGCCGCAGGTTCCCCGATCCGCTGCGGACGGTGGCCCGGTCGCCTGCCTCGGCGACCGCCACCGCGCCCGTTCCGGCCTGCACGTTGACCTTCCCGGCGGCGCCGGTCACCGCGACCTCGGCCGAGCCGCTCTGCACGCCGACCTCGGAACCGATCGGTGCCGTCACCCGGACCGCGAGCGGAACTCCGCGCAGCGGTGCGTTGGACGGAGCGCGCACCACCAGCCGACCGCTGGTCATGTCGATCCGCGTGCGGCGCACCGCTTCGACGATCGGTTCCTTCGACAGGGCGCTCGGGTCGAAGCCGCCGCGCGTGCCGGGCTGCCCGAACTGCTCGGTGACCCAGCTCAGCAACCCCGTCAGCCCGCTCTGCCAGTCCTGGCCGCTCGATCCGAGGTCGTGCCGGATCTCGACGTGCGTCACCGCCGTCTCGGCCAGCTCCACCACGACCGAACCGCGGTTGTTCCCGATGTCGATCCGGATCGGGCTGTCGGAGTCGAAGTCCTGGCTGCGCAGCAGATCCGCCAGCTCTTCCTCGGCCGCGGACCACTCCCGGCCGAGGTCGGGCTCGTCGTCGTTGTTCTTGTCGCTCATCTCAAGTCGCCCTTCCGCCACGTGATCCGGTCAGCCCTGGACCCAGCCGCGGACGTGGGAGCCGCCGCCCTCGCCGCCGGGCCATCCGCCGCGCGGGCCGCCGAAGCCGGGGCCGTCCCACGGTCCACCGCGGCCACGCCCGTGTCCGTGCCCGCGTCCGCGGCCGCCGCGCCCCGGCCGGTCCCACGGCCCGCCGCGCTCGCGCCCGTGCAGTGCGCCCTGCACCGCCTGCGCGACGAAGGTGTTCAGCGACACGCCCTGCGTGGACGCCGCCTGCTCGGCCTGGGACTTGATCTCCTCCATCAGCCGGAGCGTGATCCGGCTGATGTCGCCGTTGTCGCCGCTGGGCGGCGGGGGAGGCGGTGGCTCGGTCTCCTCGTCGTCGACGGGGGCCGGTCCGCGGCCACCGCTGACCACGACGCGGAGGTCGCGGCCGTCCAAGCGGAGGTCCACGACCTGCCCGTCGAGGTTCGTCGTGACCTCGGCCGCCAGGTCGGACAGCGCGTTCATGATCGCCAGCCTGGCGGCCGGCTCGATCGCGCCGGACAGCACCGCCGCCGTCTGCCGCGTCTGGTCGTCGCCGGCGGCAGCGGCCGAGGTGAGGTCTTCGCGAAGCTGGTCGATGTAAGGGTTCAGATCCATGACGCCACTATGGCGGCACATGTGACGTCATGCAACCGCCCGATGGTGTCAACTGGCGTCAGGCGATCTTGTCGGGTCCGGCGGTTAGGCTTTCGGGCAACACATGGGGAGTCGTGAGAGCAGGGAAAGGGGCGCGCCAGTCGTGACCGAGATCGTGCGGCCGAAAGTGCAGCTGATCGGCAAGACCGAGTTCTTCCCGCCGGAAGACGTGGACTGGTCGACCGACGCCGACGGTGGGCAGGCGCTGGCCGAGTTCGCCGGTCGCGCGTGCTACCAGTCGTGGCGCAAGCCGAACCCGGCGACCGCCACCAACGCCGGATACCTCAAGCACATCCTGGAGGTGGGCCACCTGTCCGTGCTGGAGCACGGTTCGGTGTCCTTCTACCTGACCGGGATGTCGCGCTCGTTGACCCACGAGCTGATCCGGCACCGGCACTTCTCCTACTCGCAGCTCTCGCAGCGCTACGTCCCGGAGCGCGACGCCGCGATGGTCGAGCCCGACGTCATCGCCGAGGACCCGGAGCTGCACGAGAAGTTCGTGCAGGCCGCCGAGGCGAGCGTGCAGGCCTACAGCGACCTGCTGGCGGCGCTGGAGGAGAAGTTCGCCGACGAGCCGAAGATGACGCTGCGCCGCAAGCAGGCGCGGCAGGCGGCGCGCTCGGTGCTGCCCAACGCCACCGAGACCCGCATCGTGGTCACCGGCAACTACCGCGCGTGGCGCCACTTCATCGCGATGCGCGCGTCCGAGCACGCCGACGTGGAGATCCGCGGCCTGGCCGTGGAGTGCCTCAAGCAGCTCCAGAAGGCCGTGTCGAACGTCTTCAGCGACTTCGAGATCACCACGCTCAAGGACGGCACCGAGGTGGCCTCCAGCCCCTTCGTCACCGAGGGCTGATCATCGGTTTGATCTGTGGTCGGCTCGCAGCCGCCACGGGGTTGAGAACGGCGCCCGGGGAAACCCCGGGTGCCGTTTTCGTTTCGATAGCCGCCACGTCCGACGCCCCGGAAGATCGGCGTTTAGAGTGGGCGCCATGGGTGTGGCCAGCGATGAACGCAAGCTGTTGTGCGAGCTGTTCGATCAGATCGGTCCGGACGCGCCGACTCTGTGCGAGGGGTGGAAGACCAGGGACCTCGCGGTGCACCTCGTGGTGCGCGAGCGCCGGCCCGACGCGATGGCCGGTCGTCTGATCAAGGCGCTCGCCGAGCGCGGTGAGCGCGCCGAGCAGGAGCTCCGCCAGCTCGCCTGGCCGGAGCTGGTCGACCAGGTCCGTCAGGGGCCGCCCAAGTGGAACCCGATGAGCATCGGCGGGGTCGACGAGACCGTCAACGCCGCCGAGTTCTTCGTGCACCACGAGGACGTTCGCCGAGCTCAGCCGGGCTGGCAGCCGCGCCCGTCCGAGGAGGTCCGCGACGAGGCGCTGTGGAAGTCGCTGAGCAGGGTCGCGCGGATGTTCTACGGCCGCAGCCCGGTGGGCGTGGTGCTGCGCCGCCCCGACGGCACCGAGATCCAGGCCAAGCGCGGTCCGCGCACCGTCCGCATCGTCGGCGAGACCTCCGAACTCCTCCTGTACGCCTTCGGCCGGAGTGAAGCGAAGATCACCTTCGAGGGCAACGAGGCCGACATCATGGCGATGCAGGACCTGCGCCGCTCGTTCTGAAAAACTCCTCGTCATAGGCGTGATCAACCGAAAGAAACACGCCTGATCGGGCCTGTCGGAAACGGCTTTCCGGCGGGCTCGGTTCAGCTCGGTCGGCTGTCTTCCGCAGGCCCCTGACCAGGTAGCGTCGGGGCCATGACCGACTGCCCTACCGCCATTCCGGGCCGCCCGTTCGGCCGCGTCCTGACCGCCATGGTCACGCCGTTCGACGAAGACGGGAAAGTCGATCTGAAGGTGGCCCAAGAGCTCGCCGCCTACCTGGTCGACAACGTCGGCAACGACGGGTTGGTCGTGAACGGCACCACCGGTGAGAGCCCCACCACCACCGACCGGGAGAAGGAGCAGCTCCTGCGCGCGGTGGTCGAGGCCGTGGGTGACCGGGCGACCGTCGTCGCCGGTGCCGGCACCAACAACACCGAGCACTCCGTGGAGCTGGCGCGCTCCGCCGAGAAGGCCGGTGCGCACGGCCTCCTGGTCGTGACCCCGTACTACTCCAGGCCGCCGCAGGAAGGCGTCTACCAGCACTTCTGGACCGTCGCCGACGCCACCGAGCTGCCGGTGATGCTCTACGACATCCCGCCGCGCAGCGTCGTGCCGATCCAGGTCGACACCCTCAAGCGGCTGGCCGAGCACCCGCAGATCGTCGCGGTCAAGGACTCCAAGCACGACCTGTGGGCGGGCAGCGAGGCCATGAACGACGCGGGCCTGGCCTACTACTCCGGCGAGGACCCGCTGAACCTGCCGTGGCTGTCGGTGGGTGCCGTCGGCTTCGTCAGCGTGATCGGCCACGTGGTCGGCGACCGGCTCCGCAAGATGCTCGACGCGTACGAATCCGGTGACGTCGCAGGCGCTCTGGAAGTCCACAAGGGACTCCTGCCGGTCTACCGGTCGATGAACTTCGTCGGCGGCGTCATCTTCGCCAAGACGGCGCTGCGGCTGTGCGGCTACGAGACGGGCCTGCCGCGGCTGCCGCTGCCGGGCGCCACGGAGGAGCAGGTGCGGTTGATCACCAGCGACCTGTGGGATGCTGGCCTGGTATTGGTCAACCCGGACGCAGCACAGAGGTGACACAGCGTTGAGCGCACAGGCGACAGCCTCCGAGTACCACCCGGTGACGCCGACTTCGTCGGCACCGCCACGCCCGCTGGCCGAAGGTGGTCTCAGGGTCGTCGCGCTCGGTGGCATCGGCGAGGTCGGCCGGAACATGACGGTCTTCGAGTACGAGGGCCGACTGCTCATCGTCGACTGCGGCGTGCTGTTCCCGGAGGACGAGCAGCCCGGTGTGGACCTGATCCTGCCGGATTTCGGTGCCATCGAGGACCGGCTGGACGACATCGAGGCCCTGGTGCTCACGCACGGCCACGAGGACCACATCGGCGCTGTGCCGTTCCTGCTGCGGCTGCGGCCGGACCTGCCGGTCGTCGGTTCCAAGTTCACCCTGGCGCTGCTGGCGGCCAAGTGCCGCGAGCACCGGCTGAGCCCGCAGCTGATCGAGGTCGCCGAGGGGCAGCACAGCTCGCACGGCGTCTTCGGCCTGGAGTTCTTCGCCGTCAACCACTCGATCCCGGACGCGCTGGCGGTGGCCATCCGCACGCCTGCGGGCGTCGTGCTGCACACCGGTGACATCAAGCTGGACCAGCTGCCGCTGGACAGCCGGCTGACCGACCTGGCCGGGTTCTCCCGGCTGGGCGACGAAGGCGTGGACCTGTTCCTCGTCGACTCCACCAACGCCGAGGTGCCGGGCTTCGTCACGCCGGAGCGCGAGATCGGCCCGGTGCTGGACCGGGTGATCGGCCACGCGACGCAGCGGGTCATCGTGGCCTGCTTCGCCAGCCACGTGCACCGCGTGCAGCAGGTGCTGGAGGTCGCCGAGAAGCACAGCCGCAAGGTCTGCTTCGTGGGCCGGTCGATGGTGCGCAACATGGGCATCGCCGCCGACCTGGGCATGCTCAACGTGCCCGAGGGGCTGCTCGTCGACCTCGACCAGGCGCTGGAGATGCCCGAGGAAGAGGTCGCGTTCGTCTCGACGGGCTCGCAGGGCGAGCCGCTGTCGGCGCTGTCGCGGATGGCGCGCGGCGAGCACAAGCAGATCGGCATCCGCGCCGGTGACACCGTGGTGCTGGCGAGCTCGATGATCCCCGGCAACGAGACGGCCGTGTTCGGCGTGGTCAACGGGCTGGTGCGGCTCGGTGCCCAGGTGGTGCACCAGGGCCACGCGAAGGTCCACGTGTCCGGTCACGCCTCCGCCGGCGAGCTGCTGTACCTCTACAACGCGGTCCGCCCGAGCAACGTGATGCCGGTGCACGGCGAGTGGCGCCACCTGCGCGCGAACGCCGAACTGGCCACGCTGACGGGTGTTCCCGCGGACCGGGTGGTCATCGCCGAGGACGGTGTGGTGGTGGACCTGGTCGACGGCATCGCGAGCATCGCGGGCCGCGTCGAGGTCGGTCACGTCTACGTCGACGGCCTGTCGGTGGGCGACGTCGGTGAATCGACGCTGTCGGACCGGTTGGTGCTGGGCGAAGGCGGGTTCATCGCGATCACGGTCGCGGTGGACGTGACGAACGGGCGCGCGGTCTCCCCGCCCACGATCTCCGGTCGCGGTTTCTCCGACGACCCGAAGGCCCTGGACGAAGTGGTGCCGCTGGTGGAGATGGAGCTCGCGCGCACCGAGTCCGAGGGCATCACCGACACGCACCGCATCGCGCAGGCGGTGCGCCGGGTGGTCGGCCGCTGGGTGGCGGAGAAGTACCGCAGGCGCCCGATGATCGTGCCGAACGTGCTGCCCGTCGGATCCTGACCTGCTGACTCGAACGGGGTGGCTCGGAAATCCTTCCGGGCCACCCCGTTCGTCTGCGCGTATCACTCCGGGTGACCGGCTGCGCTGCGGGGCACGTCCTGATCAGTGCCCGGTTCCGATCCCCCGTTACTCGGTCGTGCGAGATGTCCTCCGAGGAATGTCCGAATCCGCTGTGCACCCTGGGTGTTTTCGAACACCTCCCGAGTGGACTGCGTGGCACCTTGGCGTGACCCACCGAGCTGGGCTACAGGTCCGCTGCCAGGGTGAATCCCGCCGGTTCGAGCTTTCTTCGTTCCGCGGGAAAACCACTCGGAGAGATTGGGGTCTGAAGGTGCGTACTTCCGCTCGACTTCTCGGCGCTGCCGCCGCTGCAACTGCACTCATGGCCATCGGGGGCCCGGCATTCGCTGACAGCTCGGACAACGACGGGGTCAACCTGCTCAACGACAACAACGTGAGCGCGGTGCCGGTCCAGCTGTGCGGCAACAACGCGGCCGTCCTGGGGGTGACGGCCCCGATCGCGTCCCCGCAGGACAGCGCCTGCGTCAACGCGCCGATCACCGAAGGCTGACCGGGGAACGCAGGAGCGGGGCGGACCTGTCGAGAACGGGTCGGCCCCGCTTCGCGTCTCAGACCCGCGCGGTCGGGCTCGTGAGGAGCCGGATCATCTCGTTGACGGTCCCGATGAGCTTCCGGGAGTCCGCCGGCGCCAGCGTGTACCACTCCTGCCCGTCCCGGCCGGGCTTGCGCTGGGCGAGGTAGCAGCCGGCCTCGGTGGCGAAGAACTGCACGTTGAACGGCAGCGAACGCGTCCGCCGCACCTTCCGGTCGTAGGCGCGCACGGTGATGAGACCTTCCAGACTGCGCTTCGCGGTGAACGCCTCGGTCAGGGTCGTCGCTTGCGCACCGCGGATTCCCGCGTAGCCCAGCGCGGCCGACAGGGTCCGCGCCGAGCCGCCCATCCGCTTGCTCACCCGCTCGATGTGCGCGTACGGAACGGACACCGACGTGCCGTCGGCCGCGGTGACCTTGCCGAGCAGGTTGACGGCGTTGCCCGCGAGTCCGCCGTGCTCGTGCCGCTTGACGCGGATGTCCCGCAGGTCGTCGGGGGTGTCGCCGTCGGCCTGGTAGGCCTGGACGGTGCTGCGCCCGTACTCGACGAGCACGGCGTTGAAGTTCTCACCGTCCCGCGCGTTGACCGCGAGCCCGATCGCCAGCGGCGGCCGGGCCAGCAGGTGGACCGCCTCCTCGACGAACGGGTGCAGCTCGTCGCCGTCGAACAGGCTCTGCTGGACGAGCTGGCGCCGACCGAGCTCAGCCGCCTCGCGGCGTTGAGACTCGGTGGCGTCCAGCGGAAGCCAGCCCACCCGCAGCAGCGGGTGGAGTTGCAGGTCGAACCGGGTGCAGAGGTAGTTCGCGGCAGCGGGAGGCAAGCTCAGCTCACGCCTGGCCACGAATCACCGGCCTCGGTCGGCGTCACCGAAGACCGCTGGCGCGGTGCGCTGCATGTCGTTGGTGAACACGTCGTCCTGCTCGACCAACCAGCCGGGACGCTCGTGCTCCTGCTCCTCGGACTCGCCCTGCTTGCCGCGCCCGGCACCGACGCCCGCTCCGGGCGCACCGGCCTGGCCGCCGCGACCAGCGGCACCACCTGCGGCGTTCGCCCCGCCGGCACCACCGAGACCGCCCATTCCGGCCCGGCCACCGGCGCCGCGCCCCACGGGCGCTCCGGCGCCTTCGGCACCGCGACGTCCACCGGGGCCGCCGTTGGGGGAGGGCGCCCAGCGACCGTTGTGGGGGTTCTGCCGTTCCCACGCACCGGTCTGCGGGTTCTGCCGGAACAACGTGCCGTCGGGACCGCGCACGACACCTGGCGGAAGCCCGGGCGCCGTCGGGCTCGGCGAGGCCCAGGACGGGTTCGACGCCGCGGGCGGCGCGGACGGCGCGTGCACCGCGGGCGCGGAGCTCGGAGCCGAAGCCCAGGCCGACGACGTGCTCGACGGAGCGGAGTAGGCGCCAGCCGAGTACGAGGAACCGCTGTCACCAGCGGAATACGTGCCCGAAGTCGGGTACGACGAGGCGGGCGGAGCCGCGGGCGGCGGCTGGTCGACGGGCTGGAACTCCGGCAACCGCGCGATCACGCCCTCGGTCTGCTGGCTGTAGCGCTCCATGACCTGGTTGGCCTGCTGGTTGGTGTCCACGTAGGCCTGCTGCCGCTCTTCGTAGTCCGACATCCACCCGGTCACCGGGTTCGAGTCGAGACTCCAGTCCTCGACCCACCCCTTCTCCGGCGGGTCCAGCAGAGCCCCCTGCCCGCTCGGCAGCGGGTCGTCCTTGACGGGAAGAGCCTGAAAAGCCTCCCGCTGGTAGGTGTTCTGCTCCTCCAGCGCTGTCCTGACCCCGCGCGAGGTCTCGGCCGCCGACCGAGCGAGCGGCTGGATCTCAGCGATCGAAGCGTTGGCGGATTCGGCGGCACGACCCGTGTGCGCGGCCTCCGCATCGCGCAGCGCTGCGGCGATGTCCTCGACCATCTGGTCAAACGCCTTCGCAGCGTTGTCCCAGCGCTTCACGCCCTCGTCAGTGGGCGCGGGCAGGCTGGCAGCGTCCGGGGACCCGCCCATCTGCTTGCGGTATTCCTTAGCGCTACTCGCGTAGCACATGTCGAGCATGTGTCTTATCCCCCAATGACTACTTCGAAGCAGGAAGGGTTGGAACGCCGGCTTCGAGCGCCTTCTGCGCGATGCCGCAGGCGTCTTGGCTCGTGTCCATCACATGGGCTTGTGCGGACAAGATCTGCCCTTCCTTCGTGGCGAGGAAGATGTCGCAGGTGCCGTCCTGCTTCGGGTCGCCCTGGTTGGCCCGCACCGACGGGTGCCCTGCGATCGACAGTTCCTGGAAATCGACGTACTTCGACTTGTTGTCGTAGTACGCCTGGATCGAGCGGCCATCGAGCGGGGTCAGCGACAGGCGGTTCTTGCCGTCCTCGGAGTTCCAGACGCACGGCGCGGGAGCCTCCGGATCCAGCGGATCTGACTGCTCCTTGCCCTGCGGGGCGAGGCCGATCCCGCTCGCGGCGTCGGCGGGCAGGAGGCTGCATCGGTCCGCCGCCATAGCGTCCTTCGGCGCGCTGATCGTGACACCGCTTGGCTGCTGCGTCTCCGGTGCGGGGGAGCCTTCGGTGTCACCGCCACCGCCGCAGGCGGTAAGGGCGCTGCAGACGAAGGCTGCGCCTGCCCAGAGGATCGCGCTGCGCTTGACCACTTCACTCCTCGTCGTCACAGTTCGGAACACGCCGCGAAGATTAGCTTGCGACATGGCGCTGGACGTCACTTCCGTGCTCGTCCGCAGCCTGGTACTCGGCGAGGACCGCGTTGTAGGCGTCGATCTTCTCTTGAAGCTTCTTGGTCAGATCGTGCGCCGTCATCCGCAACGAGCCCGTTTCGCCCGCTGCGCGCTCGGTGATCGCCAGACGCGCCTTGTTCGTGTAGGTGTCCTTGGCCGTCAGCTCGCCGGGCTCGACACGTGCTGCACTGTCGACCATGGCGAGGGCGTCGTCCCGGATCTTCTCCAAGCGTTTGATCGCACTCTGCAGTCCCGCTGGATCGACTACGAACCCGGCCACGGCGGTGTTCCCCCTACTTCGAATGACGCGTCTGGCTTGGGTCCATCTTCGGCGATCACCTGTGATGATCACAGCGTTTTGGACCGGCGCACATTATGAACGCGATCACCCTACCGAGTGATGGGGTTCAGAGACCGCGTCACTCGGATGTCGCAACCCGCGCGGTACTCGCCCCAGCGGCCTCGGCTGCTGCGGGTCTTGGCGAGCTCGAACATCCACTGCATCGCGTCGGGGCCGACCTCGTAGAACAAGACCTCGCCCTGAGCCCCCTCGCCCCGCGCCTGTTCACCCGGGTGGCTCTCAAATTCGCGCGAATTTGAGAGCCACCCGGGTGAGGCGTCGCAAGCCCGTTTCGACGTCGAATGCCCCCGACCGGCGTCGAAACCGAATGGGCCGGCCGGCGCGTCCCCTCCTCGCGTGTCGGCCGGCCCCCTCACCTGAACTCGCTCAGTCGCCCAGGATCTGCTTCCGGATCTCGGGCTTGAGGACCTTGCCGATCTTCGATCTGGGCAGGTCGGGCCAGATTTTCAGCTGCTTGGGCGTTTTCACGCTGCCCAACCGCTCCTTGACGAACGCCGCGAGCTCGTCGGGCTCGGTCGTCCGGCCGGCGCGGAGCTGGACGACCGCGGTGACGCGCTCGCCCCACTTCTCGTCCGGGAGGCCGAGCACAGCGCAGTCCTGCACCGATTCGTGCTCGCGCAGCGCCTGCTCGACTTCGGCGGAGTACACGTTGAAACCACCGGTGATGATCATGTCCTTGGCGCGGTCGACGATGAACAGGAAGCCGTCCTCGTCGAGGTAACCGATGTCGCCGGTGTGGTGCCACCCGTGCCTGCTGACCTCGGCCGTGGCGGAGGGGTTCTCGTGATATCCGTCCATGACGAGCGGTCCGCGCACCACGATCTCGCCGCGCTCACCGCCGGGCAGCAGCGCGCCGGACTCGTCCATGATGCCCACCCGCGTCAGCGGGCTCGGCCGCCCAGCTGACGAGAGTCGTTCCACCGCAATCGATCCGTCCGCCCGGAAGTGGTCGGTGGGGGCCATCGTGGCGATCATGTTCGGCGCCTCGGTCTGGCCGAAGAGCTGGCCGAGGACCGGGCCGATCCGCTCCAGCGCCTCCTGCAACCGGGTCGGCGACATCGGTGCGGCGCCGTACCAGAGGCAGCGCAGCGAGCTCAGGTCCGTGGAGTCGAGATCGGGGTGGTCGAGCAGCCCGTAGATCACGGTCGGCGGCAGGAACGCGTGCGTGATGCGATGCCGTTCGACGAGCCGCAGGAACTCGCCCAGATCTGGCTCGGGCATGATGACGATCTCGCCGCCCAGCGACATGATCGGCCAGGTCAGCACGCCCGCGGAGTGGGTGAGCGGGGCCAGCGCCAGGTATCTCGGCCGGTCGCCGAACGGGTAGCTCATCAGCGTCAGCGCGGTCGCCGTGGCCATGTTGGTCCCGGTCAGCCGCACGCCCTTCGGTTCGCCCGTCGTGCCACCGGTTCCGGCGAGCATGCACAGCTCGTCACCGGCGACCGCCGGGCCGGCGCGGTCGGGGTCGCCGAGCTCGATCCAGTCGGCGAAGGTCAGCGCGCCGTCGACCTCGCCGTCGAGGCAGACGAGCGTGGTCAGCTCCGGCAGTTCCGCCCGGATGCGCTGCACCAGCGGAGCGAAGCGCTCCTGGAACAGCAGGCACCGGCAGCCGAACATCGCCAGCAGCTGCCGGTTCTCCGAGGCCTCGTTGCGCGGGTTCACCGGGCACCACACCGCTCCCGCGCGGGAGATCCCGAAAACGCTGGTCAGCGCGGTGGGATCGTTCGCGGACAGCACTGCTACGCGGTCCCCGGGCCGGATCCCGCAGGCCATCAGGGCCTGGGCCGTCCGCCACGACGCGTCCTGCACCTCGGCGTAGGAGAGGGATTCGCCCCTCGTGGTCAGACAGGGCCGGTCGCCTCCGAGGGAGGCTCCCTTGTCCAGGTATTCGGCCAGCTGCACGGCAACCTCGCTGGGTCGGGCGTGCCGGTCGCCGACGATCGGCGACCGGCACGGCGGATCACTGGTGGACTTGCACGATCGGGTCGATCACGAGCCCGAAAGCGCGCAGCGTGCCGAGGAGTTCGCGGTGCCCGAACGCCTGGCAGCCGGAGGCGAAACCCGCCCTCCTCGGCCTGTCCTGCAGCAGGTGCGCGGCGGCGTGCACGTTGAGCAGCGCGGTCTGCTTGTAGTTGCAGTTGCCGTGGATGACGCAGTGCACCCGGCCGAGCGGTCCGGACGCGTGCACCGAGTCGAGCGAGGTGTTGATCCTCGGGTTCTCCCTCGGCGGCATCTCGCTGCGGACCTGCGCCGAGGTCGCGTCGATGATCTCGTACTTCTCCTGCTCGGACTTGCCCTCCATCTGCTGGAGCGCGCCGGCGACGATCTGCGGAACCGCCTGCATCAGCTCGCGGTTGAACACCCCGCCGAGCGCGCGGGCGTTGGCCACCCGCGGATCGTTCTTGAACCACACGGGGTGGGAGGTGCCGCCCCACGGCAGTGCGAGTCCGAGCTCGTGCTGGCCCGGGACCACCACGTCGTGCAGACCCCCGTCGGCGGGCCAGGTCTGGTACTCGTTCTGCTCCAGGTAGTGGGCGTCGGCGAACGCCGCGTTGGTCAGGATCGTGTTGGTGGAGGCGACCGTCGGGTAGCCCTTCCAGAACACCTGGATGTCGAGGGTGTCGAGCCCGGGCGTCTCCAGGCAGACGTTGGCCGCGATCTCGCCGATCGTGTACATCTGCGCGATCCCGGGCGACAGCAGCAGGTTCCGGGTGTCGAAGTCGGCGCCGTAGCGCTGCTCGACGTCGATCATCCAGTTCTGCTCGCCGTTGGTATCGGTGTAGTGCGCACCGATGTCCAGGCAGGCCTGCACGACCTCGTGCCCGTAGCGGGCGAACGGGCCGACGGTGTTGAGCACGACCTTCGCGCCGCGGAACTGCTCCGCCAGCGCCGACGCGGTGTGCTCCACCTCGACGATCTCGTGCGGCACGGTCTCCACGCCGGGAACCGCGTCGACGGCTTCCTTGACGCGCTGGTGATCGCGCCCGGCGGCCAGGAACGGGATGTTGTACTCGCGCAGGTATTCGCAGATCAGTCGTCCGGTGTAGCCGGAGGCACCGTAGACGACGACAGGCTTGTCAGTGCTCACGAACTCGTCCTTTCGCAGTGGAGAAGCAGGTCAGCTGCCCATGCCGCCGTCGACCGCGAGGCCGGCGCCGGTGATGTACTTGGCGGCCCCGGATGCCAGGAACACGACCGCGTCGGCCATGTCGTCGACCTGTCCGAGGCGGCCCTGGGGCGTCAGGTCCACGACCGCCTTGGCGGCTTCCTCGGGGGAGGGGAACAGCCCGATCTCCGCGCAGTCCGCGGCGAGCTGGTTGCCCATCGTGGTCGGAGTGAGACCGGGGTAGATGCAGTTGACGCGAACGCCGTAGCCGAGCTTCCCGGACTCCGCGGCCGCGACCCTGGTCAGCCGGTCGATCGCGGACTTCGTGGCGGAGTAGATCGAGATCCCGGGGAAGGCGATGGTGGCCGCGACGGACGCGATGTTGACCACCGCGCCGCCGTTGCCGGCCGGACCGTCCGGGCGCATGGCGCGGAAGGCGTGCTTGAGGCCCAGGGCCGTGCCGAGCACGTTGACGTCGAGCATCTTGCGGATGTCGGCGGGGTCGAGATCGGCGACGAGACTCGTGATCTCGACACCGGCGTTGTTGACCAGCAGGTCGAACCCGCCGAGCGAGGAGATGACCTCCGGGACCGCTGAGGCCCAGCTGTCCTCGTCGGTGATGTCGAGGTTGACGTACTCCGCGGTGAAGCCCTTCTCGCGCAGCGATGCGGCGGTCTTCTTCCCGTCGTCTTCGAGCACGTCTCCTACGGCGACCGAGGCGCCCGCGGCGGCCAGCGCCTCGGCCATCCCGGCGCCGAGGCCGCGTGCACCCCCTGTGACCAGGGCTCTTCTGCCGGACAAGTCGTAACTGGTCATGCGAGATCTCCTCCTTGAGACGGCATGTATGCGCGACCCGGGCCCGGGTGTGCGAGGTGGGTCACACCATAAGAGCAAATTTTGACAGTCGTCAAGAATTTCTTTGACGAGTGTCAAGGAAACGCGCTGCCGATAGACTGGAGCGAGACGAAGCACAGGACCCAGCCGACAGGACGAGCCCGTGACCGAGGTCGCCGAAACCAAGCAGCAGCGGATCGCCCGCCGCCAGGTCGACAAGTTCGAGACCCGGCGGAGGGAGCTCGCGGTCGCGACGCTGCAGACGCTCGCGGATCTGGGGTACGCGCGCACGAGCCTGCGGGAGATCGCGCAGAACTCCGAGTTCTCGCACGGCGTCCTGCACTACTACTTCGAGGACAAGCGGGACCTGATCATCCAAGCGGTCCGGCAGTACGAAGAGGTCTGCGTGACCCGCTACGACGACGTCGTGGCGAATGCGGGCACGGCCGACGAACTCCGGAACGGCTTCGTCGACATGTTCTTCGGGACCCTCAAGGCCGACGCCCACCTGCACAGGCTCTGGTACGACCTGCGCAACCAGAGCCTGTTCGACGAGTCCTTCCGCGCCGACGTCCTCGACATCGACGGCCGCAGGCGGGAGATGATCTGGCGCGTTCTCAGCCGCTACGCCGAGCTCTCCGGCACCGAACCGGCCACGTCGCAGGCGGCCGCCTACGCGACCCTCGACGGCGTCTTCCAGGCAGCGCTGCTCCACCAGCTGTCCGGAATGGACGAACAGGTATCAGCCCTGGAAGCCGAACTCGCCCGCCTCATGGACCTGCTGGTCGCGAAATAAGGCCCAGTACGAGATTTCCCGGTCTTTCCAGGGTCACGCAAAACGGTCCGGTCTTCGTGAGTGGGGAAGTTTTCATGAAAACTTCCCCCGAAGACCGGACCGTTGTCGTGCGGTGGCTCAGCGTGTCGTGCGGTCGGCTCAGCGGTGGTTGGACTGCAGGGCTTCCTGCAGGACCGCCGGTTGGCCGTGGGTGGACTGGGCGCCGACCTGCTCGGGAGTCGGCTGCGGCAGGGGCTCGCACGTGGTGTCCGGGCCCTCGCCGGGCTGGCGGGCGGGGAGCTTGCCCGTCAGCAGGTAGTCGGCGATCTGGTCGTCCTCGCAGGCGTTCCCGCTCAGCGAGCTGGAGTGCGTCGTGCCGCCGGGGAGGCTGATGAGGCTGGCGCTCGGGAAGCGCTCGCGGGCTTCCAGGGCTCCCGGGAACGGGGTCGCCGCGTCCAGCTCCTCGCTGATCAGCAGCGCGCTCTCGACCTTGCTGCCGTCGACCTCGACGGGCTTGCCCGCCTTGGCGGGCCAGGTCAGGCACGGCGCGTTGTACCAGGCGTTGCCCCAGGTCTCGAAGGGCGCCTTGGCGTGGGTCTCCCAGTTGTCCTTGCGCCACTGCTCCCAGCTGGTCGGCCACTGGATGTCGGTGCACTGCACACCCGTGTAGACCGCGTAGCCGTTGTCGTCGCCCGGCGTGTTGGTGTCGTCGTAGAGCGCCTTGGCCGGGGCCCAGTCGCCGTTGTTGACCCACGCGGCGAACGCCTGCGCGCGCTCCGGCCACACCGAGGTCGAGTAGCCGGCCTGCAGGAACAGGTCGGTCCACTCCGCCGAACCGATGACATCACCGGCCGGCTTCTGGTCGAGTGCTGCCAGCTGCTCGTAATAGCGCTTCTCGACATCGGCCGCGGTGCTGCCCAGGTGGTAGGTCGCGTCGTGGCGGGCGACCCAGTCGAAGAAGACCTTGATGTTGCGGTCGAAGGCGACGTCCTGGTTCAGGTTCGCCTGGTACCAGATGTCCTCGACGTTGACCACGCCGTCCATCACCAGCCGCCGCATCCGCTCCGGGTGCAGCGTGCTGAAGACCTGGCCGAGGTAGGTGCCGTAGGAGAAGCCGTAGTAGTTGATCTGCTCCTGGCCCAGCGCCTTGCGGATGCTCTCCATGTCCTCGACCGAATCGGTGGTCTTGAGGTGGTCGAGCAGCTTGCCCGCGTTGCCGCAGGCCTTCGCGTAGCCCTCGGAGCGCTCCAGCCAGGTCTTCTCCAGCTGCGCGTCGGGGACGTAGTGCGGCCGGTCGTAGGAGAAGTAGTTCGGGTCGCAGGACAGGGCGGGCTCGCTGCTGCCCACACCGCGGGGGTCGAAGCCGATCCAGTCGTAGGCGGCACCGGCGTTCTTCGGCACGGCCGAACCGAGCACGCTCAAGTTCAGCCCGGAACCGCCCGGTCCGCCCGGGTTGACCAGCATGACGCCCTGGTACTGGTCCTCCGGGACGGTGTGCTTGACGCGCGAGACGGCGAGCTTGATCTGCTCACCGGCCGGGTCGGCGTAGTCCATCGGCACGGAGACGGTGCCGCATTCGGCACCGGCCTTCTGCAGGGACTCGCTCTCGCACGGACCCCACTGGATCGGTGCCGGGTCGAATACGGGCGCGGGCGGCGCGGCTGCTGCCGAGCCGGCCGTCGGCGATAAGCCGATCAGCAGCCCGAGCGCCAGCGCGGTGGTGGCGGCTTTTCTCACGATCGTCCTCGTCTGTCCGGGTTTTCGCCGGTGATGGCGATGCGGTGTGGACAGTTAACGAGATCGAATCGGTTCAGGGGTCGCGATTGGCGAAAAATGGTCGGACCGGCCGCGTTCCCGGTCGGTCAGCGGCTCAGCCAGGGGGAGGGCTTGTCGGTGACCGGGCGCGTCGGGTCCTGGTGCAGCGGCACCTCGGGCTCGTCGACGCGCAGCGGGATCAGGCCCTGGGTGATGGCGCGCATGATGCGGTCGCGGGCGCGCGCGGCGTCGCCGACGCGATCCGCGGCCAGGTCGGAGAGGTCCACGGGCGCGCCGAAGTGGACCCGCATCGTCGGTCGGCGCACGATCGCCCGCAGCCAGGACGAGAAGAGGATCCACAGGTCACGGGCGCTTTCGACGCGGACCATGCCGTAGCACATGGCCTCGTGCGCACCCCACTGGCTGATCGGGATCACCGGGGTTCCCGCCGCCAGCGCCATGCGCGCCACACCGGTCTTGCCCCGCTCGGGCCACATGTTCGGCTCCAGGGTGAGCCGCCCCTCCGGGTAGACCAGAACCGGATTCGCGTCCTCGGTGAGGGCGGTGACCACCTTGCCGAGCGCTTCAGCAGCGCTCGCCTTGCCCCGGTCGGCGCGTACGTGCCGTCCGGCGCGCATGATCGAACCGATCACCGGGGCGTCGAACAGGCCGCCCGTGGCCACGAAGCGCGGCGAGATCCTGCGCTCCCGGCAGGCCGCGATCAGCACCAACGGGTCCAGGTTGCCGATGTGGTTGGCCGCCATCAGCAGCGGCTGCCCGCGCAGCTCGTCCGGTACGTCGCCGGTGATGACCAGCCGCCCGGTCAGCGCGATCACCGCGCGGTCGACGCGCATCAGCGCGCGCCACAGCCTCGGCGTCGCGCGGAACAGCTTCTCGCGGTCGCTTCGGTGTGTCGGCTCGGGGCCGCTCGGCAGGGCAACCATGATGGGCAAGGATCTCATGGCCTGGGCGCCGAGAGGGCGCGAACCCCTGTGGTTGTTGTGACGGGAGAGGCGGGTGCCGATACCGTGTGGGGCATGGCGAGCCGGACAACTAACGGGGGGCGGGGCTCGTCGCGCGGCAAAGCGGCGACGCAGCGTAGCGGCACCGCCGCCAAGCGTGGCAGCTCCAGCACCACGTCCAAGAGCACTGGGTCGAAGGCCGGGTCGAAGAGCACCGGGTCCAAGGCCGGGGCTTCCAAGGGGCAGAGCAAGCCTCGCCCCTCCTCGACGCACGCGCCCCGCAGGGCGCCCGCGAAGCGCAGCCCCGCCAAGAGCAGCAGGAACCAGGGCGGCGGACTCGGCGGTGTGGTCCGCGCGGTCGGCAGGACCCGCGACCTCGACCCCGCTCACCGCCGCGACGGAGTCGCGCTGATCTACCTCGCGCTGGCCGTGGTCGTGGCCGCCGGGGTCTGGTGGAAGGCGGGCGGGCCGGTCGGCCACTGGTTCGACTGGGCGCTGCGCTCGGTCATCGGCATCGGCGCGATCGCGCTGCCACTCGTGCTGCTGGTCACCGCGGTCATCCTGATGCGCACCGAGACGAGCCCCGAAGCGCGGCCGCGCGTGGTCATCGGTTCGGTGCTGCTGATGTTCGCGACGCTGGGAACCATCCACGTCCTGTCGGGTTCCCCGCTGGAGTCCGAAGCATGGCCCACGGCGGGAGGTGCGCTCGGATTCGTCGCCGGTGGCGCGCTCGCCTACGGGCTGACCGGCTACGTGGCCGTCCCGGTGCTCATCCTCGCCGGCCTGTTCGGGCTGCTCGTGCTCACCGGGTCCTCGGTGCGCGACGTGCTCGCCCGGATGCGCGGCGAGCACTACGACGACGAGGACGGTTTCGAGCCAGCGCCCAGCAAGGCCGAGCTCGAAGGCGACCCGTCCTCGGTCAAGCTGCGCCGCCCGTCCCGGCGCAGGCAGGCGACGTCCTCCGCTTCCGCCGAGGACGAGCAGCTCTCGCTCGACGACGTGCCGGAAGAACCGGCCAAGCCGGCCAAGCCCAAGGCCGCCGAGGTCCCCGCGGCCAAGCCGGAGAAGCCCGAGAAGCCGCCGAAGAAGAGCGACAAGCCGCAGATCAGCCGAGACGTCGAAGGCGACTACCAGCTGCCGCCGCTGGACGTGCTCACCGACGGTGAACCGCCGAAGAGCCGCAGCAAGGCCAACGACTCGATGATCGAGGCCATCACCGCGGTCCTGGAGCAGTTCAACATCGACGCGCAGGTCACCGGGTTCACCCGGGGGCCGACCGTCACGCGCTACGAGGTCGAGCTCGGGCCGGGCGTGAAGGTCGAGAAGATCACCGCGCTGACCAAGAACATCGCCTACGCCGCCGCCACCGACAACGTGCGGCTGCTGGCGCCCATCCCGGGCAAGTCCGCGGTCGGCATCGAGGTCCCCAACAGCGACCGCGAGATGGTCCGGCTCGGCGACGTGCTGCGCTCCTCCGAGGCCGCGAAGGACTCGCACCCGCTGGTCATGGGGCTGGGCAAGGACATCGAAGGCCACATGGTCACCGCGAACCTCTCGAAGATGCCGCACCTGCTGTGCGCGGGTTCGACCGGTTCCGGCAAGTCGAGCTTCGTCAACTCGATGCTGGTGTCGTTGCTGGCGCGGGCCACCCCGCAGGAGGTCAGGATGATCCTGATCGACCCGAAGATGGTGGAGCTCACCCCCTACGAGGGCATCCCGCACCTGATCACGCCCATCATCACCCAGCCGAAGAAGGCCGCCGCCGCGCTGGCCTGGCTGGTGGAGGAGATGGAGCAGCGCTACCAGGACATGCAGGCCAACCGGGTCCGGCACATCGACGACTTCAACGCCAAGGTGCGCTCCGGTGAGATCACCGCGCCGCTGGGCAGCGAGCGCGAGTACAAGCCCTATCCGTACATCCTGGCGATCGTCGACGAGCTCGCCGACCTGATGATGACCGCGCCGCGCGACGTCGAGGACGCGATCGTGCGGATCACCCAGAAGGCCCGCGCCGCCGGGATCCACCTGGTGCTGGCCACGCAGCGGCCGTCGGTCGACGTGGTCACCGGTCTGATCAAGACCAACGTGCCGTCGCGGCTGGCGTTCGCCACGTCGTCGCTGACCGACTCGCGGGTCATCCTCGACCAGCCCGGCGCCGAGAAGCTGATCGGCATGGGTGACGCGCTCTACCTGCCGATGGGTGCGTCGCGCCCGGCGCGCGTGCAGGGCTCGTTCGTCGCGGACGACGAGATCCACCGCATCGTCGCCTACACCAAGGACCAGGCGGAACCGGACTACACGGACGGGGTCACCGCGGCCACCAAGTCCGGGGACAAGAAGGAGATCGACTCCGACATCGGGGACGACCTCGACGTCCTGCTGCAGGCCACCGAGCTCGTGGTGACCAGCCAGTTCGGTTCGACCTCGATGCTGCAGCGCAAGCTGCGGGTCGGGTTCGCCAAGGCCGGCCGGCTGATGGACCTGCTCGAATCGCGCGGCGTCGTCGGCCCCTCGGAGGGGTCCAAGGCGCGCGACGTGCTGGTCAAGCCCGAGGAGCTGGAGAACGCGCTCTACTCGATCCGCGGCGGGCCCTCACCGGACGAGGACGAGTGAGCAGGGGCCCGCGGCTGAGGACAAGCCGCGGGCCCCTTTCGTTTTCCTCGCTTTTCACGGTTGTTCATCTCCATTTGTTTCGCATTGTTTCCACTGCTCCGTTTGCGCCCGCTCGATTGCTCTGAACGGCATTTTCACAGGGCTCGATTCAGAACTTTTCTGCGATAGCCTCTCCGCCGCTGACGGTTGGACCGCCTGCGGTGTGAAGGGTATTGAGCATGGTCGTTCGAAAAGTTCGCGCTTTGCTGGTCGTGCTGTTCTCGGTCGCATTGGTGGCCGCCGGATTCCAGCAACTGGCGTTATCCGCCCCCGCCCCTGCTCCCGAACCCGGGGGTGTCGGGACCCAGGACGTGGACGAGGGCGAGCTGCTGCGCGTCGGCGGGTCCAGCTATCCGAGGCTCGTGCGCCTGGAGCACTCGGGCGACGCCAACGGCCGCGTGCTCTCCAGCATGACGACCTACCGGGACAACGCCGGGTTCGCGGCGATCTCCGAGAGCCGGGACGACGGCAAGACGTTCCAGCCGCTCGCCGAGATCCGCGATCCCGCAGGTGAGAACACCAAGGGGATGTGCTGCTCCACGCTCTACGAGCTGCCGCAGCAGGTCGGTGACATGCCGGCCGGGACGCTGCTGTGGGCCGGGACCGCAGGTATCGGCGCCGACGAGGAGGAGCGCCAGGCCAGCATCCGCGTGTGGCGCAGCGATGATCACGGCAAGACCTGGAGCCACCTCTCCGACATGGTGCAGGCCCCGGTCGGGCCCGGCGTGTGGGAGCCGGAGTTCACCGTTTCCGAGGAGGGCGACCTCGTCGGGTTCTATTCCGATGACGGTGACGCGAAGCACGATCAGAAACTGATGCAGGTGCGTTCTTCGGACGGTCGGAATTGGACCGATGCGAAGGAGATGCTGAAGAACGACGAGTTCAGCGTGCGCCCAGGAATGTCGGGAGTTCGAAAACTGCCCGACGGCACTTACGTGATGTCCTACGAGGTCTGCAATTACGACCCGGTGCACACCTGCACGATCTGGATCCGCAAATCCTCCGACGGCTGGGACTGGGGCGACCCCTACGACCTAGGCACGGAGATCGTCTCGGACACCGGTGGCCAGCCCCTCGGAACCCCGACCATCGCGCTGGCACCCGGTCCGAATCCCAACGGGCGGCTGCTGCTGGCCTACCAGATGCTCGGCGGCGACAACGGCGGTTGGGCGCCGGGCAACGGCAAGACCGTCATGGTCAACGACGACCCAGATGACCTCGACGGGCCGTGGAAGGAGGTCCCGTCCCCGGTGCAGATCAGCTACAACCAGGGCAGCGTCTGCCGGAACTTCAGCCCGAGCCTGCTGCCGACCGCCGACGGCAAGTCCATGATCCACGTGACCACGGACTTCGAGCACTACATCGGCGGCCCCTGCGAGGCCTTCTACGCCGTGGGTCCGATCGGTGACGACGCCGCCGCGGCGGCGAAGTCCGCGCCCCGTCCGATGGACGCCCGGCCCGGCCGCTGACGCGGTGGCGAGAGAACGGCCCTCACCCGGCGAGGCGGTCCTCCCGCCGGGTGAGGGCTTCTCGAACGTCGCGCGAAATTCGAATCTCGCTGGTCAGCCCTGGGCCTTGGCCTTCTCGGGGAGCTGGGCCATATCGACGGCCTCGGCGATCGACGACGCCGAACCGCCGAACTTGCGGACGGCCTCGTAGTAGAGGTCGGCGGTCGCCTCGCACGCGCCTTCCCCATCGCACACGGAGTACATGTCGTCGTGGAAGTTGTCGTCGATCTGCAGCCGGTTGTCGTCGGTGAACCGGTCCTGGAGCTTGTAGTTGCGGTAGCCGAAGTCGTGCCGGTCGCAGCTCTCCAGGAACTCGTAGCCGAACGGCGCGTCGGGGGAGTACGAGCAGCCGTCGGAGGACCAGTCGAGCTGGCCGGCGTGGGGCTGCTCGGAGCGGGTCTGGGTGAACTCGTCGAGCGAGTACTCGAAGAGGTAGCTGTCGGTGGTCTTCCGCAGCTCTTCGGGCGTGAGATCGGCGGCGATCGCGGTTCCGCCGGTCAGCAGCAGGGCTCCGGCGGCGGCCACGGTGGTGATCAGGCCACGGCGACTATTGCGTTCCAAGGTGGTCTCCTCTGGGTGGAACGAATGATCACCGGTGTTTATAACCGGTCCCAGAGGGGTTGGTGGGGAAGTTGCGCACTTGCGAACGCCAACGGGGGATGAACGCCTGGTGCCTCGCGCGGCGGCGTGGGTTCGCCGGTGGCGGCGAGATGCTGAAAGGCGCTGGTCAGGAAGGTAGTTCCAGCAGCATCCGGGTGTTGCCCAGGGTGTTGGGCTTGACGTTGGCCAGGTCCAGGAACTCCGCCACGCCCGCGTCGACCGAGCGTCGCATCTCCTCGAAGACCTCGGGGCTGACCGGGGCGCCGTCGATGGTGCGAAAGCCGTGCCGCCCGAAGAACTCCGTCTCGAAGGTCAGCACGAAGACCCGCGTCAGGCCCAGTTCGGTGGCCAGCCCGATGAGCCGCTGCACGATCCGGTGCCCGATGCCGCGGCCCTTGACCACCGGATCGATCGCCACCGTGCGGATCTCGGCGAGGTCCTCCCACAGCACGTGCAGCGCGCCGCAGCCCACGACGCGGCCGCCCTCGTGGGCCACCCAGAACTCCTGGATGTCCTCGTAGAGCGTGACGAGCTCCTTCTCCAGGAGAACTTCGCCCGCGTAGGTGTCGACCAGCGCCTTGATCGTCGGGACGTCGGCGATCCGAGCCCGTCGAATCACTATCTCCGACGGCGCATAACCATTCATGCGCCTCATCGTAACGCCGCGCCCCTCGCGCGGCGCGTGACCATTAGGCCAGCTGCAGCAGCATCCGGGTGTTGCCCAAGGTGTTCGGCTTGACGTGCGCGAGATCCAGGAACTGGGCGACGCCTTCGTCCGGCGAGTGGCGGATCTCGTCGTAGATCTCCGGCGGGACCGGCGTGTCGGCGATCGGGCGGAAGCCGTGGCGGCCGAAGAACTCCGTCTCGAAGGTCAGCACGAAGATCCGGGACAGGCCCAGGTCGGCCGCGTGCTCGATCAGCCGGTCCACCACGAGATGCCCGACGCCGCGCCCCTTCTCCATCGGGTCGACGGCCACGGTGCGGATCTCGGCGAGGTCCTCCCACAGCACGTGCAGCGCGCCGCAGCCGACGATCCGGCCGTCGTCCTCGGCCACCTGGAACTCCTGGATGTCCTCGTAGAGGGCGACGAGCTCCTTGCCGAGGACCACCTTGCCCGCGTAGTGGTCGATCAACGACTTGATCGCTCGCGCGTCGCGGACGCGGGCCGGGCGCACCTCGATGGCATTCACGTTAGGTAAGCCTAACCATCACAACGGGACGATGGTCGTCCGGACGGCCGTAATCTCGGCCACCACTCGGAGTCAATCCGCGGTGCCAGGCTCGTTGCGGAGCGTCGACAGCAGGGACGTTAGGCTCGACCCATGTCAACCGAGCAGCAACACCACCGAGTCGCCATGGTCACGCTCGGTTGCGCCCGCAACGAGGTCGACTCCGAAGAGCTGGCGGGCAACCTCCACGGCAGGGGCTGGGACCTCGTCGACGCCGACGAGGCCGAGGTCGTCGTGGTCAACACCTGCGGCTTCGTCGAGTCCGCCAAGAAGGACTCGGTGGACACGCTGCTGGCCGCCTCCGACACCGGTGCGAAGGTCGTCGCCGTCGGCTGCATGGCCGAGCGCTACGGCTCCGAGCTCGCCGAGCAGATGCCCGAGGCCGACGCCGTCCTGGGATTCGACCACTACGACAACCTCGCCGACCGGCTCGACGACGTGCTCGCCGGTCGCGCGGTCGAGTCCCACCAGCCGCAGGACCGGCGCACGATGCTGCCGATCAGCCCGGTCTCGCGGCCGGCCGCGGCCGCCGACGTGGCCGTGCCCGGTCACGGCTGGGTGCCCGCCGCGCGCGAGATCTCGCGCCGCAGGCTCGACGACTCGCCGGTCGCCGCCCTCAAGCTCGCCTCCGGCTGCGACCGCCGCTGCACGTTCTGCGCGATCCCGTCCTTCCGCGGTTCCTTCCTGTCCCGCCAGCCGGAGGAGGTCCTCGGCGAGGGCGCCTGGCTGGCCAAGAACGGGGCGAAGGAGCTGTTCCTGGTCAGCGAGAACTCCACCTCCTACGGCAAGGACCTCTCCGACCAGCGCGCGCTGGAGGTGCTGCTGCCGCGGCTGGCCGAGCTCGACGGCGTCGAGCGGGTGCGGGTGTCCTACCTGCAGCCTGCCGAGACGCGTCCCGGCCTGGTGCGCACCATCGCCACGACTCCGGGTGTGGCGACCTACTTCGACCTGTCCTTCCAGCACTCCAGCGAGACCGTGCTGCGCCGGATGCGCCGGTTCGGCTCCACGGGGTCGTTCCTGCAGCTCATCGAGCAGATCCGGGCGCTGGCGCCGGAGGCCGGGATCCGCAGCAACTTCATCGTCGGCTTCCCCGGTGAGACCGAGGAGGACTTCGCCGAGCTGCAGGAGTTCCTGACCGCGGCCCGGCTGGACGCCGTCGGCGTGTTCGGCTACTCCGACGAGGACGGCACCGAGGCCGCCGGCTTCGACGACAAGCTCGACCCCGACGTGGTGGCCAAGCGCGTCGAGCAGCTGACCGCCCTCGCCGACGAGCTGATCGCGCAGCGCGCCGAGGACCGCATCGGCACCGAGGTCACCGTCTTGGTGGAGCGCTTCGACGAGGACGACGTCGTGGGCCGCGCCGACCACCAGGGCCCCGAGGTCGACGGCGAGTGCCTGATCGACGGAGCCGGCGAGTTCGCGGTGGGCGACGTGGTGCGCTGCGAGGTCATCGACAGCGACGGCGTGGACCTCGTGGTGCGCCCGCTGGAGAAGCCAGGGGAGCAGCCATGACGGCCGAAGGCCAGGCGTCCCCGCCGCCCGTCCTCAACATCGCCAACGTGCTGACCATGTCCCGGCTGGTCATGGTGCCGGTGTTCCTGGTCGCGCTGTTCTGGGACGGCGGGCACGACACGCTGTGGCGCTGGATCGCGACCGGCGTGTTCGCCCTGGCCTCCATCACCGACCGCATCGACGGCGAGGTGGCTCGCAAGCGCGGTCTGGTCACCGACTTCGGCAAGATCGCCGACCCGATCGCCGACAAGGCGCTCACCGGCGCTGCGCTGGTCGGGCTGAGCCTGCTGGGAGATCTGCCCTGGTGGGCGACCTGGGTGATCATCGCTCGCGAGCTGGGCGTGACCTTGCTGCGGTTCTGGGTGATCCGCCACGGCGTCATCGCGGCCAGCCACGGCGGCAAGATCAAGACGCTTCTGCAGGCCATCGCTATCGGTCTCTACCTGATGCCGCTGGGCTCCTGGGCCGACATCCCGCGCTGGATCGTGCTCGGCGCGGCGCTGATCGCCACGGTCGTGACCGGTCTGGACTACGTGGTCCGCGCGCTCCGGCTCCGGGCCGCGGGCGGTGCGAAGGCCGACGCGTGATCCTCGAACCTCTGGACCTGGCGTACCCGCAGGTAGCGGGGCTGATCGCGACTCTGCGGGAGCGGCGTGAGACGGTCGCCACCGCCGAATCGCTCACCGCGGGCCTGGTCGCGGCCGCGCTCACCGAGGTGCCGGGGTCCAGCGCGGTGGTGCGCGGCGGAGTCGTCGTCTACGCCACCGACCTCAAGGAGCGGCTCGCCGGGGTCGATCCGGAGCTGCTGGCCGAGCACGGCGCGGTGCACCCGGACGTGGCGGCCCAACTCGCCGTCGGCGCGTCGCGCCGCTGCGAGGCCGACTGGGGCATCGGGCTCACCGGCGTGGCGGGGCCGGACCCGCAGGACGGGGTCGCTCCCGGCACCGTTCACCTGGGCTTCTCCGGTCCGCGAGGTGCGCAGGTGCGGACCGAGGTGTTCGGAGGTGATCGTCACGCGATCCGCGCGGCGGCTGTTCGGGTGGCTCTGGAACACTTCGCCGCGCTGCTGCGTTGAAAAATGTGGGAGAGGGCCGTGATGTGTCCGCGTGCTCTGTGCGCTGCGTAAACATGGCCCATCGAGCACTAGTCCGATCGATCATGGACCGTTCGCCCTGGGCGGACTTCCGCTCGATCGTTCTCGTTCCGGCCCATCGATGAGTAACGTAGGGGGCGTTCACGCGTAGTGCACGCGGAAGGCGACGAAGGAAGGGAGGCGCGCGATGACCGTATTGTTGCGGGAGGCGGTCGGTGAACGGCTGCGCCGCGCCCGGACCGCACAGTCTCGGACCTTGCGGGACGTTTCGCGCGCTGCCCGGGTGAGCCTCGGATACCTGTCCGAGGTCGAACGGGGCCGCAAGGAGGCGTCCAGCGAGCTGCTGTCCTCGATCTGTGACGCCTTGGACCTGCCGCTGCCTGAGCTGCTGGTGACCGTTGCCGGTGACCTCGACGGGACGATGGTCGTGCCATCCGTCGTCGAGCAGCCCGCCACGGCCGACATCGACGGTCAGCTGGTGCCGAGCCTTCTCGGTGCCGAGCTCTCCGACGAGCAGTTCGCCGACGACGGCTCGTCCCGCGCGGGGCTGCAGCCGGTGCTGAGCCAGCGCATCAGCGCTCCGGTCCGCAAGCAGGTAGTGGCCGCCTGAACGACTAGACGACACCTCCAACCGCCCCGCGTGCCTCCTGGTGCGCGGGGCGTTGGTGTTCGCGTTGATCACGGTTCGATGTCCGTTATGCCCCCCGGAGGGGCGCCGTGAGGGCGGGACTGGTTCGATCAATGGCCAGTGCTCCGGGAAATACCCGGAGATCTGCCGTGTTTGGTGGAAGCGGACACAACTACCTGACACGATGGAACCAGCCGAGGCTCTTGGTGCGTTGTACCGGCGTAGAGATCGGCTGGGGGCAGACGGCTCGCAGTGCCACGTGGCAGGCAAGCGGAAAGAAGGCAGGCGGAGGAGATGGCCAACCCGTTCGTGAAGGCCTGGAAGTACCTGATGGCGTCCTTCTCGTCGAAGGTCGACGAGCACGCTGACCCGAAGGTGCAGATCCAGCAGGCCATCGAAGAGGCGCAGCGTCAGCACCAGGCCCTCTCCCAGCAGGCCGCTTCGGTGATCGGCAACCAGCGCCAGCTGGAGATGAAGCTGAACCGGCAGCTCGGCGAGGTCGAGAAGCTGCAGTCCTCGGCCAAGCAGGCGCTGGTCATGGCCGACCAGGCCCGCGCCGAAGGAGACGAGACCAAGGCCGCGAAGTACGAGGAGACCGCGACGCAGCTGGCCAGCCAGCTGGTCAGCGCGGAGCAGGGCGTCGAGGACCTCAAGACGCTGCACGACCAGTCGCTGGGCCAGGCCGAGCAGGCCAAGCAGGCCGTCGAGCGCAACGCCCAGGTCCTGCAGCAGAAGATCGCCGAGCGCACCAAGCTGCTCAGCCAGCTGGAGCAGGCCAAGATGCAGGAGCAGGTCTCGGCGTCGATGAAGTCGATGACCGAGGTCGCCGCGCCGGGCAACACGCCTTCGCTGGACGAGGTCCGGGACAAGATCGAGAGCCGCTACACCACCGCCCTGGGCGAGGCCGAGCTGGCGCAGAACAGCGTGCAGGGCCGGATGATGGAGGTCGAGCAGGCGTCCATCGACGCGGCCGGCTCCAACCGCCTCGCGCAGCTCCGCGCCTCCATGGGCGGCAGCGACCAGAAGCAGGTTAGCGGCGGCTCGCAGCAGCAGCTCTCCAGCGGCGAGCAGACCCCTGCGGAGACCCAGAAGCAGGAGAAGCCGCAGGCGGACCAGGCCTGAGTCGAGGCGGAGGCACCATGTCCCGGAAACGCGAGCTCGCGCAGTGGGGCGAAGTGGCCCTGGACACGCTGCGCGGGCCCGTCGCGACCGAGGTGCGCCGCAAGTGGGCCGACTGGCGTGATCCGCGCGCTCGGTTGGTCCGGCGCCGGAAGGCCGCCAAGCGGGTCGCTGGCACCAGCGCCACCACGGCCGGTGTTTTCGGGCTCGGTGCCGTCACCTCGTGGATGACGCCGATCGTGGATTCGGTCTTCTTCTGGCAGTGGGCCGGGGAGACCGCCGCGGTCGGCCTGGGTGGCGTCGCCGTGGCCGGCGGCGTGGGCGCGGTGAGCGCCGGGCTGAAGTACCGGAAGCTCAAGAACACGCCGCTGCCGGAGCCCAGCACCTCCGAGCTGCTTCCCGCACCCGGTTCGGTGGCGCGGCCGCCCATGCAGCGGCTGCGGGAAGCGGAGCAGACGCTCGACGCCGCGCTGGCCGAGCTCACCTCGGCCGGCGCGGGTGCGTCGGCAGCCGAGGCGCGCGCGACGGCGGACGCCGCCGCCGCGGAGCTGCGCCGGGGCGGTCAGCGCCTGGTCGCCGTGGAGTCGGCGATGCGCTACGCGCCCCCGGCCGAGCAGAGCGAGCTCAAGGCCGACGTCGACCGGCTGCGGGCCGAGCTGGACGAGGGCGTGTCGAGCTACGGCGGTGTGGTCGCGGCCGCCGGGCGCGCGGTCGCCGCCAGTGGTGCGGGCGAGCAGCGGCACCTGCTGCAGGACGCCACGGACCGGTTGGCCGGTCTCGCCGTCGGGATGCGCGAGGTCTTCGGCGAAGCGGACGGGTCCGCTCAGCACTGATTTTCACCACACGCTGCAACGAGATCACTAGCGGTAGTCAATATTTTTACTATCGACGGGCCGGGTGACTTGATTGCGCGATGCCGAATAGTAATCTTTCCCCAGTCATCACATGCCGTGACAGTTTTTCCGCCCGAACGGGTGGCTCGGGGAGGCGAATGTGGCGTTGTGGGCCGTGCACGGCAACGGTCGACGCCTGCCGCGCGATTCCGTCGTCACTTCCGAGGAACGGCTGAGCTGGCCGCTCACCATCGGTTTCGGCGTGCAGCACCTGTTCGCGATGTTCGGCACCACCACGCTGGTCCCGCTGCTGACCGGTTTCCCGGTCGCCACCACCCTGCTGCTGTCCGGCGTCGGCACCCTGCTGTTCCTCGTGGTCACCCGCAACCGGGTGCCCAGCTACCTCGGCTCGTCGGTGGCCTTCGTGGTCCCGATGAGCGCCGCGGTCAGCGAGGTCGGCGCGGGCCCGGCCGCGCTGCTGGGCGGGATCATGGTGGTCGGTCTCGTGGTGCTGGCCTTCGGCGTGGCCGTCAAGGCGCTGGGCGTGCGGTTGCTGGAGACCGCGATGCCGCCGGTGGTCACCGGCGCGATCGTGCTCATGATCGGCCTGAGCCTCGCCCCGCAGTCCGTCGCGTCCTTCGACCAGCAGCGGGTCCCCGCCGCCCTGACCCTGGGGACCGTCGTCCTGCTGACGGTGATCAGCAGGGGGATGGCGGGCCGCGCGGCGGTGCTGATCGGTGTCCTGGTCGGCTGGGTGTACGCGGCCCTGATGGGCCAGCTCGTGCCCGAGCGGGTCACCGAGCTGGCCGAGGCGCCGTGGATCGGGTTCCCGCAGCTGATCACGCCGCAGGTGCACGTCTCGGTGGTCCCGTTCGTGCTGCCGCTGGCGATAGTGCTGGTCGCCGAGCACGTCGCGCACCTCAAGGCGGTCGCCGCCGTGTCCGGGCGCGACCTCGACCCCTACGTCGGCGATGCGCTCATCGGCGGCGGGCTCGCCACGATGCTGTCCGGCTCGGCGGGCGGTTCGGCGGTCAGCAGCTACGCCGCCAACATCGGCGTCATGGCGGCGACTCGCGTCTACTCCACGGCATCCTGTCTGGTGGCTGCCGTGGCGGCCGTCGTGCTGTCGTTCTCGCCGAAGCTCTCCGCGCTGATCACCACGGTTCCGATGGGCGTGCTCGGCGGTGCCACGCTGGTGCTGTTCGGGATGCTCGCGCTGGTCGGGGTCCGGATCTGGCTCGACGCCCGCGTCGACTTCGCCGACCCGGTCAACCTCGCCGTGCTCGGCACGGCCGTCATCGCGGGCGTCGGAGACCTGACGCTCAGCGTGGGCGACCTCCGGATCACGGGCTTGGTCTGGGGCTCGATCGGGATCGTCATCGTCTACCCGCTGCTGCGGAACCTGGCGGACGTCCGCGACGTCGCGTGAGGGGCGGCCTCGGGCGGTTTTGGTCCGAACCGTCCATGATCAATGTCCAGTATGTCCGGTCAATTCGGACCAAAACTGTCCGAGGGTGAGGTCCGAGGCCTCCGGGTGCTCAGGGCTGGCAGCGCGGGCAGCGGTAGCTGACCCGGTCGTCCGGCGGTGTTCCCAGCCTGCCGCGCTGGACCGGGGTTCCGCAGCGCAGGCAGGTCCTCCTGCCGTACACCCAGTGCTGGTCGCCGCGGCGGAGGCTCTTGGTGGTGATCTGCTCCGGCCGCCAGGCGTTGCGGAGCAGCAGGTCGTGCGCGAGCCGGACCGCCTCGCCCGCGTCGACCTCTGACACCGGGGTCGAGGGGGAGCGGCCGAGCAGGAAGCAGATCTCCGTCGCGTAGAGGTTGCCGATGCCGGCCACGATCCGCTGGTCCATCAGGGCTTGCCCGAGCTCGCGGTCGGGCTCGGCCGCGAGCCTGCGCAGCGCCTCGGCTTCCTGCTCCGGGCCCCAGTCCGGGGACAGCAGGTCGGGGCCGAGGTGCCCGATCAGCTCCGGTTCCCGCGCGGTGGGCAGCCACCGCAGGTCGTGCAGCGCGAAGCCGACCGCGACCTGATCGGTCGTCGCGAGGATCGCGCGGGCCTGATGCCCGGGTCGCCGCCACCGGCCGCCCGGCGGGTACAGGTGCCACGCCCCGTCCATCCGCAGGTGGTTGTGCAGCGTGCGCTCGTCCTCGAAGCGGATCAGCAGGTGCTTGCCCGCCGGGGCGACCTCGCGCACCACCCGGCCGGCGAGCTCCACAGTGGATAGTCGGGGGTGGCGGATCTCACCGCGGATCAGCTCCCGCCCGGCCAGCGCGTCGTTCAGCCGATGGCAGGCGAGGAAGACCGTGTCGCCCTCGGGCACCGGGTCACTCGACTTCCTCGACGAAGTCCTCGTCCTCGGGCTCGGGCTCGGGCTCGGGCTCGGGGCGGCGGGTCCGGGCGGAGCGCAGGGTGCGG
The DNA here is from genome assembly GCF_054778355.1 of Saccharopolyspora tripterygii. NCBI lineage: Bacteria > Bacillati > Actinomycetota > Actinomycetes > Pseudonocardiales > Pseudonocardiaceae > Saccharopolyspora > Saccharopolyspora tripterygii. The sequence continues at coordinate 264,257 of NZ_BAAGZP010000018.1, read as the reverse complement.
GCGAGGATCAGGTTGAACGCCAGCGACACCTCGCGGGCGCCCGGCGTTCCCCACTGGTGGATCGGCATGCACGCGCCCTGGGCCTGCTGGACCGCGAGCCGGTCCGGCAGGGCGACCGGCATCACCAGCGGGCCGAAGATGTCGCGGAGCTCGTCGATGCGGTACTGGTGCTCGTGCGACCTCGGCCGCACCCGGTTGACCACCACGCCCAGCGGCTGCAGGTCCGGGTTGTTGGTGCGTTCGGCCTGGACGGCTTCGAAGGCGCGCTGCACGCCGGAAACCGCGAAGATCGTCGGCTCGGTCACCAGCAGCGCGCGGTCGGCCGCCACCAGCGCCGATCGCGTCAGCCGGCCCAGCGACGGCGGGCAGTCCAGCAGCACCAGCTGGTAGGGGAGCTCGCCCTCGGCGATCAGATCGTCCAATTCGGACAGCGCGTCCTGCAGCCGCGACAGGTGCCCGTCGTCGGATCGGTGGCCGTTGAGGTCCTCCGCGTCCTCGGAGCCGACCAGCACGTCGACCTCGTCGCCCCAGGAGCTGCTCGTCACAGCGGCGCGCAGCACCTCCGGGCTCGGATCGGCCAGCACGTCGGTGAGGCCCTTCGCGGTCTTCTCCGGTTCGAGAGCGGCAGTGGCGTTGCACTGCGGGTCGAGATCGACCACCAGCGTTCGAACTCCGCGCCGCATGGCCGCTGAGGCGAGCCCGAGCACCACGGTCGTCTTGCCCACGCCACCCTTGAGACTCAGCACCGCAACCGTCTGCACGCTCGTAGCCTACGGAACCGGGACGAGCATGAGCAGTGCTGGCCGTCTTTTGCCCGCGGGCATTTCCGCGGCACGCCGCTGCGAACAGCGCCCAACCCGGCATTACGCTCTTGGCCATGAGATCGGACGCCGTCCACCAGGTGCTGGAAACCGAGATCGCCGATGCGGCGCAGCGGCTCGGCCGCCGACCGCGCGTGCTCGACGTCGGCGGCGGCAGCGGAGTGTGGGCGGTGCCCCTCGCCGAGGCGGGCTGCGCGGTCACCGTCATCGATCCCAGCCCCAACGCGCTGGCCACCCTGCAGCGCCGCGCCGAGGACGCCGGGGTCGCCGACCGCGTCACCCCGTTGCAGGGCGACACCGAGGCGCTGGCCGCGCTGAGCCCGGACGGTGGTGCGGACCTCGTCCTGGCGCACGGCCTGCTGGAGGTCGTCGACGACGTCGACGTCGCCATCGCCGCGCTGGCCGCCTCCACGGCTCCCGGCGGAGCGGTGTCGGTCCTGGTGGCCAATCGCTACGCGGCGGTCCTCGCCCGGGCTCTGGCCGGTCGGGTGGGTGAGGCGCTGCGGCTGCTCGACGACGCCGACGGCGTGCTGGACGCCGGGTCCGAGACCTTGCAGCGCCGGTTCGACACCGGCGGTCTGGAGCGGGTCCTCAACGCCGGCGGGTTCACCGTCGAGCTCATCCAGGGGCAGGGGGCGCTCAGCGACCTCGTGCCGGGCTCGGTGACCGACGACAACCCGCGCACCGCCGACGCCGTCGCGGAGCTGGAGCAGGTGGCCGCAACCCGGTCGCCGCTGCGCGACATCGCCACCCGGTTGCACGCGATCGCCCGCAAGTCCGGCTGAGAGCCGGGCGAACCGAGCTGTTTCGGAAATTTCGGCGATCGGCCGTAGGGGTGACAAAATGATCACCTACTGCGACTACCCTCGGTGCCTCGGCTGATTACCGCTGGTCGTTGACGTCGTCGGCGAAGACGATCACATCCGGGATCCGACGTTGTCCGCAACGTCGCAGTTTCCGGAGGCCGGACCGGGTAGTCGTCGCGTCGCCGGAACCGTATCCTCAAAGGTGACGCCCCCAAGCGTTCGCCGGTCGGCAAGCCCGGCGCCACCGAGAACCTGTGCCGGAGGAGGAGTCATGCCACTCTCCGAGCACGAGCAGCGACAGCTCGAGCAGATCGAGCGCGCGCTCTACGCCGAGGACCCCAAGTTCGCCTCCACCGTGCGCGGAGGACGGCTACAACGCCCATCCCGACGTCGGCGTTTGCAGGGCATCGCCGTGTTCGTGCTGGGCCTTGCACTGCTGGTCGTCGGCGCGGTGATTCCCGCCCTGCGTCCGGCGGAGATCCCGGTGTTGAGCGTGGTCGGCTTCCTCGTGATGTTCGGCGGAGCAATGATCGTTCTGTTCGCGTTGCGCGGTGGCGGCGAAGACGCCGAGGCGGCGGACAACGGCGGCGGCGAGAAACCGAAGCGCGGCTCGGGCAACGCCTCCGCACGAGGCTCGCTCGCCCAACGCATGGAGGAGCGCTTCCGCAAGCGCTTCGAGCAGTAGGACGCTGAAACGCGATCGCCGCCTGGTCTTCCACGACCCGGCGGCGATCGTCTTCTGCTCGCACGAACGAGGGACGGGAACCCCCGCGGGAGCCCCCGTCTTCGCGCTGAGCGAGACCGCGGGCAGTTTTGGTCCGAACCGTCCATGATCGAAGTCTGTTCTGCCCGGACAGTTCGGACCAAAACTGCCCGGTGGTGACCGCGGCACGATGCCGGGACGGGCCTCAGCGGCCCCGGTCAGCTCACGGAGTGCGCCACGGGGGCAGTGCCGAGCGGGGGAACAGCCGGGAGCGCAGGTCCAGCGGCGCGTTCTGCTGGAGGCTCGCGGTGATCGCCTTCATCGTGTCCGAGAGACCGCTGCGCGTCCCGGACGTCGGCGCGTACCACTCCCGTTCGACAGCCGTGACCAGCTGCTTCAGCGCGTCGGCGCCGGCCGGGTCGAGATCGTGGTCCTTGACCAGCCGGTCGGCGAGCTGCCGGGCCGTGTCGGTGTCGCGAGGCTGGTAACCGCGGTCCCGGAACTCGTCCAGCACCTCCTGCCACGCCGTGCTCGCCGAACCCGCCCGGCCTTCGGTGATCGCCTGCAGCCGCTGCCCGCGGCGGATCTCGCGGACCGCCAAGGGCGTCGCCGCGCCCGCGCAGAGGAGCAGCACGAGGAGCACCAGGATCGTCACCGACCAGCCCCGGTCCGCGGGTTCGCGCCGCTGCTCGGGCACGTCGCGCGCGTCGGGCTGGTCGGGCTGCGCACCGGACGCGGGCGGAACCGGTGCCCCCGGCTCGGGCGGCGGCAACGGCTGGCCGGGCAGCGGTGCGGCGGCCTGCGGCGGGTGGAGCGCGGTGTCGAGGAACTGGGGCAGCGCGGTCCGGCCGTCGCTCAGCGGAGTCGGGTCGAACGTCTGCCAGCCCCAGCCGGGGAAGTACGCCTCCACCCACGCGTGCGCGTCCTCGGTGGTGATGACCTGCTCGCTGCCGTCCTGGTATCCGGCGGTGAACCCGACCGCCACCCGCGACGGGATGCCCACCGAGCGCAGCAGCACCGCCATCGACGAGGCGTACTGCTCGCAGAAGCCGCGCTTGCCCCGGAACAGGAAGTCGCTCAGGGCGTCCTGACCGGTGGACGGAGCGGTGGTCAGGTCGTACCGGAACCCGTTGGAGGGGTCGGTGAAGTAGCGGTTGAGCGCCACCGCCTTGTCGAACTCGGTGGGCGCGTTCGCGGTCAGCCGCTTCGCGAGCTCGGTGACCTCGGGAGAGATCCCGGAGGCGTCGACGTAGGCGGGGTCGATCGGCATCGGCCCGCGCGCCGCGCGCAGCTCGTCCGGAGACGGGTCGGGGACGATGACCTGCTGCGAGTACGGGCGGGTCTCCTGGTTCGTCTGCGTGAACACGATCCCGGCGGCCGGGTCGTAGCGCCAGTTCTTGCCCATGCCCGAGACGCCGACCGGGGTGCCGAAGACCGGAAGCCACGGGTCGCGGTAGCCGATCGGCTGGACGTCGATCCGCTCCGGCCTGCCGCGCCCGATGCTGGTGCCCTCCGGCAGCGGCAGCGGGGCCGTCGCGTCGACGCCCTGCGTCAGGCCGTCGAGCTGCCACCCGGAGCGCGGGTCGAACTTGCGCAGCGTCAGCGCGCGCAGGTAGTTGTCCTGCTGCAGGCCCCGCACCCGGAACAGCTCGACCACCTGGTCGCGGTTGAGCTGGCCGCGCAGCGAGGTGAACGGCTGCAGGCCGATGCCGTCGGTACCGCCGAACTCCTCGGGCACCGAGCCCGGCAACCTGCCCTCCGTGCCCACGCCGGTGAACACGGTGCCCGCCAGCACGGCGATGACCCCGGCGGTGCCCGCGACGACCGCGGTGGTCCGGCCGAACAGCGTGCGCGCGACCCGGTCGGGTTCCTCGTAGCGCCGCCACCTGCGGTGATGTCCGCCCGAGGCGAGCAGCAGCGCGTAACCGGCGCCGCCCAGCGCGAAGGACCACCACGGCAGCATCCGTTCCGACAGCGACGCCGGGATCGCGAACACGCACAGCAGCACCAGCCCGGTGACCGCCGGGGTGCCCAGGCCCACCGCGATCAGGTCGACCAGCAGCGCCACGACGCCCAGCCCGAGGGTCACCAGCGCCTGCAGCGGCGGTTCTGCCGCGACCGGGGGCACGCCCGTGCGGATCAGCTCCCGCGTACCGCCCAGCAACCGGCTCAGCTCGGCGAACGCGGCCGGCCCCGGCAGCACCCCGAGGACGGCGCTGGACCCGGCGAACAGCACCGTCAACGTCACCAGCAGCACGGCCAGCTGGGCGGCGACCGTGCCCACGTGGGGCCAGTTCAGCCGTCGGCCCAGCACCCCGGCGCTCACCACGACCACGACCGTGATCAGGGCGGGGAGCAGCCACCGGAGGTCGCCGAGCACGCCGGCGAAGGACGCCGACGCGCACAGGACGGCCAGCGCGCCCGCCCCGGCGGCGACCAGCGAGGTGTCGAGGGAACCGTTGTCGTCGGTGCTCACCGCATCATTCCTGCGTTCTCGGCCGACCTGGTCTGCGCGCACAGGTCCCGCCACACGTCGGAGATCGGCGTCCTGGGGCCGTCGACCACCACGACCGCCCAGCCTGCCGCGCGCAGCCTGCCGGCGGCGTCGTCGACCTCGGTGCCGCCGACCTCGCCGTTCCACGAGCGGACCGCGAGCAGCACCGCGATGCTGCGGGTCTCCTGCGGGCGGAGCTTGGTCAGCTCGGCGACCGTGGCGGTGGTCGTCTCGCCGAGGACCGCGATGAGCTCGTGGCCGTTGCCGGGGTCGCGGCTGCACTGCAAGTCGCGCTGCTGGGAGGGGCGGACGGCGGCCAGCGAGTCCAGCAGCGCCTCGTCCCGGCCGCCGTCGCTGCCGCCGATGTCGCGGGTCAGCGAATGCCCGTCCTCGGTGACCAGCCTGACCTGCTGCCCCTGCCGGGACAGGTGCAGGCAGATGCTGGCGACGGCGGAGATCGCCCACTCGACGCTGTTGCCCGCGCCGTTGCCCCGGTGCGCGGCCAGGCGCCGGTCCAGCAGCACCGTGACGCCGCCGTGCCAGGGTCGTTCCTCCACGCGCACCATCAGCTCGTCGCGCCGCGCGGTGGACTTCCAGTGCACCCGGCGGATGTCGTCGCCCTGCCGGTACTGCCGGACCATCGCGTCGTCCTCGCCGTGCCCCGCGCGCAGCCGCGCGGTGCCGTCCTCGCCGGTGCCGAGGCCTGAGCCGGCCGGGAGACCGGCGAGCTCGACGACCTGCGGCGTGGCCACGAGCCGGGAGCGCCCGCCCAGCTCGCGCTCGAACTGGGCCAGCCCGAACGGGTCTCCGACCCAGGTGCGCAGCGGTCCGATGTGGTGGATCCCGCGCAGGGCCGGGGTCACCGCGTAGATCAGCAGCTGCCCGCGGCGCGGCACGATCGGCAACCGGAAGCGCGGCCTGCCGCCGAGCGCGTGCGGGGTGCCGTCCTCCAGCACCAGCCCGTCGGCGGGCAGCGCGCCGCCGCCGCTGATGTGCAGCTGGACCTCCGCCCGCGAACCGACCGGGGTACGCGGCGGGTCGATCACCCGCCGGGCCGCCACCCCGAACCTGACCTTGCCGGACAGCATCAGCGACAGCAGCGGCAAGGCGATCACGAAGGCCGAGACCCGCAGCAGGTCCCGCTCGTCGAGGACGAGTGCGCAGATCGCTGCCGCCACGCCCGCTGCCAGCAGGCAGCGACCGCGGACGGTCAGCCCGGACAGCACGTCAGCCTCGTTCGTCGTGGGTGTCGCCGCGCGGCACCGGGATGCGTTCCAGCAGGTGCCGCACCAGGTCCGTCGCAAAGCGGCGGGCGGCGCGGGCCTCGCTGGTGAGCACCAGCCGGTGCGCGAGGACCGGGACGGCCACGGCCTGCAGGTCGTCGGGCACCACGAAGTCGCGGCCGGCGAGCGCGGCCTGCGCCCTGGCGGCGCGCAGCAGCTGCAGCGTCGAGCGCGGGGAGGCGCCCAGACGCAGCTCGGCGAGGTCGCGGGTCGCGGTGACCAGCGCGATGGCGTAGCGGCGGATGTCGGTGGAGGTGTGGACCTGCGAGACGACGTGCAGCAGCTCCTGGACCTCGGCTCCGTCGGCGACCGGTCGAAGCTGGCTCAGCGGGTCGTTGCCGGAGTGCTCGTCGACCATCGCCAGCTCGGCCTTGGCGTCCGGGTAGCCGATCGAGACCCGCGCGGTGAAGCGGTCGCGCTGGGCCTCCGGCAGGGCGTAGGTGCCCTCCATCTCGACCGGGTTCTGCGTCGCGATGACCATGAACGGCGAGCTGAGCGCGTAGGTGTCGCCGTCGACGGTGACCTGCTGCTCCTCCATGCACTCCAGCAGCGAGGACTGGGTCTTCGGAGAGGCGCGGTTGATCTCGTCGCCCACCACGATGTTGGCGAACACCGGGCCCGGCCGGAACTCGAAGCTCTCCGTCTGCCGGTTGTAGATGGACACGCCGGTGATGTCGCTGGGCAGCAGGTCCGGGGTGAACTGGATGCGGCTGACCGTGCAGTCGATGGAGCGCGCGAGCGCCTTGGCGAGCGAGGTCTTGCCCACCCCGGGCACGTCCTCCACCAGCAAGTGCCCCTCGGCCAGCATGGTCACCAGGGCGATGCGGACCACCTCTGGTTTGCCGACGAGGACCTGCTCGACGTTGGCGGCGATGCGCTGGATCGTCCCGTGCACGCGGTCGATACCGGCGGACGGAGCGACCCCGTCGGTCGCCGGCCCGGCGGCACCGGTCAGCTGGGTTTTCGGCGTCACGCCACCTCCTGGATCTCGCCCTCCCGGCCATGTCTGGCCCGCAGACCGGGGGTGCCGGGAGGGACACCCGGACCGGGCCGGCGGGGGAGGGAGCCGCGCTGCCCCCACTTCACCCCACCACCGGAGCCCGGATGCTGCCGGACACCGAACGGACTGAGCATAACCGCCCGCCCGCGCAGTTGATCTACACGCGTGCTGACCGGCGGTTTTCGCCACGCGCCCGCTCATCGTGGCTGGTGGACCGGTGGTGGTGCGTGGTGGGGTGGGGGCGACGCGGCGCCCCCGTTTCCCCCCACTTCGCCCCCACAGCCCACTACCTGCGGAAACGTCCGCTTACCCGCTGGGGTGAAGGGGGCGTTTCGTGTTGACGGTGGAGCGAAGTGGGGTAGTGTGGGGCGCGGTGGGGCAAAAGGGGGTCCTGCTGCCGTCGTCGGCAGTTGACTCCGCGTCGGTTCGGCGCGGTGAGCAGTCGTCGGCCAAGGCCATCCGGGCCGGGGGAGGTGGACCGGGATGTTTCTCGGCACCCATCACCCCAAGCTCGACGACAAGGGGCGCTTGACGCTGCCGGCGAAGTTCCGGGACGCACTGGCGGGGGGTTTGATGGTCACCAAAGGTCAGGACCACTGCCTCTACGTCTTCCCGCGCGACGAGTTCGAGCAGATGGCGCGCAAGGTCGCCGAGGCTCCGTTCACCAACGAGGCGGTTCGCGCCTACCAGCGATACCTGTTCGCCGGAACCGACGAGCAGCGCCCCGACGGTCAGGGACGGATCTCCATCGCTCCGGAGCTGCGGCGCTACGCCGACCTGAACAAGGAATGCGTGGTCATCGGCGCGATCACCCGCCTGGAGATCTGGCAGGCGGACCGGTGGCAGAGCTACCTCGACGATCACGAGGAGGGCTACGCGCAGGCGCGCGAGGAGGTGCTGCCCGGCGTGTTCTAGGCGCGACGGTCGGGTTTCGTGAGGCCTCGGTCCGCTCGGCTTTCGCCTCCTGGTGCATCTTCCCCGGTACCAGGAAGCGACGGGCGGGCGGGGACCTGACGGGATCCGGCCCACGAGGGGGAACACGCTGCGACGGTCGGTGCGCACTGCCAGGTGCGCGCCGACCGGTGGTTATGAGGCAACAACGGCATGCGGGAGGGAGGGACCGCAGTGGCCGACGAGGCGCATGAGACGGGCGGTTCCGCCCGCGACAGGCACGTGCCGGTTCTGCTGGAACGAACGTTGGAACTGCTCGAACCCGCGCTGTCGAAGGACGGCGCGGTCGTCGTAGACGCGACGCTGGGCATGGGCGGGCACTCCGAGGCGATGCTGGCCGCGCACCCGGGGCTGACGCTGGTCGGGCTCGACCGCGACCCGGACGCGCTGCGGTTGGCGGGCGAGCGCTTGGCGCCCCACGCCGACCGGATCCACCTGGTGCACGCGGTCTACGACGAGTGGGACCGGGTGCTCGACGAGCTCGGTCTGTCCGAAGTGGATGCCGCGCTGTTCGACCTGGGCGTGTCCTCGCTGCAGCTGGACGAGGCCGACCGCGGTTTCGCCTACTCGCAGGACGCTCCGCTGGACATGCGGATGGACCCGGGCGCGCCGCGCACCGCGGCCGACGTCCTCAACACCTACGCGCACGAGGACCTGGCGAGGGTGCTGCGGGTCTACGGCGAGGAGAAGTTCGCGGGCAAGATCGCCTCGGCGGTCCTGCGCGAGCGAGCCAAGGAGCCCTTCAGCAACAGCGCCCGGCTGGTGGAACTGCTCTACAACGCGGTCCCGGCCGCCAGCAGGCGCACCGGCGGCCACCCGGCCAAGCGCACCTTCCAGGCGCTGCGCATCGAGGTCAACGCGGAGCTCGACGTGCTCGAGCGCGCGCTGCCCGCCGCCCTGGAGTCGCTGGCCGTGGGCGGCCGGATCGCGGTCATGTCCTACCACTCGCTGGAGGACAAGATCACCAAGCGGGAGCTCGCCGACCGCGTGAAGTCCCGCACCCCGGTCGACCTGCCGGTCGAACTCCCCGGGCACGGGCCGGAGTTCCGGCTCCTCACACGGGGTTCCGAGCAGGCCGATGAGGACGAGAGAGAAACGAACCCCAGGGCGGCTTCGGTGCGGCTGCGCGCCGCCGAGCGGATCCGCGGGGGCAACGGCGAGGAGGCGACATGACTGCACCTGCACGTGCCAACGCGGCTTCGCGGACCGACAACGCCCAGGCCGAGACCGTCGAGAAGACCCGCACGGCACCTCAGCCGTCCGGGCTGAAGCCGCCACCCAAGAAGTCCGACAAGCGCCGCACCCGCTCGGCCGCCGCCGAGCGGGCCTACGCGCGTCGTGAGGAGCGCCGCGAGCAGACCGCCCGGCGCCCGCGCCAGGTCCGGCAGGGCGTCGACGACCGGCGTTCGGTCGAGGCCATGCCGCGCGCCAAGCAGCTGGTGCACGAGCGCGTGTCGACGCTCGCCCGGCTGCCGCTGGTCGTGGTGGTGATGGTCGTGCTGGCCACCGGTCTGGCCGCCACGCTGTGGCTGTCGATCTCGGCGGTCAGCGGCAGCTACCGGCTGCAGCAGGGTGAAGCCGGGGTCAACGCGCTCAACGAGCGCAAGGAGCAGCTGCAGCGCGACGTCAGCACGATGGGTTCGACGCCCGAGATCCAGCGTCGCGCCGAGCAGGACCTGGGCATGGTCAGGGCTCCGGCCCCGGCGCACCTGGTGCCGCAGCCCGACGGATCGGTCGTGGTCGTGGGTGAGCCCGAGAAGGCCACCGCGCCGCCGCCTCCGCCCGCGCCGCTTGCACCGCCCGTCGTTCCGGGTCAGGCGGTCGCGCCCGGACAGCCGGTGCCGCCGACGGCCCCGCAGACCCCGCCGCAGCACGACCAGGCACAAGCGCAGGCGTTGGGGCGCTGATGCCGCGCAGGCCCCAAGCTCGAGGTCGCACCGCCCGCACCAACGTCGCCGGAAGCAATCGGCGGCTGTTGGTCGGGCGGTTGCTCTTGGTGATCGCGTTGCTGGTCACCGGCGCCAAGCTGGTCCAGGTGCAGGGCGTCGACGCCGGTGCGCTGGCCAGCCAGGCCGAGAAGCAGCGGATCACCAAGGACGCGATCCCCGCCGAACGCGGGTCCATCGTGGACCGCAACTCCAACGTGCTCGCGTTCTCCAGCGAGGCGCGTCAGCTCTACGCCAACCCGCGCCAGCTCACCCAGGCCTTCGACGAGCAGCACGCGAAGGACCCGAGCAAGCCGACCGCGGTCCAGCACAAGCAGGAGATCGCGCGGTTCATCGCCAAGGCGCTGCCGGGTCAGATCACCGAGAAGGAAGTGCTGGACGCGCTGTTCAAGGACGCCGCGTTCACCTACTTCGGCCCGGAGATCGACCCCAGCCAGGCCAACCTGATCACCGAGACCTACCCGCACATCGGTGCCGAGTACCGCGCCACTCGCGAGTACCCGGCGGGCAACCTGGCGGCCAACGTCATAGGAGCCGCGAACTGGCGGATGGACGAGCGCAAGGTCCGCGGCCAGATCGGCCTGGAACTGGCGATGAACAAGGTCCTCGGCGGTCGCAACGGCACCAAGGTCTCCGACACCGCGATGGGCTCGAACCTGGTCATCCCGGGCACCGAGCGGGAGCTCGAACCGGCCACACCGGGTTCGGACGTGCAGCTGACGCTGGACTCCGACCTGCAGTACATGGTGCAGCGGGAGGTCTCCGACTACGCGGTGCGCGCGGGAGCCAAGTCGGCGAGCGCGGTGGTGCTCGACGCCAAGACCGGTGAGGTCTACGCGCTGGCCAACGACAAGACCTTCGACCCGCGCGGCCCGTGGACCGGCAACCTCGGCAACCCGGCCGTCACCACGCCCTTCGAGCCGGGCTCGGTGAACAAGGTGATCACCGCGGCCGGGGCCATCGAGCAGAACGTGGTCAAACCCGAGACGGTGCTGCAGGTTCCGGGCAGCATCGAGGTCGCCGACCGCACGGTCGGGGACGCGTGGGAGCACGGCACCATCGGGCTGAGCTTCACCGGTGTGCTCGGCAAGTCCTCCAACGTGGGCACGTTGATGGTGGCCCAGCAGCTCGGCGAGCAGCGCTGGTACGACATGGCCAGGCTGTTCGGCCTCGGCAAGCTGACCGGCATCGGCCTTCCCGGGGAGAGCGCGGGCAGCCTCCCGGCGCGCGAGAACTGGTCCGGTTCGACGTTCGCGAACCTGCCTATCGGGCAAGGCCTTTCGATGACGGTGCTGCAGATGGCGGGCATGTACCAGGCGATCGCCAACGACGGTCTGCGCGTTCCACCGCGGATCATCGAGTCGGAGGTGCGCCCGGACGGCACGCGGGCCGAGCGTCCGCGGCCGGAGCCGGTGCGCGTGGTGAGTCCGCAGACCGCGCGCACCGTGAAGGACATGCTCCGCTCGGTGGTGCAGAACGGTCCTGGTAGCTCGAACGACGGCACTGGTTCGGCGGCGTCGCTGCCGGGGTATCAGGTGTCGGGCAAGACCGGTACGGCGCAGCAGATCGATCCGGACTGCCGCTGCTACAGCCAGTCCAAGTACTGGATCACGTTCGCCGGCATGGTCCCGGCCGACAACCCGCGCTTCGTGGTCGGGCTGATGCTCGACGCCCCGTCCGGTGCTCGCGAATCCAGTTCCGCAGCACCGCTGTTCCACTCGATCGCGGGATTCCTGACCCAGCGCTACCAGATCCCCCTCTCCAAGGAGCAATCCCCGCTCCAGATGCTCCAGACCGAGTAACCGCGAGCGTTCGCGGAGGCCGCCTTGCCAAGTCCCAGTTTTAGTCCAAACCGAGCCATGATCATGTCCGTTTTGCCCGCTCAGTTTGGACTAAAACTGGGACCTGGTGACGTTCGTCCCGAAACCCGCACCGGGTCAGGTCCGGGATTCGGGGTCAGTTCGGGTTGAGGTCTCGCGGGGCCCGGGGTTCGGGTCTTCCGCCGGGGTCCTGTCCCTCGTGGGATCTTGGTTGTTCGACGGGGTGGGGTCCTCGGTTTGGGTGAGGGTGAGGAAGAGGGTTGCTGCTGCGAAGCCGCAGAGGGCTAGGAGGTAGAGGCCTGCGGTGTCGGAGTCGAGGGTGGATTCGATCCAGGTCTTGGCGACCGGGGCGACGAAACCGCCCAGGTTGCCCAGCGAGTTGATGAGGCCGATGCCCGCCGCCGCGGCGGTTCCCGTCAGGTAGGCGGCCGGGAAGGTCCAGAAGACCGGCTGGACGGCGATGTAGCCCGCGGCTGCCACCGACAGGCCCGCGATCGCCAGGAGCGGGTCGCTGAAGGCCGCGGAGGCCGCGATCCCCACCGAGCCGGCCGCGACGCAGGCCGCCGCGACGAAGCGCTTCTTCGGCTGTGCCAGCCGATCCGCGGCCGTGTTGACCACGATGTTGACGACCAGCGCCACCGTCCACGGGATCGCGGTGACCAGGCCGACGAGCAGTCCGACCTCGCTGCCCACGGCTTCGGACACCTGCGTCGGCAGGTAGAACGTCATGCCGTAGACGCTGCACTGGATCAGGAAGTAGATCAGGCAGAAGTACAGCACCCGCCGGTCCACCAGGGACGAGAGCAGCCGGTGCGGGCCCTGCTTCGACTCAGCTTCGGCGTCCAGCGCGGCTTGCAGGGTGGTGCGCTGGTGCTGGGTGAGCCACTTCGCGTCGGCCGGGGAATCGTCGAGGTAGAAGAACGCCCACACGCCCACGACGCAGGCGATGAGCCCTTCGACGGCGAACATCCACTGCCAGCCCAGGAGTCCCGCCGCGCCGTCCAGCTCCAGCAGGGCGCCCGACAGCGGTGCGCCCAGCACAGATGCGAGCGGGATGCCGAAGTAGAACAGCGCGTTGCAGCGCGCCCGGTAGGCGTGCGGGACCCAGTAGGTGATGTAGAGGATGACGCCGGGGAAGAACCCGGCTTCGGCGACGCCGAGCAGGAAGCGCAGGAGGTAGAACAGGGATTCGCTGTTGACCAGCGACATCGCCGCGGAGATGAGTCCCCAGGTGACCATGATCCGGCACATCCACCAGCGGGCGCCGACCCGCGTCATGATCAGGTTGCTGGGCACTTCGAACAGCGCGTAGCCGATGAAGAACAGGCCCGCGCCCAACGCGTAGGCGGCCTCGGAGATCCCGGCGTGCGCCTGGAACTCCTCCTTCGCGAAGCCGATGTTGACGCGGTCCAGGAACGCGATGACGTACATCAGGAACAGGAACGGGATCAGCCGCACCATCACTCGCCGTACCGCTGCGCGCAGCGCCGGGGTGTCGGATCGCACCGTTGCCTCCTCGTTGAGGTTCGGCATGTCGGACGTCGTCCGTGATTTGGGTCACGAGAGTAGGAGCGGCGATCAGCAGGCGTCAACGGCCGCGTTCGAAATAGCAACCACTGTTCGGTATTGCGGATGGGCTATTGCGCGGCGTCGCACGAGCTGGTTACGTCGGGAATCCGTCGGAGATCACAGCTCGGGAGGACGCGATGAGCACGCCGCGGCGCAGCGCCAGCTGGTTCGGGGCCCACGGGCGCGCGGGCATGACCGCCCGGTCCTGGGTGAAGAACCAGGGCTACAGCGACGAGGTGTTCGACGGGCGGCCCGTCATCGGGATCGGGACCACCTGGTCGGAGCTGGCGCCCTGCAACGCCCACCAGCAGCGCATCGCCGAATCCGTCAAGCGCGGTGTGTGGCAGGCGGGCGGGTTCCCGCTGGAGTTCCCCAACATGGCGCTCGGCGAGACGCTGATGCGCCCGACCACCATGCTCTACCGCAACCTGCTGGCCATGCAGGCGGAGGAGACCATCCGCGCCAATCCGCTCGACGGCCTGGTGCTGCTCTCCGGCTGCGATAAGACGACTCCCGGGCTGCTGATGGCGGCCTCCAGCGTCGACCTGCCCGCCGTGATGCTCACCGGCGGTCCGATGCTCAACGGCAAGTACCGGGGAACCGACATCGGCTCCGGGACCGCCGTGTGGCAGGCCGAGGCCGACCTGGTCGCAGGCAAGATCGACCAGGAGGAGTGCTACTTCATCGAGGGCTGCATGTCCCGCTCCAACGGGCACTGCATGACGATGGGGACCGCCTCGACCATGGCCTGCGTGGTGGAGGCGCTGGGCATGCAGCTGCCCTACGCGGCGTCCTGGCCCGCTGTGGACGCCCGCCGATACGCCACCGCGCAGCAGACCGGGCAGCGGATCGTGGAGATGGTCGGTGAGGACCTCAAGCCCTCCGACGTCCTGACCCGCGAGGCATTCCGCAACGCCATCCGCGCCAACGCCGCCATCGGCGGGTCCACCAACGCCGTGGTGCACCTGATCGCGATCGCCAAGCGGGTCGGCGTGGAGCTCACCGTCGACGACTTCGACATCGACACCCGCGAGGTCCCGACGCTGGTGAACCTGCAGCCCAGCGGCAAGTTCCTGATGGAGGACTTCTGCTACGCGGGCGGGCTGCCTGCGGTCCTCAAGGAACTCGGCGGGCTGGTCGAGCGGGAAGCGATCACCGTCAACGGCAGGACGATGGGCGAGAACATCGCCGACGCCGAGGTGCACAACCGCGAGGTCATCACCTCCTTCGACGAGCCGTTCCAGGCCGTGGGCACCGGGACGGCGGTGCTGCGCGGCTCGCTGGCGCCCGGGGGTGCCGTGATCAAGCAGTCCGCCGCGTCGCCCCGGCTGCTGGTGCACCGGGGCACGGCGATGGTGTTCGAGGACGTCGACGAGTACTACGCGGTCTGCGCCGACGACGATCTCGGCGTCGACGAGAACACCGTGCTCGTCGTCCGCAACGCCGGGCCGAAGGGGTATCCGGGGATGCCCGAGGTCGCCAACGTGCCGGTCCCGAAGAAGGTGCAGGACGCGGGTTTCGACGACATCGTGCGCATCTCCGACGGCCGGATGAGCGGCACGGCCTACGGAACGGTGGTCCTGCACGTCACACCGGAGGCGGCCGCGGGCGGTCCGCTGGCCTTCGTCCGCACCGGTGACACCGTCAGCATCGACGTGCCCAACAGGCGGCTGGACCTGGAGATCCCGAACGAGGAGCTCCAGCGCCGCAAGGCCGAGTGGAAGGACCCGGACAACCCCTACGAGCGCGGTTGGCAGCGGCTCTACTACGACCACGTCCTGCAGGCGTCCGATGGCGCCGACCTGGACTTCCTCGTCGGCAAGTCCGGCCGCTACGTCCCCCGGGACGGCCACTGACCACCGGACCGCGCTGGGCGTTGCTGTCAGGCCGCCCAGCGCGCGTTCCGACGGGGTAGGGGTCAGGCCGGGACCTGGGGGTCGCTCCAGCCGAGGTAGTTGACGAAGTAGGACGGGTCGTCGGCGTGACCGATGGCACCGTCGATGCTGCTGCTGTAGAAGCCGCCGTTGCCGTCGGCGATGCCGACGTGCCCGTACTGGTTGGTGTTCCAGTACACGAACGCGCCTGCCGGGGGCGTGGAGCCGTCGGTGTGGGCCTTGCCCGCGTTGACGGCGCCGTTCCAGTGGTCGATGGCCGAGGGCCAGATGCCGGTGACGCCGTAGGCGTTCTCGACGGCCTTCTCGCAGTAGTTCTCGTAGGAGCTGTCGCCCTGCTTGGCCTTGAACCACTCGACGGCACCCGCGGCGGTGCCGTCCCCGGCGTCGTAGGGGGCGATGGCCGCTGCGGCGGCGGGTTCCGCGGACGGAGCGTGTGTCGCCAGGGCGGAGTGAGCGGTCAGCGGGGCGAGGACCAGTGCGGTGGCGAGGCCTGCGGCGGCCAGCAGACCGGGGCGATGGTTTCTCACGAATTCCTCCAGAGACCAGAAAATCTCCAACGTGCATCGGAACGTTATAGGTCCGGAATGTCCTGGGCCAGAGGCGCGTCCATTTCCCGCCACGCCCCCTTCCCGCCGGCGAAACGGACAACCCGCCCCGCCCGTCACGCTCCGACCGGGCAGACCCCCAATTTCTTAAGTATTTGCATGTCACCCGGGTGAGGCTCAAATACTTAAGAAATTGGGGCCACCGGCGCTGCGGAGGTGAGGCCCGGGAACTGGAGAGGGGCCCGTGGCTGCGGGCCGCGGGTCCTCTCGGTGTGGGGTGTGGGGTGGGTGGTGCGAATCGAGCGATGGCCAGTGGGTACTACGCGGTTCGGGGCAACGGCGACGCGGCCGAACGGGTGGGCGACCATGAAGATGCGACCGCCAGTGGTACCGGTAGCCTGTCGCGACGTGCCTTCCGCGGTCGCGACTGCCCCGCCTCGACCTACTCGCGTCGAGCCGGTGGAGATCAACAAACTCGCCGATGAGATCGGCGCGCGCCTCGTGCTCGTACCCGGTCATGCCGCTGCCGATGCAGCGGTCACCGGTGCCACGCTGCGCGCTCAACACGTTCGCCCCGGCGATCTGTTCGCCGCCCTTCCCGGTGTCCGCGTGCACGGTGCGGACTTCGCCGAGCAGGCGCTGGAAGCCGGTGCGCGCGCGGTGCTCACCGACGCCGACGGAATCCTGCGCGCGAACCTCACCGAGCACCCGGCGGTGCGCGAGGGACGCGTGGTGCTGCTGGAGCACGACGACCCGCGCGGCGTCCTCGGCAGGGCCTCCGCGCTGATCTACGGCGACCCGTCCAGCAAGCTGAAGATCCTCGGGGTCACCGGCACCTCCGGCAAGACCACCACCAGCTACCTGCTGGAATCCGCGCTCGACGCGGCCGGGTTCACCACCGGCCAGATCGGCACCGTGGAGACCCGGATCGCCGGCGAGCGCCTGGACAGCGCGTTCACCACCCCGGAGGCACCCGACCTGCAGGCGCTGCTGGCCGTGATGGTCGAGCACGACGTCACCACGGTGGCCATGGAGGTCTCCAGCCACGCGCTGGCGATGGGTCGCGTGTCGGGCACCCGGTTCGCCGTGGGCGCCTTCACCAACCTCTCCCAGGACCACCTGGACTTCCACCGCGACATGGAGGACTACTTCCAGGCCAAGGCGCTGCTGTTCGACGGCCGCGCCGAGCGCGAGGTGGTCTGCGTGGACGGCGACTGGGGCCGCAGGCTCGTCACCCCCGACACGGTGACCGTCTCGACGGAGAGCTCCGACGCCGGGTGGACCGCCACGGGCGTGACGACCTACCCGACCGGTGAGCAGACCTTCACCGCGCACGGTCCCGAGGGCGTCGAGCTGCCCATCCGGCTGCGCCTGCCCGGCCCGTTCAACGTCGCGAACGCGCTGCTGGCCATCGGCGCGCTGCACGCGGCGGGCGTGCCGCTGAGCGCGATCGAGAAGGGCTTGGCCGAGGTCGACGTGCCCGGTCGGATGGAGCGTGTCGCGCTCGGGCAGGACTTCACCGCTGTGGTGGACTACTCGCACAAACCCGGTGCGGTTTCGGCCGTGCTGGACGCTGCGCGAGCGCAGGTCGACGGTGACGTCGTCGTCGTGCTCGGCTGCGGAGGCGACCGGGACACCGCCAAGCGCCCGCTGATGGGCGAGGCCGCCGCGCGGCGGTCCGAACTGCTGATCGTCACCGATGACAATCCGCGGAGCGAGGAACCGGCCGACATCCGTGCCGAGATGCTGGCGGGGGCGCAGGAGGTGCCCACCGGCGAGCGTGGTGAGGTGATCGAGATCGGCGACCGGCGAGACGCCATCGTCGCCGCGGTCGAACGCGCCAAGCCGGGCGACATCGTCGTCGTCGCGGGCAAGGGCCACGAGACAGGACAGGAGGTGGCGGGCGTGGTGCATCCCTTCTCGGACCGGGAGGAGCTGGCCGCCGCGCTGCGCCATAGGCTTGGCCGCAACGAAGAAACCCAAGATCGTCGGGGGCGGGACGCGACAGCGGGCGCGTGAGCGTCGAGAGTCTGTCGGAGAGCGGACCTGTGGGCGGGGTGCGAACCCGGCCCACCGGAAGCGGATGTCCCGCAAGAACACCGAGGAGGCAGGTTGATCCGGCTCAGCCTCGCTGACATCGCTGCGGCGGTGGGCGGCAGGCTTCACCGTGCGGAAGGCTCGGAGATCGTCAGCGCAGGGGTCGAGTTCGACTCGCGCAAGATCACCGATGGCGGACTGTTCGTGGCCGTTCCGGGTGAACGCGTCGACGGGCACGACTTCGCCGCGCAGGCGATCACCGACGGCGCCACGGGCGTGCTCGCCGCACGCGAGGTGGACGCCCCCGCAGTGCTGGTGCCGACGGTGCCGGTCGAGGAGCGCTCCAGCGCCATGGCGCTCGCAGGAGACACCGACGGCACCGGAGCGGCCGTGCTGGGCGGGCTGGCGAAGCTGGCCCGCCACGTCGTGGACCGGCTGCCGAACCTGGCGGTCGTGGGCGTCACCGGCTCGTCCGGCAAGACGTCCACCAAGGACCTGATCGCGCAGCTGCTCGACCCGATGGGCCCGACGGTGGCGCCGCCCGGCTCGTTCAACAACGAGCTCGGGCACCCGTGGACGGTGCTGCGCGCCGACGAGCGGACCCGGCACCTGGTGCTGGAGCTGTCGGCTCGCGGCGTGGGGCACATCGCGAGCCTCTGCGAGGTCGCGCCGCCGAGCATCGGCGTGGTCCTCAACGTCGGCCACGCGCACCTCGGCGAGTTCGGCTCGCAGGAGGCGGTCGCGCAGGCCAAGGGCGAGCTGGTGGAGTCGCTGCCCGAGGACGGCGTGGCGGTGCTCAACGCCGACGACCCGCTGGTCGCGGCGATGGCCGAGCGCACCCGGGCGCGCGTGGTGCTGGTCGGCGAGTCCCCGAACGCGCACGTGCGGGCCGAGGACCTCGAGGTCGACGAGTTCGCCAGGCCGACGTTCACGCTGGTCACCGAGTCCGGCAAGGAGACGGTGACGCTACCGCTGGTCGGTGAGCACCACGTCGGCAACGCGCTGTCGGCCGCGGCCGTGGCTCTGGAGCTGGGCGCGACGCTGCGCGAGGTCGCCGAGCGGCTGGGCGCCGTCCAGCGGGTCTCCGCGCGACGCATGGAGGTCGCCGAGACCCCTGGCGGCGTGACCGTGGTCAACGACGCCTACAACGCCAACCCCGAGTCGGTGCGCGCCGCGCTCAAGACGCTGGCCTCGATGACCCGGGGCCGCCCGGCGCGCGCGTGGGCGGTGCTCGGGCCGATGGCCGAGCTCGGCGACGCCGATGTCGAGGCGCATGACGAGATCGGGCGGCTGGCCGTCCGGCTGAACATCGACCGGCTCGTGGTGGTCGGCGAACAGGCCCGGGCGATGCACCAAGCGGCGTCTCTGGAAGGGTCGTGGGGAGAGGAATCGGTGCTGGTTCCGGACATCGACGCGGCCGTCGCGCTGCTGCGCGCCGAGTTGCGTCCCGGAGATGTGGTGTTGACCAAGGCGTCCAACTCGGCCGGGTTGTGGCGGGTCGCGGAAGCCTTGTTCGCCGATGGCGGTAATGGAGAGCAGCAGCAGTGAAGCCGATTCTGATTTCCGCCGCGGTGGCGCTGGTCATCTCGATCCTGTTCACGCCTTACCTGATCCGGGTGTTCTCCCGGCAGGGTTTCGGTCAGGAGATCCGCGAAGAGGTGCAGGGCACCCACGCGGCCAAGCGCGGCACGCCGACCATGGGCGGCATGGCCATCCTGGTGGCGATGTGGTGCGGCTACCTCGTCACCCACGTGGTGATGGGTGATCAGCCCACCGCCACCGGCCTCCTGGTGCTGGGGCTGACCACGGCGCTGGGCATCGTCGGGTTCCTCGACGACTTCATCAAGATCCGCAAGCAGCGCAACCTCGGTCTGAACAAGACCGCGAAGCTGGTCGGCCAGCTGGTCGCCTCGGTGCTGTTCGCGATCCTCGCGATCCAGTTCCCGAACCAGAACGACGTCACGCCGGCCTCGGTGGACCTGTCGTTCCTGCGGGACATCACGGTGATCTCGTTCGGCGCGGTCGGCTTCGTGATCTTCGCCTACATCGCGATCAGCGGCTGGTCCAACGCGGTCAACTTCACCGACGGCATGGACGGCCTGGCCGGTGGTACCGCGGCGATGGTCCTGGCCACCTACGTGCTGATCTCGTTCTGGCAGCTGCGCAACGACTGCTTCAACTCCGGTCCGGCGCCGGGCTGCTACACGGTGCGCGACCCGCTGGACATCGCGGTGGTCGCGGCGGCGGCGATGGCGGCCTGCGTCGGGTTCCTGTGGTGGAACGCCGCGCCCGCGAAGATCTTCATGGGCGACACCGGGTCGCTGGCGCTCGGCGGTCTGCTGGCGGGCCTGTCGATGGTGACCCGCACCGAACTGCTGATGATCATCATCGGTGGCGTGTTCGTCGTCGAGGCGCTGTCGGTGGTGCTGCAGATCGTGGTGTTCCGGACGACCCGGCGCCGGCTGTTCCGGATGGCCCCGTTCCACCACCACTTCGAGCTGGCGGGCTGGGCCGAGACCACGGTCATCATCCGGTTCTGGGTGCTGGCCGGGATCAGCTGCATGTTCGGCGTCGGTCTCTTCTACGCGGACTGGCTGGCGCTGGCGCGGTAGAAATGTGTCGAGCGTCTTGCGCAGCGGTGCCCGTGGCGGAACCTGACTGCGGGCGCCGCTCCTGACGTGTGCGGCGTCCTCGCCGGACGACGTGTCAGAACCCGCGGCGCTGCGGGTTGCTCAGGTGGGCCAACGGCTTCGCCGTTGAAGACCGATTGAAGGAGGCGCAGTGGCTGCGAGCCGGTACCGAGGGTTGCGGGTGCTGGTCGCCGGTGCCGGGGTGTCCGGGCGGTCGGCGGCGGAGGCGCTGCTGGCCGCGGGCGCGGAGGTGACGGTGACCGACGGCTCCGCGGACCGGTTGGCCGCGCTCGCCTCGCTGGAGGCGCAGGGCGCTCGGCTGGTCGCCGGTCTTGAGACCCCGCCGGAGGACACCGATCTGGTGGTCACCAGCCCCGGCTGGCGTCCCGACGCGCCGCTGCCCGCGGCCGCTGCCGCCGCCGGTGTCGAGGTGATCGGTGAGGTCGAGCTCGCGTGGTGGCTGGACCAGGAGCGGCCGGAAGGCCCCGCGAGCTGGCTCGCGGTGACCGGGACCAACGGCAAGACGACCACCGTGAGCATGCTGGAGTCGATCCTGCGCGCGGCCGGTGCCGACGTGGTGGCCTGCGGGAACGTGGGCCTGCCGGTGGTGGACGCGGTGCGCGCGGGACACCGGGTGCTGGCGGTGGAGCTCTCCAGCTTCCAGCTGCACTGGCAGCAGGCGCTGCGCCCGGAGGCCGCCGTGGTGCTCAACCTCGCCGACGACCACCTCGACTGGCACGGTTCGCTGGAGTCCTACGGCGAGGCGAAGGCGAAGGTGTTCGCGGGCAACGACGTCGCGGTGTTCAACGCCGACGACGAGTGGTCCGCACGCCTCGTCGACGCCGCCGGGTCCCGGCGCGTGTCGTTCACCCTCGCAGCGCCCGGGGACGGGCAGCTGGGGGTCGCCGAAGACCGGCTGGTGGACCGCGCTTTCGGTGACGGCGTCGCGCTCGCGGCGCTGTCGGAGATCCGCCCCGCGGGTCCGCACAACGTCGCGAACGCGCTGGCCGCGGCCGCGCTCGCCCGCGCGCACGGCGTGGAACCGGCCGCCGTGGCCGAAGGGCTGCGCAGCTTCGAGCCGGGCGCGCACCGCTCCGTCGTCGTCGCCGAGGCCGGCGGTGTGTCCTACGTCGACGACTCGAAGGCCACCAACCCGCACGCCGCCGACGCCGCGCTGCGGGCGCACGACTCCGTCGTCTGGATCGCGGGCGGGCTGCTCAAGGGCGCCGACGTCGAGGACCTTGTCCGCGCCAACGCCGGGCGACTGGCGACCGCGGTGCTGATCGGCCGCGACCGGGCCGCGTTCACCGCCGCGCTCGGTCGACACGCCCCGGATGTGCCCGTGCACGAGGTCGCCGCAGGGGACGATGCGGGCATGCTCGAAGCAGTTCGCCTGGCGCATGCCTGCGCGCGGCCCGGCTCGGTGGTGCTGCTCGCCCCGGCCGCCGCGTCGATGGACATGTTCACCGACTACGCCCACCGCGGCCGGGCTTTCACCGACGCGGTGCGCGACGTGCTGTCCGAAACCCCGGCGGCGACGACCCGCGGCGGGTGATCCGGTGACCACCGCTGCGCCGAAGACCGCTCCCCGGCGAGAACCCCGCAAGGGCGCCGGGATGACCGTGATGTCCACGCTGACCGCCTGGCTGACCCGTCCGCTGGCCTCGTTCCACCTGCTGCTGGCCGTGTTCGGCCTGCTCACGGTGTTCGGGCTGGTGATGGTCCTCTCGGCCTCCAGCGTCGACTCGTTCAACAAGGACGGCACCTCCTACGGCGTGTTCGTCAAGCAGGTCCTGTACTGCGTGGGCGGGCTCGGGCTGTTCTACATCGCGCTGCGCGTCCCGGTCCGGCTGATGCGCCGCTACAGCCTCCCTCTGCTGGCCTTCTGCCTCGGCCTGCTCGTGCTGGTGCTGACGCCGCTGGGAACCGAGCTCAACGGCGCGCGCAGCTGGTTCGTGGTCGCGGGCGTGTCGTTCCAGCCCGTCGAGTTCGCCAAGGTCGCCTTCGCCCTGTGGGGCGCGCACGTGCTGGTCACCAAGCGCGGCCTGATGACCCAGTACCGCCACCTGCTCGTCCCGGTCGTGCCGGGTGCGCTGCTGATGTTCGCGCTCGTGATGCTGCAGCCCGACCTGGGTTCCACCATCACGCTGTTCATCGTGCTGCTGGCACTGCTGTGGTTCGCCGGTGCGCCGCTGCGGTTGTTCCTGATGATGGCGCTGGGCGCGGTCACCGGTGGCGTGGTGCTCGCGATGGTCGCCGAGTACCGGATGGCGCGGCTGACCACCTTCCTCGACCCGCTGTCGGACCCGTCGGGCAACGGGTACCAGGCCATGCAGGGGTTGTTCGCGCTCGCCGACGGTGGCCTGCTCGGGCGCGGGCTCGGCCAGGGCTGGTCGAAGTGGCAGTACCTGCCCAACGTGCACAACGACTTCATCTTCGCGGTCATCGGCGAGGAACTGGGCTTCATCGGCTGCGCGGTCGTGCTGATGCTCTACGCGACCACGGCCTACGTGGGCATGCGCATCGCCTTCCGCAACACCGACCCCTTCATCCGGCTGGTCGCGGCGACCCTCACGACCTGGCTGGTCGGCCAGGCGGTGATCAACATCGGGTACGTCGTGGGCCTGCTGCCGACCACGGGTCTGCCGCTGCCGCTGATCTCCTCCGGCGGGTCCTCAGTGGTCACCAGCATGCTCGTGTTCGGCCTCCTCGCGAACTTCGCCCGGCACGAGCCCGAAGCCATCGCCGCGCTACGGTCTCTGGGACCGGGGCGGGTCGGCAGGTTGCTCCGACTGCCCACCCCGGCGCCGTACCGCCCGCCGGCGAGGCGGAAGACTTCCCGGCCCGTTCCCCGGACCAGGCCCGGAGCCAAGAGCTCCGGTGCGCCGGGCACGCGCCGGAGCGGAGCAGAACCCCGCGCACGAGGTGCGCGCAGCGGGCCCGGCTCACGGGCTCAGACACGAGGAGGACACCGTTGAGCGGTGACCAGACGGTCCGCATCCAGCGCCTGGGCGAACCGCAGGGCGCCGGGATGGGCATGCGTCGTCTTTCGGTGGTGGTCGCAGGAGGCGGCACCGCGGGGCACATCGAACCGGCGCTGGCGCTGGCCGACGCGGTGCGCCGCGTCCGCCCGGACGCGCAGATCACCGCGCTGGGCACCGAACGAGGACTGGAGAACCGGCTGGTCCCGGCTCGCGGATACCCGCTGGAGCTGATCCCGCCGGTCCCCATGCCCCGCAAGCCCAACACCGACCTGCTCAAGCTGCCGCTGAAGGTGCGCGAGTCCGTTCACCAGACCCGCGACGTGCTCGACAAGGTCGGCGCCCACGTCGTCGTCGGCTTCGGCGGCTACGTCTCGCTGCCCGCCTACCTCGCCGCCCGCGGTCGGGTGCCGATCGTGGTGCACGAGGCCAACGCCCGCGCCGGGCTGGCCAACAAGGTCGGCGCCAAGCTCGCCGCCCGCGTCCTGTCGGCGACCCCCGACAGCGGACTGCCCGGGGCGCAGACCATCGGCATCCCGCTGCGGGAGTCGATCACCAGGCTGGACCGCTGGAAGCTGCGGATGCAGGCCCGTCAGCACTTCGGACTGCACCCGCACGCGCCGACGGTCCTGGTCTTCGGCGGTTCCCAGGGCGCGCAGACGCTCAACACCGCCTTCTCCGGCGCCGCGCAGGCCATCGGCCGCGCGGGCATCGGCGTGCTGCACGCCCACGGCCCCAAGAACAGCGTCGCGATCCAGCAGGTCATGGGTGCGCCGATCTACCGGACCGTGCCGTACCTGGAGCAGATGGACCTCGCCTACGCCGCCGCCGACCTGGTCGTGTGCCGGTCGGGCGCGATGACCGTCGCCGAGGTCTCCGCCATCGGTCTGCCCGCCGTGTTCGTGCCGCTGCCGCACGGCAACGGCGAGCAGGCGCTCAACGCCCAGCCGGTCGTCAGCGCCGGAGGAGCCCGGCTCATCGCCGACGAGGAGCTGACGCCGCAGCGGGTCATCGACGAGATCGTCCCGATGGCCCTGGACGCGCAGCGGCTGCAGATGATGAGCCAGGCGACCATGGGCAGCGGCCACCGCGAGGCCGACCAGGTGCTCGCCCGCATCGTGATGGAGGTGGCGGGTCAATGACCGCCGACATGGAGCGACTGCTCGAGCGGGTCCACCTGGTGGGCATCGGCGGGGCCGGGATGAGCGGCATCGCCCGCATCCTCCTCGCCCGAGGCCACCAGGTCTCCGGTTCCGACGCGCGCGACTCGCGCACCGTCATGGCGCTGCGCGCGCAGGGCGCGAGCATCGGGATCGGGCACCACGCCGAGAACCTCGACCTGCTCGACCAGGAGCCGACGGCCGTCGTGGTCTCCACCGCGATCCGCCCGGACAACGCCGAGCTGGTCGCCGCGCAGGAACGCGGCATCGCCGTGCTGCGACGGGCCGAGGCGCTGGCCGGGCTGATGGCCGATCACCGCGTGGCCTGCGTCGCAGGCACGCACGGCAAGACCTCGACGACCTCGATGCTCACGGTCGCGCTGCAGCACTGCCGCGTCGACCCGTCGTTCGCCATCGGCGGCGACCTCAACGAGTCCGGCGCCAACGCGCACCACGGCGACGGCGGGGTCTTCGTCGCCGAGGCCGATGAGAGCGACGGATCGTTCCTGGCGTACGCGCCGTCGGTGGCGGTCGTGACCAACGTCGAACCTGACCACCTGGACCACCACGGGACCGAGGAGGCCTACACCAAGGTCTTCGAGGACTTCGTCGGTCGCATCGAGCCCGGTGGTGTGCTCATCGTCTGCTCCGACGACCCGGGCGCGGAAGTCCTCGCGGCGCAAGCGGAATCGGCCGGGCTGCGGGTGCGCCGCTACGGCGCGAACGCGACTGCCGAGGGCGACGCCCGGCTCGCCGGCTACCGCGCCGAGCAGGGCGTGGGCGTGGTGTCGGTGGAACTCGTGGGCGTCGCACCCGAACTCGTCGACGTGCAGGTCGCCGTCCCCGGCGAGCACATGGCCGCCAACGCCGTCGCCGCGCTGCTCGCCGGTCTGGAGCTCGGTGCTCCGCTGGAGGGGATGCTGGAAGGCCTCGCGGCCTTCGGCGGTGTGCGGCGCCGATTCGAGTTCAAGGGGCGCGTCAACGGCATTCGCGTCTACGACGACTACGCCCACCACCCGACCGAGGTCTCCGCGCAGCTGCGCGCGGCCCGCCCGGTCGCCGGTGCGGGCAGGGTCGTCGTGGTGTTCCAGCCGCACCTGTTCTCGCGGACCGCGACGTTCGCCGCGGAGTTCGCCGAGTCGCTGGGCCTGGCCGACGAGGTCGTCGTGCTCGACGTGTACGGCGCGCGCGAGGACCCGCAGCCCGGTGTGACCGGCAAGCTGATCTCCGACGCCATCCCGCTGCCCGCCGAGAACGTGCACTTCGAGCCGTCCTTCACCGATGCCGGACCGCGCGTCGCCGGGCTCGTCCGGCCCGGCGACCTGGTGCTCACGATGGGCGCCGGTGACGTGACCATGCTCGGCCCGGAGATCCTCGGCGAGCTCGACCGCGCCGCGGGTTCGCCCGGCAACGGCGAGGGGGAGGACCTGGGGTGACCGATCGGAGCGCGGCGGAGCGAGCGCGGCGCCGGCAGGTGCGCCGGAGTGCGCCGCCCGTTCCGGCTTGGCGGCGCTTCCTGCTGCCGGGCGTGCTGGCGGTGGTGACGATCGGTTTCCTGGTCGTCTACTTCTCCCCGCTGGTGGGCGTGCGGACCGTGCGGGTGGAGGGCAACGCGAGCCTGCGGCCGGACGCGGTGATCCAGACCGCGGAGGTGGCCGAGGGGACGCCGATGCTGCGCGTCGACCCCCAGCAGATCCGGGAGAACCTGCACGCGCTGCCCAAGGTCGCCGACGCGCAGGCGGTGCTGGACTGGCCGTCCACCGTGATCATCCAGGTCACCGAACGGGCCCCGGCGGCGTACTTCCGCGCCACCGACGGGGTTCGCCTGCTCGACGTGGACGGCGTGCCGTTCGAGACGGTCCCCGCCCCGCCCGCCGGAGTGCCGGAACTGCGCGCGCCCCAGGCTTCCGCCGAGGATCCGATGACCCGCGCCGGGCTGTCGGTGCTGGTGGCCCTGCCGGTCCCGGTGCGGACCGAGGTGACCGCCGTGCTCGCGCGCAGCCCGAGCGACATCCGGCTGGAGCTGACCGGCGGCCGGATCGTCGACTGGGGGACGATCGAGGACACGCCGCGCAAGGCGCTGATCCTGCCGTCGTTGCTGACCCGTCCCGGCAAGGTCTACGACGTTACGACACCTGCGCTGCCGACCGTCGCCTGATCGGCCGCCGGTGAGCGGCACCGGTTCGAGATCATCATCCGCGCGCTAACGTGGTGCCGTGTTCAGGGTGAGTGGTGACGCGCCGGAAGCGGTCTTCTCCGGAGGAGCCGGTGCGGCGGAGCGGACCCGCCGCTTACGTCCCGTCCCCCCACCTGCGGCGCCGGTGTTCCGGGCGCCCGCGGTCGACATCGCCGAAGCGGAGGAGTTCCTGCGGCTCTTCCACGCCGAGAACCGCGTCGACACCCCGATCCAGCACCGGCTGGCGCGGATGCGCTACGAGGTCGAGACGATCGGCACCTATCGGCACACCGCCGAGGAGCTCGCCTACGGCGCGAAGGTCGCCTGGCGCAACAGCGCTCGCTGCATCGGCCGGTTGTACTGGCGCAGCCTGAAAGTGCGCGACCTGCGCGACGTGCACACGGTGTCCGGCGTGGCCGCGCACTGCGTCGAGCACCTGCGGATGGCCACCAACGGCGGCAAGGTGCGCCCGGTGATCAGCGTCTTCCCGCCCGAAACCCCGCAGCGCCCCGCCCCGCGGATCTGGAACGAGCAGCTCATCCGCTACGCCGGGTACCGCAACGCGGACGGTTCGGTGCTCGGCGACCCGCGCTACGTCCGCTTCACCGAGGCCGTCACCGGTTTCGGCTGGCGAGCTCCCGCCCGCCGCACGGGTTTCGACCCGCTGCCGCTGGTGGTCGAGACCCGCGAGGAGGGGGCGCACATGTTCGCGCTGCCCCCGGACGCGGTGCGGGAAGTCCCGATGACCCACCCCGACCTGCCGTGGTTCGCCGAGCTCGGGCTGCGCTGGCACGCGGTTCCGGTCATCAGCGGCATGCGCCTGTCGATCGGCGGTGTTTCCTACCCCGCAGCGCCTTTCAACGGCTGGTACATGGGGACCGAGATCGGTGCCCGCAACTTCGCCGACAACGATCGCTACGACCTCGTCCCGGTGATCGCCGAGCGGCTGGGCCTGGACACCTCGCGCGAGGACACCCTCTGGCGGGACCGCGCGATGGTCGAGCTCAACCGGGCGGTGCTGCACTCCTACCAGCAGGCCGGGGTGACGATTACCGATCACCACACCGAATCGCACCGGTTCCTCACGCATCTGGAGAAGGAGGAGGCCTCGGGCCGCAAGTGCCCGGTCGACTGGTCCTGGATCGTCCCTCCGATGTCGGGCTCGCAAACCCCGGTGTTCCACCGCTACTACGACACCGAAGCCCCGGGTCCCAACTACTACGCCGACGAAGAAGCCACCCATCGAGCCCTCACCGGATCCCCACCCCACTTCGCGTGACCTCGCCAAGTCCCAGTTTTAGTCCAAACCGAGGACCCTTCGCGCCCGAAATGTCCGCTCAGTTCGGACTAAGGAGTCGTTTCAGAATGCGGCGGAGCCGCTGTTTCAGGTGTGGGACTCAGCTGGCACCGCCGCGGGTTCTCACACGTCGTCTGGCGAGTACGCCGCGACGCCGTGTATTGGCATACATCAGGAGTGGCGCACGGAGTCCAGGCGGCGTGTGAGGTTCCGCTACCCGCACCGCCAAGCAAGGTGATTCTGCAACGACCCCTAAAACTGGGACTTGCCCGGAAGGGGTGATCCGGGCGGGTCCATTGACTGGGTGATCGGGGTCACTTAGCGTGCTTGGTAATCGTTTGCTGGGCCTCTGGGGGTGGTCGGGTGACCGGATCGGTGGGGCGGCGAGCCTTCCTCGGCGGAATGGGGGCGCTGGCCGCCGGACCCGCGCTGGTGGGCTGCGCGCCGAAGCCTCGGGAGCTGAGCCTCTGGAACTTCTACGGTCCCGGCGGGCAGCAGAAGTCGCAGAGCGACTGGTTCGTCCAGCTGGCCGAGGAGTGGAACGACACCCACGACATCAAGGTCCGGCTCCGCTACGTCCCCAACAAGGACTACAAGTCCGGCCCCACCCTGCAGACGTCCTTCAGCGCCGGAGCCGGCCCGGACGTCTTCCTGCTGAGCCCCGGCGACTTCCTGCGCTACTACAACGGTGGAGCGCTCGCCGACCTCACCCCGCACCTGGATCCGGCCGTGCGAGCGGACTTCCTGCCGCAGGTGCTGGAGACCAGGCTGGTCGACGACCGCGTCTTCGGGCTGCCGATGGAGATCGAGCCGCTGGCCCTGTACTACAGCGAGGAGATCTTCGAGCAGCAGCACCTCGCGGAGGGGGACCTGCCGCGCACCTGGGACCAGCTCCTGTCCCTGGCGCAACGCCTCACGACCCGGGACCGCTTCGGCCTCCTGCTGGAGACCAATCCCGGCTACTACGAGAACTTCACCTTCTACCAGTCCATGTGGATGGCGGGTGGCGAGGTCTTCAGCCCGGATCACCGCAGCGCGGCCTTCGACAGCCCGCAGGTCCACCAGGCGCTGCGCTTCTGGCAGGAGACGGTGAACCTCGGCGCCGCACCGCGCCGGGTCCGGGGCACCGGCGGCAACGACACGATCTCCAACATCGCCGACGGCTACTGCGCCATGCAGCACGCCGGGATCTGGGCGATCGCCGAGATCGCCGAGCAGGCACCGGATTTCCGCTACGGGGTCATGCCCCTGCCGACCCCGTCCGGTGGCGCGTACACCACGGCTCTGGGCAGCTGGGCGATGGTCGCCAACGGACAGAGCGAGAACGCCGACGCGGCGGCGGAATTCGTCGTCTGGGCGCTGGGATCCACCGATCCCGCGTGCCTGGAGCGGATGCGCCGCTGGAACACGGTCGCCAAGACCAACTTGCCGCCGCGCTACTCCGTGCAGCGGTTGGCCGAGCAGCGTGGGGCGTTCGCCGACGGCCCGATGCGGGTCTTCGCCGAGGAGGTGATGGCCGAGGCCCGGCCGGAACCCCGCTACCCGCCGGAGATCTACCGCGCGGTCTCCGACGCGCTGCAGTCCTGCCACCTCGGCGGTGGCGATCCGGCCGAGGCCGCCAGGGCCGCTGCCGAGCAGATCAACACGTTCCTGTCCACCTACGACGGAGCGCAGATCAATTGAGCCGATCGAAGAGATCCGACGCCTCCGCCGCTGCCGCGTTCCTCGCGCCCGACGCGCTCGGCCTCCTGCTGTTCATCGCCCTGCCCGCATTGCTGGCGCTGCTGGTGGGCTTCTTCGAGGTCGACGGCTTCGGCAACGTCGAGTGGGCCGGGCTGGAGAACTTCCGGCTGATGGCCGGGGACGGGCTGCTGTGGAAGAGCTTCGGCATCACCCTCGGCTACGCCGCGCTGTTCGTGCCGCTGGCGTTCTTCGCCGGACTCGGCCTGGCGCTGCTGGTGTCGGAGCACTTCCCGGGCGTGGCGGTGGTGCGCGCCGCGCTGTTCCTGCCGAACGCCGTGAGCCTGGTGGTGGTCGGCCTGCTGTGGCAGTTCCTGCTCACCGACAAGACGGGCGCGGTGGCGAAGCTGACCGGGCTGGACGACGTTTCCTGGCTGGGTGATCCGACGCTGGCGCTGCTCACGCTCGTGCTGATCAGCGTGTGGTTCCTGATGGGCTACCAGATGCTGATCTTCCTGGGCGGCTTGCAGGACATCCCGCGCGAGTACTACGACGCGGCCACTGTGGACGGTGGCGGTCCGTGGCAGCGGTTCCGCCACGTCACGTGGCCGATGCTGCGCCCGACGAGCTTCTTCGTGCTGGTGACCTCGCTGATCAACGCGGTGACCGGGTTGCAGGCGTTCGACCTGGTCTACGTGCTGACCTCCGGCGGACCGGCGAACTCCACCACCACGGTCGTCTACTACGCCTACCAGCAGGCGTTCCTGTTCGGGCGCTTCGGCTACGCGTCGGCGATCTGCGCGCTGCTGGTCGTGGCGCTGGGCGCGATCACCGGTGCCCTGTTCGCGTTGACGAGAGGAGGCCGGTTCGATGCCTAGGTCCCGAGCCGTCGCCGCGTACCTGATCGCCTTCGGCACGGTCGCGCCGCTGCTGTGGTTCCTGCTCAGCGCGTTCCGACCGGAGTCGGAGCTCTACAGCCTCGGCTGGCCGGGCGAGCTGACGCTGGCGAACGTGATCTACGTGCTCACCGAGGTGCCCTTCCTGCGCTACCTGGGCAACAGCGCGTTCGTGGCGATCACCGTCACCGTCATCGCCCTGCTCCTGCACTCGATGGCCGCCTACGCGCTGGCCCGGTTGTCCTTCCGCGGGCGCGGTGTCGCGTTCGCCTCGGTGGTGGCGACGCTGCTGATCTCGTTGCCGGTGATCCTGGTGCCGCTGTTCATGGTGGTCCGGGCGCTGGGCCTGGTGGACACCTACGCGGGACTGATCGTGCCTGGCCTGTTCAACGCCTTCGGCGTGTTCCTGCTGCGGCAGTTCTACCTCGGCATCCCGCGCGAGCTGGAGGACGCCGCGCAGCTGGACGGCTGCGGCCACTGGCGCATCTACTGGCACGTCGTGCTGCCGCTGAGCAGGCCGATGCTCGCCGCGCTGGCGGTGCTGTTCTTCCTGGCCAACTGGAACTCCTTCCTGTGGCCGCTGGCCGTGGCCCAGGACGAGTCGCTGCGCGTCGTCCAGGTCGGCATCGCCTCGCTGCAGGGCCAGTTCTCGTCGAAGATGCATTACGTCATCGCGGCCGGGATGCTCGCCGCCCTGCCCACGGTCCTGGTCTTCCTCTTCGGCCAGCGCTGGCTCGTCCAGTCCCTCAAGACCACCGGCTTGCGCTGAGGTCGTCGGTGGTCGGTCGTAGGTTGGGTGGGTGCGGGCTGCTCGGTTGGTGTCGTTGTTGTGCTTGTTGCAGGTCCGGGGGTCGATGACCGGACCTGAGCTCTCGCGCGAGCTGGAGGTCTCCGAGCGGACCGTGGCGCGCGACGTGCTGGCGCTCGCCGAGGCGGGGGTCCCGGTGTACGCCGAGCGCGGGCGGGGTGGCGGGTACCGGCTGCTCGGCGGCTACCGGTCCAAGCTCAACGGCCTGCACCGGCAGGAGGCCGAGGCGCTGTTCCTGTCCGGGGTCCCGGGGGCGGCCATCGACATGGGGCTGGGCGAGGCGGTCGAAGCCGCCCGCCGCAAGACGACCGCCGCGCTGGCACCGCCGTTCCAGGACGCGCCCCAGCGGGTGGGGCAGCGCTTCCATCTCGACGCTCCCCGCTGGTTCCGCGAGGCCGGAACACCGGCCCTGCTACCGGAAATCGGCCGCGCCGTGTGGGCGGACCTGCGGATCAGCGTCGAGTACCAGCGCGGCGAACGACTCGTCCACCGCGAGCTCGAACCGCACGGGCTCGTGCTCAAGGCCGGCGTCTGGTACCTCGCTGCGCGCTGCGACGGGCGGTTCCGCACCTACCGGGTCGACCGGTTCCGCGAGGTCGTGGCGGGGGAGGAGTTCGAGCGGGACGGGGACTTCGACCTCGCCGCCTTCTGGGACCGCACCGCCGAGGAGTTCTCCCGGTCGCTGCTCACCCTCGACGTCGACCTCCGCATCAGCCCCACCGGGCTCCTTCGCCTGCGCGCCACCACCGAAGGGCTCGCCGCCGCCGAAGCAGAGGCGGCCGCCGGTGAACCGGACGCGCGCGGCTGGGTCCGCACCACTTTCCGGAGCGAATCGCTGCGGGTCGCGTTCTCGCAGATCCTCGCGCTCGGCCCGGAAGCCGAGGTCCTGGCGCCGGAAGAGCTGCGCCAGGACCTCGCGAGCGCCGCGGAGCGCTTCGCCGCGCTCTACCGGTAGTCCTCGACGTCGCCCTCACCGTCGACCCACTCGACCTCCAGCGCGAACCGCCAGCAGTCGGGCTGCGACCCGTCGGTGTCGGTGAACCCGTACTCCCCGGCCAGGAAACCGCTGGACAACGACTGGGTGTTCCACCGGGCCACGTCCGGATCGGACGCCAGCGCCACCACCGCGCGGCCCACGTAGGCCGGTGATTCGGCGATCGCGAAAGCCGCTGGGGCGATCGTGGACTCGCGCCAGTTGTCCTCGGTGACCTCGTAGATCTCCAGCATCATCTCCGAGCGCAACCACCCCGGCGTCAGCGACACCGCGGTGCCGCCCAGCGGTGCCAGCTCCTCTCCCTGGGCGCGGGCCAGCCGGTGCATCGCCGTCTTGGCGACGTCGAAGAACGCGCCGCACTCGTTGCGGTAGAACTTCTCGTGCACCTCGGCGGTGCCGTCGGTGAGCTCCACGACCAGCCCGCCCGGACGCCTGCTCAGCAGCGCCAGCGCGAAGTGGCTGGTGATCATGTGCGCCTCGATGCCGGTGCGCAGCCGCTGCAGGCCCTTGGTCAGGTCCTGCTCCCAGATCGGCTTGTTCCAGTCCATCAGGTGCTCGCCGCCGAGATCGTTGACCAGCACGTCCAGCCGCCCCTGCTCGGATTCGACGCGCCGCACCAGGTCTCGCACCTCGTCCGGGACCGTGTGATCGACCCGGACCGCGATCCCCTCGCCGCCGGCCCGGGTGACCAGCTCGGCGGTGTCCTCAATGGTCTCCGGCCGGTCGTAGTCCGAGCGCTGCGCGCGGGTCGTGCGACCGGTGCAGTACACCGTCGCGCCCGCCGCCCCGAGCTCCACGGCGATACCCCGCCCCGCGCCCCTCGTCGCGCCCGCGACTACCGCGACCTCGCCTCGCAAATCCGCTGCCATCGCGCACTTCCTCCGTCTCGACGTCTGCGAGCGGAAACGCTGTCAGCCAAACCAGACACCCGCCGTCCGGATTTCCGGCGCTGTCCGCTGCGATGACGCCGTTGCGCCAATCACGACTACCTCAACCAGGTGATCGGGTCGCCAGGTACGGTGTTCGATGTGGTGATCACGTCTTAGACGGGGTCATCGCGCAGGGGAGGAACGAAGAACTGGGCTAGCTGCGGCGACGAGCGGACCCGCTGAGCAACACGGACGACGTCGGGGTGCGAACCCCGAGGTGCACAGCACAAAACTGCTGCTACCGAAACCGGCGTGGCTGCTGGACGCAAGAGTGCGATCGCGCTTACGGTCCGGAACCGGGCACGGGATCGGGTGTACTTCGATTCCGCGCCGACGACCAGGGGGAGCCGCATCGCGGCACCGGCTCAGCGGCCGTCCCGGCGGTCGATGCAGAGAGCAGACAGCCACGATCAGGAAGGCGGATCCGATGACGCCCCCGCACAACTATCTCGCGGTGATCAAAGTCGTCGGCATCGGTGGCGGCGGCGTCAACGCCGTGAACCGCATGATCGAGGTCGGGCTCAAAGGTGTTGAGTTCATCGCGGTGAACACCGACGCGCAGGCCCTGCTGATGTCCGATGCCGACGTCAAGCTCGACATCGGCCGCGAGCTCACTCGCGGCCTCGGCGCCGGCGCGGCACCGGAGGTCGGGCACAAGGCCGCCGAGGATCACGCCGAGGAGATCGAAGAGGTCCTCAAGGGCGCCGACATGGTGTTCGTGACCGCTGGTGAAGGCGGTGGCACCGGAACCGGTGGCGCCCCGGTGGTCGCCAACATCGCGCGCAAGCTCGGTGCGCTGACGATCGGTGTCGTCACCCGGCCGTTCTCCTTCGAGGGCAAGCGCCGCGCGTCCCAGGCGGAGCAGGGCATCAAGGAGCTCCGGGACTGCTGCGACACCCTGATCGTCATCCCGAACGACCGGCTGCTGCAGCTCGGCGACATCGGCGTGAGCCTGATGGACGCCTTCCGCTCGGCCGACGAGGTGCTGCTCTCCGGTGTCCAGGGCATCACCGACCTGATCACCACGCCGGGTCTGATCAACCTCGACTTCGCCGACGTCAAGAGCGTCATGTCCGGAGCGGGCAGCGCCTTGATGGGCATCGGCTCGGCGAGGGGTGATGGCAGAGCCGTCGAAGCCGCGCAGAAGGCGATCAACTCGCCGCTGCTGGAGGCCTCGATGGAAGGCGCTCACGGCGTGCTGCTGGCCATAGCGGGCGGTTCCGACCTCGGTCTCTTCGAGATCAACGAGTCGGCATCGCTGGTCCAGGAGTCGGCGCACCCCGAGGCCAACATCATCTTCGGTACCGTCATCGACGACTCGCTCGGCGACGAGGTGCGCGTCACGGTGATCGCCGCCGGGTTCGACTCGGGCACGCCGACGCACAAGAAGCTCGAACCGACCCGCGTCGGCGGGCGCACCGAGGACGCCGAAACGTCGGCGCCCAAGGCCGAGAAGCCCGCTGCTCCGGCGGAAACCGAGACCCAGCAGGCACCGGCGGCCCCGAGCGCTCAGGCTCCGGCCGCACCGAGCGCCCCGGCTCCCGCGCCTGCCCCGGCTCAGCCGGTGCAGGACTCGGCGCCCGCTCCGGAGGCTCCCGCTGCCCCGCAGCCCGAGCAGCCCGCGGCACCCCAGACCCCGGCACCGCAGACTCAGGCGCCGCAGACTCAGGCACCGCAGCAGACCGGGTACCAGCAGCCCAGCCAGCCGCACAGCCCGCAGCAGCGGACCTACGGCGGCGACGGTTCGTCCACCGGTCAGCAGGGGGTGTCGGTGCCCGGCCGCACCGGCGGTTACCCGACGCACTCCACCGGTGCTTCGCGTCCCGGCGGACTGCCGAACCGGGCGGTCCCGGTGGGTGACGACACCGATGACGACGTCGACATTCCGCCGTTCATGCGGCGCTGACGCATAAGCGAGAATCGACACCGGGGACCGCGGGTTCCCGGTGTCGATTTTTCTTTTCGGGAGGCTGGGCAAGTGCGGATTCGGCGCGTGACGACCACGCGGGAGGGCGGCAGCTCCAGTGCGCCGTTCGACTCCTTCAACCTCGGCGGCAGGGTCGGCGATGCGCCGGAGGCGCTCGCGGCCAACACGCGCAAGCTGGCGGACGGCATCGGCCTGCCCGAGGACCACCTGGTCTGGATGGAGCAGATCCACGGCCGCACGGCGACCGTCGTGGACGAACCGCAGGAGGCGGCGGTGGAAGCCTCCGACGCGCTCGTGACCGCCCAGCGGGGCCTCGCGCTGATCGCGCTGACGGCCGACTGCGTGCCGGTGCTGCTCGGCGACCCCGAGGCCGGGGTGATCTCCGCGGTGCACGCGGGCCGCGTGGGCGCGCGCGTGGGAGTGCTGCCGGAGGCGCTGAAGTCGATGCGCGAGGCGGGTGCCCGACTCGATCGGGTGGAAGCGCTCATCGGTCCCGCCGCGTGCGGAGCCTGCTACGAGGTGCCGCAGGACATGCAGGCGGACGTGGAGAAGCACCTGCCCGGCAGCGCCTGCAAGACCCGGAAGGGGACCGCCGGGCTCGACCTGCGCGCCGGGCTCTTCGAGCAGCTCGCGCAGGTCGGCATCGCCAAGATCGGCGTCGACCCGCGCTGCACGATGGAAACCCCCGAGCTCTACAGCCACCGCCGGGACAACGGCCGGACCGGCCGCTTCGCGTCGGTGATCTGGATGGAGGAGGAGTGACGCCGGAGGAACGCCGGGCCGAGCTCGCCGAGTCGCTGGAAGCCGTCCGGGAGCGGTTGGCGAAGGCGTGCCAGGCCGCCGGCCGGTCTCCGGACGAGGTCGAGCTGCTCGCTGTGACCAAGACCTTCCCCGCATCCGATGTGGCTCTTCTCTCCGATCTCGGGCTGTCGTCCTTCGCCGAGAACCGGGAGCAGGAGGCGCGCGGCAAGGTCGCCGAGTTCGACGAGCTGCGACCGGAGGCGGTGTCGCGCTGGCACATGGTCGGCCAGTTGCAGCGGAACAAGGCTCGCGCGGTGGCCCGCTGGGCCGGCGTCGTCGAGTCGGTCGACAGCGACCGGCTCGCCGAAGCCCTTGCCCGCGCAACGGCCAGCGCGCTCGACGCGGGCGAGCGGGAGCACCCGTTGGACGTGTTGGTGCAGGTCAGCCTGGACGGCACGACCGGACGAGGTGGTTGCGCTCCGGAGGACGTTCCACGACTCGCCGAGACGATCACGCGAACGAGCGATCTTCGGCTGCGGGGAGTGATGGCCGTCGCTCCTCTGGGTGGCGACTCGGATGTGTCCTTCAGCACACTTTCGTCGATCTCCGAGCGCTTGCGCGTTGATCACCCCGAAGCTGTGGACGTGTCGGCGGGGATGTCCGGCGACCTGGAGAGTGCCGTTGCCCACGGCTCGACCAGGGTGCGTGTCGGAACCGCGCTGCTCGGCGGGCGGCGGTTAACCTCGCCGTAGCCGTCAAAAGGGGGTCGAAGGCCGGCCACCTCGTGCTCGGTGTCAGGGAGCCGCAGAGGAAGGGCATGCCGATGAGCGCTCTGCACAAGTTGAAGGCCTACTTCGGCATGGTCCCGGCCGACGAGGTGGACGAGTACGAGGACGAGATCGCCTACCGCGAGCGGTACGACGATGATCGTCCTGTGTACGACTCCCGTCCTGCCTACGCGGACCGGGGCGCTTACGACGAAGACCGGGGCGCGTCCCGGCGCAGGTCCGCGGGTACTCGTGGCGGTTTTCAGGCCGACGCGGAGACCGAGGCCTACGCCGAGGAGTTCCGGGAGCCGCCGCGTCCGCGGCGGCAGTGGGCGCCGGAGACGGCGTCACGCAGCACTCTGCCCAACGATCAGCCGCGAAGCGAGGGTGTTTCGCGCCTGCGGGCGGTGACCGACACGGGTACTCAGTTCAACTTGAGTAAGATCACAACTCTGCATCCGCGCAGCTACAGCGAGGCGCGGACCATCGGCGAGCAGTACCGAGACGGCACGCCGGTGATCATGAACCTGACCGAGATGGAGGAGGCCGACGCGAAGCGTCTGGTCGACTTCGCCGCAGGTCTGGCGTTCGCGATGCGGGGTTCGATCGAGAAGGTCACCAACCGGGTGTTCTTGCTCTCACCGCCGAACGTCGACGTCGCGGCCGAGGACAAGCGACGGCTAGCAGAGGGGGCCTTTTTCAACTACGGGTGAGTGGTGGCACAGTTGAAGGCGTGAACCCGGTGCAGATCGTCTTGTTCTACGTTCTGTTCTTCTTCTGGCTCCTGCTCACGGCGCGTATCGTGGTGGAACTCGTTAGAGTGTTCGCTCGCGATTGGCGGCCCGTTGGGGGGGTTGCAATCGCGTTGGAGAGCATCTACACAGTGACCGACCCACCCGTGAAACTGGTGCGTCGGGTGATTCCGACGGTCCGGATCGGCGGCGTCGGACTGGACCTATCGATTATGGTGCTGCTGCTAGTCGTGTTCATACTGATGCGACTGGTGCAACCGGCCGGGTGACGGGGAACCCGACCGACCCGCAGCTGCCGAAGGAGTGCGTGAGGTGATCTTGTGGGCCTGACCCCCGCCGACGTGCATAACGTCGCGTTCAGCAAACCCCCGATCGGTAAGCGGGGCTACAACGAGGACGAGGTGGATGCATTCCTCGACCTGGTTGAAGCCGAGCTTGCCCGGCTGGTTGAGGAGAACAACGACCTGCGTGGGCAGGTGGAGCAGCTGGAGACCCAGCTGCAGACCGCCCAGGTCGACTTGGACGACGCGCGCAGCCAGGCTGCGTCGGCGTCCGCCGCTGCCGCCTCGACCCCGGCCGCCCCACCGGAGGAACCGCGCCGGCTCACCCCGGTCCCGGCGCCGACCGCTGCCGAGCAGACCTCCCCGGGCGGCGACCACCACGTGCAGGCCGCCAAGGTTCTCGGCCTCGCGCAGGAGATGGCCGACCGGCTGACCGGTGAGGCCAAGGCGGAGGCCGACGGCATGTTGTCGGAGGCCCGGACGAAGTCCGAGCAGCTGCTATCGGAGGCTCGTTCGAAGTCCGACAGCATGGTCAACGAGTCCCGGACCAGGGCCGAGACGATGCTCAACGACGCCCGCACGCGGGCGGAGACGCTTGAGCGGCAGGCGCGCGACAAGGCGGCGAGCCTGGAACGCGACGCGCAGCGCAAGCACGCTGAGGTGATGGGCAACATCACCAACGAGAAGAACGCCCTCGAGAAGAAGATCGAGACTCTCCGCACGTTCGAGCGGGAGTACCGCACTCGACTGCAGACCTACCTGGAGTCTCAGCTGCGCGAGCTGCAGGACCGCGGTTCGGCCGCACCTGCGGAGAGCAGCAGCAGCGGGAGCCGTTCGGGTCAGCAGGCCACCAGCTACAGCTTCGGGGCCAGGACGGCCGAAGCGGGCTGATTCCCCGTTCAAGACTTGGCATACCGGCGGTGATGGGTCATGGCCCGTCACCGCCGGTATCTGCCGAGAGGGGTTCGGCGAGAGGGAATTCGAGTGCTGCTGGTCGTACTGCTGCTGGTGCTGGTGGCCGCCGCGACGTTGGCGGTCGCCGTTCTCGGCGGCGGAGCGGGATTCGCCTGGATCTCGGTCCTGGCCAGCGGACTCGGGGTGGCGGTGCTGATCTTCGACCGGATCAGGGTCCGCCGCCGCAAGAAGAGCAAGACCGCACCGGCTGCGCCGCTCGGCGCGGAACCCGGTGAGGAGCGAAGCAACGCCGCGGAGTCGGCCGATCAGGACGCCGAGGTCGTCGTGGTCGACGAACGTCCGCGCTACCACGTGCGGACCTGCGAGTGGCTCGGCGAGGCGAAGACGCTGCCGCTGAAGCTCGGTGAAGCCCGGGAGCTCGGGTTCACCCCCTGCGCCCGGTGCGCGCCCAACGCGACGATCGCGGCGGAGCTTCGCCAGAGCCGGTGAATTATCGCTGGCGAAGCCCGGTACTCTGGTGAGCACCAGGCGTTGATCCGGCCATCACCGGGGAGCCTCCGGAAGAACGGGCGCATCTCGTGCCTCAGTAGAACCGGACGGGTCCGGCCCGTCACAGCCGGCAATCGAGTGGCCGTCGGTCTTCAGCCGTCGGCAAGCGGGGTGGTACCGCGGTGCCCGGCACGTCCGGGACGTCGTCCCCGTCCACAGGGCGGCAACGACGACACATTGCGAGGAGCAGCTCCGCGATGGCATACCCCAAGGTTTCCTTCGGCGCGTCCGACGAACGCGGCGTGGCGGCCCAGCCCGCGTTCCCGGCGATCGAACGCCAGGTGCTGGACTTCTGGGCCGACGACAAGACCTTCCGCGCCTCCGTCGAGGCGCGCGAGGCAGGCCACAACGGCTCGAA
This sequence comes from Saccharopolyspora tripterygii, assembly GCF_054778355.1. Taxonomy (NCBI): domain Bacteria; kingdom Bacillati; phylum Actinomycetota; class Actinomycetes; order Pseudonocardiales; family Pseudonocardiaceae; genus Saccharopolyspora; species Saccharopolyspora tripterygii. The sequence continues at coordinate 224,546 of NZ_BAAGZP010000018.1, read as the reverse complement.
CGAGTACGTCTTCTACGACGGCCCGCCGTTCGCCAACGGCCTGCCGCACTACGGCCACCTGCTCACCGGCTACGTCAAGGACGCGGTCCCGCGCTACCAGACGATGCGCGGCAAGCGGGTCGAGCGGCGCTTCGGCTGGGACACCCACGGCCTGCCCGCCGAGGTCGAGGCGGAGAAGCAGCTCGGGATCACCTCGAAGGCCGAGATCGACGACATGGGCGTCGCCGCCTTCAACGAGGCGTGCAAGGCCTCCGTGCTGCGCTACACCGCCGAGTGGGAGGACTACGTCACCCGGCAGGCGCGCTGGGTGGACTTCGAGAACGACTACAAGACGCTCGACCTGGACTACATGGAAAGCGTCATGTGGGCCTTCAAGTCCTTGTGGGACAAGGGTCTCGTCTACGAGGGATATCGGGTCCTCTGGTACTGCTGGCGCTGCGAGACGCCGCTGTCGAACACCGAAACCCGCATGGACGACGGCTACCGGCCGCGCCAGGACCCTGCCGTGACGGTGGGCCTGCGGCTGACCGCGCCCGGGGCCGACCTCGACGGCGCGCTCGCGCTGGTGTGGACGACGACCCCGTGGACCCTGCCGTCGAACCTGGCCGCCGCCGTGCACCCCGACGTGGACTACGCGCTGGTCGCGCCCGCCGAGAGCACCGAGCGCTACCTGATCGCCGAAGCCCGGGTCGCGGCCTACGCCCGCGAGCTCGGCGAGGACGTCGCCGACCGGGTGGTGGCCCGCTACAAGGGATCCGACCTGCTCGGCACCCGCTACCAGCCGCCGTTCGACTTCTTCGCCGGCTGGGACAACGCCCACCAGGTGCTGGCCGCCGACTACGTCACCACCGACGACGGCACCGGAATCGTGCACATCGCACCGGCTTTCGGTGAGGACGACAAGGTCGTCACCGACGCGGCCGACATCGTGCCGGTCGTTCCGGTCGACGCGCGCGGCCGGTTCACCGCCGAGGTGCCGCCGTACGAGGGGATGCAGGTCTTCGAGGCCAACAAGCACATCACCCGCGACCTCAAGGAACGCGGACTCCTGCTGCGGCACGAGACCTACGATCACCAGTACCCGCACTGCTGGCGCTGCGACAACGCGCTGATCCAGCGCGCGCTGTCGTCCTGGTTCGTGGCCGTGAGCCAGTTCAAGGACCGGATGGTCGAGCTCAACAAGCAGATCAACTGGGTTCCCTCGCACATCCGGGACGGCCAGTTCGGCAAGTGGCTGGAGAACGCCCGCGACTGGAACATCTCCCGCAACCGGTACTGGGGTTCGCCGATCCCGGTGTGGTGCTCCGACGACCCCGAGCACCCGCGAACGGATGTCTACGGTTCGCTGGACGAGCTCGAACGCGACTTCGGGGTGCGGCCGACGAACCTGCACCGCCCGGAGATCGACGAGCTGACCCGGCCCAACCCGGACGACCCGACCGGCAAGTCCACGATGCGCCGGGTGCCGGAGGTGCTGGACTGCTGGTTCGAGTCGGGCTCGATGCCGTTCGCGCAGGTCCACTACCCGATGGAGAACGCGGACTGGTTCGAGCACCACTACCCGGGCGACTTCATCGTCGAGTACCACGGTCAGACCCGCGGCTGGTTCTACACGCTGCACGTGCTGGCCACGGCGCTGTTCGACCGGCCGGCGTTCAGCAACGTCGTGGCGCACGGCATCGTGCTGGGCCACGACGGCCAGAAGATGTCGAAGTCCAAGAAGAACTACCCGGACGTCAACGAGGTCTTCGACCGCGACGGTTCCGACGCGATGCGCTGGTTCCTCATGTCGAGCCCGATCCTGCGCGGCGGCGACCTGGTGGTCACCGAGCGGGGCATCCGGGACGCGGTGCGCCAGGCTGTGCTGCCGCTGTGGAACTCCTGGTACTTCCTCGCGCTCTACGCCAACGCCGAGGGCGTCAGCGGGGAGTTCCGCACCGACAGCACCCACGTGCTCGACCGCTACGTGCTGGCCAAAACCCACGAGCTGGTCGGCGACGTGCAGTCCTCGATGGACGCCCTGGACCTGGCGACCGCGACCGCGACCGTGCGGGAGTTCCTGGAGGTGCTGACCAACTGGTACGTGCGCCGTTCCCGGGACCGGTTCTGGGCGGGCGACAAGGACGCGATCGACACGCTGCACACGGTGCTGGAGGTGACCAGCCGGGTGGTGGCGCCGCTGCTGCCGCTGACCGCGGAGGCGGTGTGGCGGGGGCTCACCGGTGGCCGTTCGGTGCACCTGGCCGACTGGCCGCTGGTCGACGAGCTGCCCGCCGACCCGGCACTGGTCTCGGCGATGGACCAGGTGCGCCAGGTGTGCTCCTCGGCGCTGGCGTTGCGCAAGGCCAACAAGCTGCGCGTCCGGCTGCCGCTGGGCGGCCTCGTGGTGGCCACCCCGGGGGCCGAGGCGCTGCGCCCGTTCGCGGACCTGATCAGCGACGAGGTCAACGTCAAGGACCTGGAGCTGAGCACCGACGTCGCGGCCCACGGGCACTTCGAGATCGCGGTCAATGCTCGCGCGGCCGGTCCGCGGCTGGGCAAGGACGTGCAGACCGTGATCAAGGCCGTGAAGGCCGGCGACTGGGAGCACCGCGGGTCGACCGTGGTCGCTGCGGGCATCGAGCTGCAGGAGGGCGAGTTCACCGAGCGGCTGGTCTCGACCGACTCCGGCGCGGCCGCTGCGCTGCCGGGCGGCGACGGGCTGGTCGTGCTGGACACCGACGTCACTCCGGAGCTCGCGGCCGAGGGGTTGGCGCGCGACGTGGTGCGGGTGGTCCAGAACGCCCGCAAGGAAGCCGGTTTCGAGGTCTCGGACCGCATCACGGTCACCATCGAGGCACCTGCCGAGGTCGCCCGGGCCGTCGAGGCGCACCGCGAGTTCATCGCGGGCGAGACCCTGGCCGACGCGGTCGACCTCGGTGACGCGGCCGATGCCGCCACCGGCGCGGTCGGCGACGGGATCGAGATCAAGGTCGCGGTCTCGCGCGTCTGACGCCGTTCTCGCGCATCGAGGCCCCGGGGTTCGCTCTCGGGGCCTCGGTCTTGCGCGGGGTCGGTTTTGGTCCGAACCGTCCATGATCGATGTCGGGAATGTCGGGTCAGTTCGGACCAAAACCGCCCGCTGCCCACGCCGCGCCCACCAGATGGGACGACGTTGTCGCGGAGCGGGGTGAGGCGCTACCGTTCGCCGCGAAGGTCATGAGCGCCAGCGCCAAGCCCCGGCTCGCTGGCCGGCAACCCTCCTACCGCGGTGGGGTGCCCCGGGTGAAGACCTGGCCGGTCGCGCAGTGCGGCTCGGCAAGCGCGGGCCCGCCGAGGGCCCTTGAGGCCCCGGGAGGGTCGCGATGTCTTCAGCCGTCATCGATGTTCCGAGCCAGTCCGTCGCCGTTCCCGGCGTGGCCGGAGCAGGCCTGCGGGTTCCCCTGGTCACCGGAGGAACCGCGAGCTACGCCAACCTCGACCACGCCGCCAGCGCACCGTGCCTGTCCGCCGTGCGCGACGCCGTGGACGAGCTGCTGCCCTACTACGCGAGCGTGCACCGCGGAGCAGGCTTCGCCTCGCAGGTGTGCACCCGGGTCTACGAAGGCGCGCGCCGGGTGCTGCTGGACTTCGCCGGTGCCCGCCAGGGCGACGAGGTCGTGTTCACCCGCAACACCACCGACTCGCTGAACCTGCTGGCCTCGGCCGTTCCGCGCGGCACGTCGGTGGTCGTGTTCGACACCGTGCACCACGCGGCTCTGCTGCCGTGGCGCAACGTCCGCCGGATCGCGGCGCCCGCATCGCCCGCCGACGCGGTTGCCGCGCTGGACGCGGCGCTGGCGGAGTGCCCGGAGGGGCCTCGCCTGGTGGTCCTGACCGGGGCGTGCAACGTCACCGGCGAGGTGTGGCCGGTCGCGGAGCTCGCCCGCGTCGCGCGCAGCAGGGGAGCCCGGACCGTGCTCGACGCCGCGCAGCTCGCGCCGCACCGACCGATCCGGCTCGCCGAGCTCGACGTCGACTACCTCGCCCTGTCGGGCCACAAGCTCTACGCCCCCTTCGGCGCCGGGGCCCTGATCGGCCGCGCCGACTGGCTCAACGCCGCCGAGCCCCACCTCGTGGGCGGTGGCGCCACCCGCGTGGTCAACGAGCGCGCGGTCAGCTGGACGACCGGTCCGGAGCGCCACGAGGCCGGCTCGCCCAACACCGTGGGCGTGCACGCGCTGGCCACCGCCTGCCGCACCTTCGCCACCCGCTGGGAGGGCGTCGTCGAGCACGAGGCCGCGCTGCTCGGACGCCTGCGCGCGGGCCTGGCCGAGGTCCCCGGCCTGCGCGAGCTGAGCCTGTTCGGCGCGGAGCACGACAGGGTCGGGGTCGTCAGCTTCACCCTCGACGGTCAGGGCCCGGGGCTGATCGCCGCCGCGCTGTCGGCGGAGCACGGCATCGGCGTCCGCGACGGTCTGTTCTGCGCCCACCTCGGCACGAAGAACCTGCTCGCGAAGGCCGGCTCGGACAGCGGCCGGGCCTTGCGCGTCAGCATCGGCCTCGGCACCACCGCTGAACACGTCGACCGCCTGATCGCCGCCCTGAAGTCCCTGGTCAGCGATGGTCCTGCGGTGAGCTACGAGCAGTCGAGCGGCCGCTGGGAACCGGTCGACGACCAGCGCCCGCTACCGCCCTTCCTCCTCTGATCAGGGGATGCGGTGAGCGGCAAGTCCCAGTTTTAGTCCAAACCGAGCCATGATCATGTCCGTTTTGTCGGCTCAGTTTGGACTAAAACCGGGATCGGGTGACCGGGTGTCGCAGTCCTGGTGCGTGGGTGTCCGGCCGGGTCGGGGACAATGGCGGGGTGAGCACCGAGCACCCCTCCTCTGAGCAGGCGGCCTCCACGCCGGAGTCCGCTGAGACGAACCCGGCCGCGGACGCCCCGAAGGGCGGGTCCGCGAAGCTGCTGGCGCTGCTGTTCGGGGTGGCGGCGCTGGGCCTGGCCCTGGACGTGGTCACCAAGATCGCCGTCGTCGCCACCATCGAGGGCAACCCGCCCGTGAAGGTGCTCGGAGGCCTCTTCTACTTCGACGTCCTGCGCAACCCCGGTGCCGCGTTCTCGATGGCCACCGGCCTGACCTGGTTGCTCGCGCTGCTCGCGATCGCCGTGGTCGGCGTGATCGTGTGGCTGGCCCCGAAGCTCCGCTCGCCGGGGTGGGCCGTCGGCCTCGGCCTGGTGCTCGGCGGTGCGTGCGGCAACCTCGGCGACCGGCTGTTCCGGGCGCCCGGCCCGCTGCAGGGCCACGTCGTGGACTTCCTCTCCTTCCTGGCGCCCGGCGGTCAGGTGTTCCCGGTGTTCAACGTCGCCGACAGCTGCATCACCTGCGGCGGCATCCTCGTGGTGCTGCTGTCGCTGATGGGGCGCGACTTCGACGGGACGGTCCACCGCAAGCAGAAGGCGCGCAAGTCGTGAGCGAACTCCGAACCCTTCCGGTCCCCGAGGGGCTGGACGGCATGCGGATCGACGCAGGCCTGTCCAAGCTGCTCGGGCTCTCCCGCAACGCCGTGGCCGGGCTCGCCGAGGCCGGTGACGTCCTGGTCGACGGGAGCCCCGCGGGCAAGTCGGATCGGCTGATGGCCGGGTCCTGGCTGGAGGTCAGCCTGCCCGCCGCCGAGCAGCCGCCGCAGGTGGTGGCCGTGCCGGTCGAGGGTATGAAGATCCTGCACGAGGACGACGACATCGTCGTGATCGACAAGCCGATCGGCGTCGCCGTCCACCCGAGCCCCGGCTGGGAGGGCCCGACCGTGGTCGGCGGCCTGGCCGCGGCCGGCCTGCGCATCTCGACCTCCGGTGCCGCCGAGCGCCAGGGCGTGGTGCACCGCCTCGACGCGGGCACCACTGGCGTGATGGTGGTGGCCAAGAGCGAGCACGCCTACACCGTGCTCAAGCGCGCGTTCAAGGAGCGCACGGTCGAGAAGCGGTACCACGCGGTGGTTCAGGGCTTGCCCGACCCGAGCCGGGGCACCATCGACGCGCCGATCGACCGGCACCCGCGGCACGACTACAAGTTCGCGGTGGTCACCGGGGGCAAGCCGAGCATCACCCACTACGAGACGGTGGAGGCGTTCCGCGCCGCGACGCTGATCGACGTGAAGCTGGAAACCGGTCGCACCCACCAGATCCGGGTGCACTTCTCGGCGATCAAGCACCCCTGCGTCGGCGACATCACCTACGGCGCCGACCCGGTGCTGGCCCGCTGGCTGCAGATCACCAGGCAGTGGCTGCACGCGCGCAGCCTGTCCTTCGAGCACCCGTCGGGCGGGTGGCTGCAGTTCGAGAGCGAGTACCCGGACGACTTGCAGCACGCTCTGGACGAGTTGCGCGATCAGGACGGCTAGACCGGGTACCGTGGTGATCGGATCGGCGCGCGACGAAGGGGGTCCGATGGCTCAGGAATTTCACGGATCGGACACACCGACTCCTCCCCGCGGCATGCCCGTGGTGGATCCGCAGGCGGATCTCGACACGCCACCGGAAGGCCTCCACAGCCTCGGTGACGTGATCAGCGCCCAGGACGTCGGACCCGCCACGCCGTCCGTGATCGGCGAGCCGGAGCCCGAGCGGGCCCGGGACGACGCGGGCGACTGGCCGACGCTGCAGTACCGCAGCAAGGATCGCGCGGACAAGCCCAGGCGCACCAACCCGTTGAACTTCTTCCGCCGCGATTCGTAGGCGGTTCCAGCCGGCGCGGTGGCCCGTCAGAGGTCGGAGATGTCCCAGAGCAGCGTGCGCTGCTGATCACCGGGCTGCGGGGTCCAGCGGACCGCGGAGACCTCGGTGGACTCGTTGAGCACGTACACCGTGTGGCCACCGGCGGTTTCGCCGGGCTGGACGCCCATCCGGTGCGGTGGGCGCGACGACATCGACACCGGAGCCTTGGTCACCGGTGAACCGTCCTTCGCGACCAGTTCCAGGTACATGTCGGGCAGCGATGCGAACGGCACCTGCCCGTGGTTGGTCAGCTCGGTGTGCACGACGACCGAGCGCTCGCCGGGCTGGAGCTCGTACCCGGCTGCGGTGTAGAGGAAATCGGCCGGATCGACGACCTCGACGAGCTGGATGCTGATCCGCTCGCCGGACATCCCGTTGACCTCCAGCTTGGAGCCGACCTTGCCGGTCGGTGCGGGAGCGGGGGCCGCGGGTTGGTCACCGCGCGCCCACGCCGCGGACCCGGGCGGTCCCCAAGAGCTCATCGGCGGTACCGGGGCGACCGGCTGCTGCGGGTGGGCCATCTGCTGCGGCCCGCCGACCTGGTGCTGCCCCGAAACCTGCTGAGGACCGGACATCTGGTGCGGGCCGGATACCTGGTAGGGCCCTGACGCCGGGTGCGGGCCGGGCACCGGGTAGGGGCCGGACATCTGCTGCGGACCGGGCACCGGGTAGGGCCCCGACACCTGCTGCGGGCCGCTGTACTGGCCGGGTGCCATCGGGTACGGGCCGCTCGCGGCGTTCTGGGCCGCCCACTGCTGAGCGGCGGCGACGGCGTTGCGGATGCCCTGCTGATCGCACTCGACGCCGACCATCAGCGGCAGTCCGGTGGTGGAGAGGGCGGCGAGCCGCGCGGCGACGTCGCGCACGTCCATGCCGAGCCGACCGGCGATGTCCGGGACCGCCGCTCGGCCCATCTCTGCCACGGCGCTTAGCAGTCGCACGTCCACGGGATCAGGGCCAGTCACGTCGTCCCACGCTACCTGGTCAGGTGGGCGGACGTGTGCGAGGCACGAGTTCCCGACACCGGCGGACGTCGTGTGCGGGGTGGGGGAAGTTTTCATGAAAACTTCCCCCACCCCGCACACGACATCCGGCACCCCGGTCGCGTGGAACGACGCGCAACGCCCGGTGGAACGGGCTGCTCGGTCGGTGGCCGGAGTTAGGCTGACTCGTCTTCGATCCCGCCGCGAAGGAGAACTTGTCCGTGTCCGTCGACCCCTTCGTCCACCTGCACGTGCACACCGAGTACTCGATGCTCGACGGTGCGGCGAAGGTCGGTGCGCTGTTCTCCGAAGCGCAGCGGCTCGGGATGCCGGCGGTCGCGATGACCGACCACGGCAACATGTTCGGCGCGGACGAGTTCTACCAGCAGGCGCGCAAGACCGGCATCAAGCCGATCATCGGCATCGAGGCCTACGTCGCTCCTGGGAACCGCTTCCAGAAGAAGCCGATCTTCTGGGGCGAGGCCAAGCAGCGGGGCACCGACGAGTTCGGCGAGGGCGGTGACGTCTCGGGCGCCGGTGCCTACACGCACATGACGATGTTCGCCCGCGACGCCACGGGCCTGCGCAACCTCTTCGCCCTGTCCAGCCGCGCGAGCTTCGAGGGCATGTACCGCAAGCCGCGGATGGACAAGGAGCTCATCGCCGAGCACGCCGAGGGGATCATCGCGACCACCGGCTGCCCGTCCGGTGAGGTGCAGACCCGACTCCGGTTGCGGCAGTTCGACGAGGCGTTGCGCGCGGCTGCCGAGTACCAGGAGATCTTCGGCGAGGAGAACTTCTTCCTGGAGCTGATGGACCACGGCCTGCCGATCGAGCGGTCGGTGCGCCAGGGCTTGCTGGACATCTCGAAGAAGCTGGGAATCCCGCCGCTGGCCACCAACGACAGCCACTACGTGACGGCGGACCAGGCCGAGTCGCACGGGGCGTTGCTGTGCGTGCAGTCGGGCAAGACGCTCTCGGACGACAGCCGGTTCAAGTTCGACGGTGACGGCTACTACCTGAAATCCGCCGAGGAGATGCGCGAGTACTGGGACTCCGAGGTCCCGGGCGCGGCCGACAACACGTTGCTGGTCGCCGAGATGGTGGAGTCCTACGAGGACGTCTGGTCCTTCCAGGACCGGATGCCGCGCATCTCCGACGGCAGCGGCCTGTCGGAGCGGGAGCTGCTGGAGGGCGAGATCGAGCAGTACCTGCCGACCCGCTATCCCGACGGCGCGAGCCAGGAGTGCCTGGAGAGGATCAAGACCGAGCTCGACGTGCTGGACACCAAGGGCTACTGCGCGTACTTCCTGGTGGTCGGTGACCTGACCCGGTGGGCGAAGTCGCAGGGCATCCACGTCGGACCGGGCCGCGGTTCGGCCGCGGGCTCGTTGCTGGCCTACATCCTGCACATCACGAACCTGGACCCGCTGGAGCACGGCCTGATCTTCGAGCGGTTCCTGAACCCGGAGCGCGACTCGCCGCCGGACATCGACCTCGACTTCGACGACCGCCGCCGCGACGAGGTGCTGCAGTACGCGATCACCAAGTACGGCCGGGACAAGGTCGCCCAGGTCATCACCTTCGGCAAGATCAAGACGAAGGCCGCGATCAAGGACGCCGCCCGCGTGCACCACGGTCAGCCGGGCTTCGCCATCGCGGACAAGATCTCCAAGGCGCTGCCGCCGCCGATCGCGGCCAAGGACATCCCGCTCTCGGGCATCGTCGACCCGCAGCACGAGCGCTACACCGAGGCGTCCGAGGTTCGCTCGCTGATCGAGACCGACCCGTCGGTGTCGCAGATCTTCAACACCGCGCGCGGGCTGGAGGGCCTGATCCGCAACGCGGGTGTGCACGCGTGCGCGGTGATCCTCTCCTCGCAGCCGCTGATGGGAGCGGTCCCGCTGTGGGCCCGCGACGACGGGTCGATCATCACCGGCTGGGACTACCCGTCCTGCGAGGCCATCGGTCTGCTGAAGATGGACTTCCTGGGCCTGTCCAACCTCACCATCCTCGGCGACTCGCTGGAGATGGTGAAGGACAACCACGGCCTGGAGATCGACCTCTCCAGCCTCGCGCTGGACGACGCCAAGACCTACGAGCTGCTGGCGCGCGGCGAGAGCCTGGGCGTGTTCCAGCTCGAAGGTGGCGGCATGCGGGAGCTGCTCAAGCGCATGCAGCCCACCGAGTTCGGCGACGTGGTGGCGGCGAACGCGCTGTACCGGCCGGGACCGATGGAGGTCAACGCGCACCTGGACTACGCCGACCGCAAGAACGGCAAGAAGCCGGTCGAGCCGATCCACCCGGAGCTCGACGAGCCCCTGAGGGACATCCTGGCCGAGACCTACGGCCTGATCGTCTACCAGGAGCAGATCATGGCGATCGCGCAGAAGGTCGCCGGCTACAGCCTCGGTCGAGCCGACATCCTGCGCCGAGCGATGGGCAAGAAGAAGAAGGAGGTCCTGGACCAGGAGTTCGAGGGCTTCCAGGCCGGGATGCGCGACCAGGGCTTCTCCGACCAGGCGATCGACAAGCTGTGGGCGACGGTCCTGCCGTTCGCCGGCTACGCGTTCAACAAGTCCCACGCGGCCGGGTACGCCCTGGTGGCGTACTGGACGGCCTACCTCAAGGCGAACCACCCCGCGGAGTACATGGCCGGCCTGCTGACCTCCAACGGCGACAACAAGGACAAGATGGCCGTCTACCTGGCGGAATGCCGCCGGATGGGCGTGCAGGTGCTGTCGCCGGACGTCAACGACTCCCAGGACACCTTCGCCGCGGTCGACGGCAACATCCGCTTCGGCATGAGCGCGATCCGCAACGTCGGTTCCAACGTGGTGGCCTCGATCGTCTCCAGCCGCGAGGAGAAGGGCCGCTACACCTCCTTCACCGACTTCCTGGACAAGTCCGAGATCCTGGCGTGCAACAAGCGCGTCATCGAGTCGCTGATCAAGGCGGGCGCGTTCGACTCGCTGCGGCACACCCGGATGTCGCTCTCGCAGCACCACGAGGCCGCGGTGGACGCGGTGATCGGGCTCAAGCGCCAGCAGGCGATGGGCCAGTTCGACCTCTTCGGCGCCGAGAACGACGCCGACACCGCTGAGTCCGCATCGCCGCTGGCGCACCTGCAGTTCACCGGTGACGAGTGGCCGCGCAAGCAGCTGCTGGCCTACGAGCGCGAGATGCTGGGCCTCTACGTCTCGGCGCACCCGCTCGACGGCGCGCAGCGGCTGCTGGCTCCGTACCAGGACGCCGGGATCGCCGAGCTCGTCGGAGGCGAGCGCGAATCCGCGGGCGGCAAGGAGCAGATCAAGATCGCCGGGATGATCTCGGGGATCCAGCGCCGCATCAACAAGAACGGCCACCCCTGGGCGATCGTGACCCTGGAGGACCTGGACGCCTCGGTCGAGGTGCTGTTCTTCCCCAAGTCCTACGAGATGTTCGCCGATTGCCTGATCGAGGACACCGCGATGGCGGTCAAGGGCCGGATCAACGAGCGCGAGGGCGCTATCAGCGTCTTCGCCTCCGACGCCCTTCCGATCGACATCTCCGCCGCGGAGGCGGACCCGAGCGGGGACTCGGCGTTCGTGATCAAGGTTCCGGTGGGCAGGGTGGACCGGTCGCTGGTCAGGGAGCTCAAGCGGACGCTGCAGGCGCACTCCGGAACGACCCCGGTGCACCTGAAGCTGCAGAGCCAGAGCGGGACGACGCGGATGGTGCTCTCCAGCGACTTCTTCGTCTCGACGGAGAACGGGCTGCAGGGAGAGCTGAAGGGGCTGCTCGGGGCCGGTTGCTTCGAAGTGGCGTGATTCGTCGGGTTTGCGCTGAGAGGGCCCTCAGTCCGGTGTGACAAGCCGGGGTGAACGGGGTTCACTGGCGGTGAGGGCCCGAAGCTCGCCTACCCGAGGGATTTTCCATGTCCACCACTGAAGCTCCCGTCTTCGACGCCGATTTCGTCTCGAACCTCCACTCCCGCTACGACGAGATCCGCTCGGACACCCCGGTCCAGCGGATGATCAGCCCGCACGGCCTGAAGCTGTGGGTGATCACCCGCTACGAGGACGTGAAGGCGGCGTTGGCGGATCCGCGGCTGGGCAAGGACTTCCGGCGCAGCCGCGAGGTGATCATGTCCCAGATCGGCGACGACGGGACGCGGCGGTTCAACTCGGCCATCAGCGAGCAGATGCTCAACATGGACCCGCCGGACCACACGCGGATGCGGAAGCTGGTGGTCAAGGCCTTCACCTCGCGCAGGATCGAGGCGCTGCGGCCGCGAGTCGAGGAGATCACCGCCGGGTTGCTCGACGACATGGCGGGCGAGACCGAGGTGGACCTGCTGGACGCCTTCGCGTTCCCGCTGCCCATCCAGGTGATCTCGGAGCTGCTGGGCGTGGAGGAGAACCGCCACGACGACTTCCGGCGGTGGACCAACACGATGCTCGACGCCTCGGACAACGAGACCCTGGCCGAGACGAACCAGGCGATGACCGAGTACCTCTTCCAGCTGATCGCGGCCAAGCGGGAGCACCCGGCCGACGATCTGCTGACCGCGTTGATCGAGGTGTCGGAGGACGAGGACCGGCTCAGCGAGATCGAGCTGGTCTCGATGGTGTTCCTGCTGCTGGTGGCGGGGCACGAGACCACGGTGAACCTGATCGGCAACGGCGTGCTGGCGCTGCTGCGCGACCGCGAGCAGTGGGACGCCCTGGTCGCCGACCCGAGCCTGGTGACAGGTGCGGTGGAGGAGGCGCTGCGCTTCGACGGGCCCGTCATCCACGGCACGTTCCGGCACACCCGGGAGCCGGTGACCTTCGGCGGTGTGGAGATCCCCGCCGGGGAGATCGTGTGGGTGGGGCTGGCCTCGGCCAACCACGACCCGGAGAAGTTCCCCGAACCCGAGCGGTTCGACCTCGGCCGGGACGCGCGCGGGCACGTGGCGTTCGGGCACGGCATCCACTTCTGCCTGGGTGCGCAGCTGGCTCGGATGGAGGCGCAGATCGCGCTGCGGCAGCTCGCCGAGCGCTTCCCCGGTCTGCGCGGGGCGGGCGAGCTGGACGACGTCGAGTGGCGGTTCTCCACGCTCATCCACGGCCTGCAGCGGCTGCCGGTCCGCCTGGCGTAGGGGCGCCTGGGGGTGGGGCGCCTGGGGGTGGGGAAGTTTTCATGAGAACTTCCCCACCCCCACCCCACGTCGGATTCCGGTTTTCCCGGCAGACGCCGGTGCGCGCGGGGTTTACTGGACCCACATCTCGTGGATGGGGGTTCCATGACCGCGCACACCGACCCGATCACGTTCGACGCGGACTTCGTGCAGGACCTGCACGCGCGCTACGCGCGACTGCGCGAAGCGGGCCCGGTGCACCGGCTGGTCAACGAGACCGGACTGCCCGTCTGGGTGGTGACCCGGTACGAGGACGCCCGGGCGCTGCTGGCCGACCCGAGGCTGGGCAAGGACGCGCAGACCATCTTCCGGCTGGTCATGGACCGCTTCGCGGCCGTCACCCCGGAGGCCGAGGACGGGCGGTTCGCCGGGGCCGGGTTCGACATGCACATGCTCAACATGGACCCGCCGGACCACACCCGACTGCGGAAGCTTGTGGTCAAGGCGTTCACCGCCCGCCGGATCGAGTCCCTGCGGCCGAGGATCGAGCAGATCACCGACGAGCTGCTGACCGCGATGGCCGGGGAACCCGAAGTGGACGTGCTGGACGCGTTCGCGTTCCCGCTGCCGATCCGGGTGATCTGCGAGCTGCTGGGCGTGGACGAGAGCCGCCGCGACGACTTCCGCGTCTGGACCAACCGGCTGCTCGACGACATCGATGCGGAGGCTTCGGGGCAGGCCGCGGGCGAGATGGCGGCGTACCTGACCGAGCTGATCGCGACCAAGCGCGAGAACCCCGCGGACGACCTGCTGACGGCCCTGATCGAGGTGTCGGAGGACGAGGACCGGCTCAGCGAGACCGAGTTGATCTCGATGGTGTTCCTGCTGCTGGTGGCGGGGCACGAGACCACGGTGAACCTGATCGGCAACGGTGTCCTCGCGCTGCTGAGGAATCCCGACCAGTTCGCCGCGCTGCGCGCGAACCCCGACCTGGTGGACGGCGCGGTCGAGGAGATGCTGCGGTTCGACGGTCCGCTCATGCACACCACGTTCCGCTTCACCACCGAGCCGGTCGTGGTCGGCGGGACCGAGATCCCGGCGGGCGAGTTCGTATGGATCGGGCTCGCGGCGGTCAACCGCGACCCGGAGCGGTTCGACGCCGCCGACTCCTTCGACGTCGGCCGGGACGCCCAGGGGCACCTGGCCTTCGGGCACGGCATCCACTTCTGCCTCGGAGCGCCGCTGGCCCGGATGGAGGCCCAGATCGCACTGCGGGGCCTGATCTCGCACTTCCCGGACCTGGAACTGGCCACGGATCCGGAGAACCTGGTCCGGCGGAACTCCAGCCTCATCCACGGGCTGCAGGCGCTCCCGGTGCGCCCGGCATCTCGTTCGTGAGGAGGAGGCGGGTCCCTCCGCGCGCGCCTACCGTGAGCCCGTGCTCAACTCCTGGCGACCCGACCATCGCCTGGCGCTCGACGGCGTCGCGGCGGCGCTCGTCCTCTTCCTCGGCCTCGGCTCGTCGCTGAGCGTCCTGCGGGGGGCCGCTCCCTGGCTGTGGATCACCACCCTCGCCGTCCTGGTCGGGCTGGCCGGGAGCCTGGCGCTGCGCCGGATCCGGCCGCTGGCGGCCCTGTCGGGTGCCAGCGCCCTGATGCTGGTGCTGGTCGTGCTCCCGGACCTGCCGGGCGGTGTGCCGCCCGTGCTGCTGCCGTTCACCGCGATCTACCCGGTGCTGCTGTACTCGGTGATCGCCTACACCGACCGCTGGGTGCTGCCGGTGGCCTGCGGGCTGCTCGGATCGGCGCTGGTGGTGGCGCGGATGGTGGTGAGCTTCCCGGGTGGCTGGTTGCCTGCGCTGGTGCTCGGTGCGGTGGCCGTCGCTTCGGTGCTGTCGGCCTGGGCTCTCGGGCGCTACCGGCGCATCCGGGTGTCCTACGTGCGCGCCTTGGAGGAGAGCGCGCAGCGCGCCGAGCAGCTGAGGCAGGAGCAGGTGCGCGCCGCGATCGCGGCCGAGCGCCGGTTGATCGCCCGCGAGATCCACGACGTGGCGGCGCATTCGCTGGCGGTCGTGCTCGCGCAGGCCGACACCGCGCGGATGGTCTTCGACCGCGATCCCGAGCGCGCCAGGGAGATGCTCTCGACGGCGCTGGGCGTGGGTCGCGACGCGATGCAGGAGATGCGCGGAATGCTCGGTGTCCTGCGTTCGGGTGACGACCCGGTGAGTTCGCACGAGGACCGGGACCTCGACGCGCTGATCGACTCGTTCCGCCAGGCAGGCGCGGACGTCGAGCTGAGCAGCTCCGGGACCAGGCAAGACCTCTCGACCGCTGATCGGCACGCGGTGTACCGGGTGGTCCAGGAATCGGTCACCAACGCGCTCAAGCACGTCGGTCCGCAGGTGACGTGCCGGATCTCCCTCGACTGGGAACCGCACCGGCTTACCGTTGCGGTGACGGATGACGGCCCCGGGACCGCCGATGACCTCACCGAGCGCGGTGGGTACGGCCTGGTCGGGATGGCCGAGCGGATGCGGCAGATCGGAGGCGGATTCGTGGTGCGCAGCGAGCCCGGTGCGGGCACCACCGTGCGGGCCGAGTTCGAGCTGGGGGAGCGGTGAGCGCGATCCGCGTGGTCGTCGCCGACGACCAGGAGCTGATCCGCTCCGCGCTGGGGATCATGCTCGGCCTGCACGACGACCTCGAGGTCGTGGCCGAGGTGGATTCCGGTGCGGCGGCGGTGGAATCCTGCCGCAAGCACCGGGTCGACGTGGTGCTGATGGACATCCGGATGCCGGGAGTGGACGGCATCGAGGCGACCGAGCTGATCACGGCGGAGCACCCGGAGATCAGGGTGCTGATCCTGACCACCTTCGACCTGGACGAGAACCTCTTCGCCGCCCTGCGGGCCGGTGCGGGCGGTTTCCTGACCAAGGACACGCCCGGCGAGGAGGTCGCGGCGGCCGTGCGCGAAGTCCACAAGGGACATTCGATCGTGTCGCCGCGCGCGACCCGGAGCCTGTTGGAGGTCGCCAAGCGGGCGGCGCCGCGCGGTCCGGCACCGCTCTGGGAAGCGCTGACCGGCCGGGAGCGGGACGTGCTGGCCGCCGTGGCGCGCGGGTCGTCCAACGCCGAGATCGGTGCCGAGCTGCACCTGGCGGAGACGACGGTGAAGACCCACGTCGCGGCGGTGCTGCGCAAGCTCGGCGTCCGCGATCGGCTGCACGCGGTCATCTGGGCCTACGACAACGGCGTGGTCTGAGCGGTCGTCAGCGGTGCGCCAGGTCGTTCGCGCGGTTCGCGAATCTCCTCCCTGAGGAGGAGGAAGTCGGTCCGTCGCGGTGGAGGCCGATCACGGTCGAAACCGCGAACATTGCTGGCATGACTGAACAAGGGAAGTTCGCGAAGGGCCTCGTCGCCAACGGCCTCGTCGCCAACGGCGCTGTTGCCCACGGCTTCGTCGCCGCCGGCGGTGGGTTGCTCGTGCTGGCGGCGTTGGTCTGCCTGCTCACCGGTGCGCCCAGCCCGGTGGCCGACCCAACCGATTTCTTCGCCTCGTCGTTGACCCTGCTGCCGCAAGTCGCCGCCAACCTGGTGCTCGCGCTGATCGGTGCGGTGACCGCGGCGACCGGGATCGTGACCGCGCGCCGGGGCAGCGCTCCCGCACCGCTGCGGGTGGCCTCGATCGGCGGCCTGCTGGTGCTGCTCGGTCCAGGTGTGCTCGCCGCGGTGGGCTACTTACCGTTCCTGCTGGTCTCGGCGCTGGCCGGAGACGTCGCGCCGCTGCGGAACTACCTGTCGCCGGCGCTGGTGCTCCAGCTGGTGGTCGTCGCGCTCGTGGTGACGTTGCTGCTGTCGTGGATCGAGCAGGCCGTGCGCGCTGATCGGGACGAGACGTCCAACCGAGGGCTGTGGTGGACCTGGGTCGCCATCGCCGTTCCACTGTTGTACACGGCGAGCCGCGTGCTGATGGCGATCGGGATTCCCGACCTGTCGATGGAGAACAGCAGCGGCGCAGCAGGTCTCGGGCTCGGGGCGGCTGCGGCCGGTGGCGCGGTGCTGACGTGGGGGCTGATCCGCCCGTGGGGAGAGCGCTTCCCGCGCTGGATGATCGGCCTGGCGGGCAAGCGAGTGCCGGTCCGGATGGCCGTGGTGCCCGCGCTGTGCGCTGCGGTCCTGGTCCTGGCCGGCAGCAGGATGCTGCTGACGCAGATGCTCACCGACAACCCGGGCATCCCCAACAACGTGGTGGTGTGGTTGCCGGTCTGGCTCTGGCCGCTGTGGTCGTTCGCGCTGGTCGCCGCCGCGATGCACTACCGGCTCCGCCGGGCGCGGGCAGAGGTGGCGATCGCTCGATGAGCGCCACCCCCAGGCCGCGCCCGGGTACCGGGTCAGCGCAGCGCGATGATCGTGTACGGGCCGACTTCGCGCTTGACGAAGGCGGGCGAGTCGAAGAGCTCGCGGTCGAAGTAGACGTAGTAGTCGCGCACGTTCGGGTTCTGGGGGAACGAGTCTCCCTTGAGCTGCAGCGCCAGGTCGCCCTCGTGCTCGGGCGGAGTCTCCACTGTGGAGTAGCGGCTCTTGGGGTTGTTGAGGACGAACACGTTGGGGCTCTTGAACTTCGAGCTCCGGACCGCCTTCAGCAACTGGTCGCTGGTCTTGGCCTGGGACCAGCGCTCGATCTCCGCAGCGCGGTCGGCGTAGTCGGCCAGGGGGTTGGCGTAGTGCGGGGTCTCCTGCTGGAAGCCCCAGTACGGCTGGAAGGACATGAGCTTGTAGTCGGTGCTCAGCAGCACGTTCTGGTCGGGCTCGCGGCCGGTGAGCGCGGCGACCGCGCGGATCTCGTCGTCGAACCAGGAACCGACCTCGTCCGGGGCCTTCTGGCCCTTGGCGTTGTCGCCGGTCGGGTAGTAGTCGGTGTAGGCCTGCTCGGTGTAGCCGATGAGCTTCTCGCTGAGCGCTTCCTGGGTGACGCTCACCGCGCCGACCAGGCCGAGCGCGCAGGCGAGGAGTCCTACCTGGACGGCGTGCTGCGAGGTGATCTTGGTCCGGAGGTAGCCGATCAGCTCCACCAGGCCGAGCACGCCGACGACCGGCAGGAGCGCGTCGAGGACGACGTTGAGCCGGAAGGCCAGCAGAGTCGTCTTGGCGAGCAGGGCCAGCGTGGACAGGCCGAACCAGCCGTAGATCGCGACCACGACCAGCAGCATCGCGGCGGCGACCTCGCTGTGGCGGAAGCGCAGCAGCAGCCACGCGAAGCCCACCAGGCACAGCGCGCCGAACGCCGAGGCCTCGGTCATCGGCACCGGCAGGAAGGCGCCGTCGTCGGGCAGGTAGTGCTGCGCGGCGCTGCGCGGGTTGTCCAGCAGGAACTTCGTCGACAGCAGGTACGGGAGCCATACGAGGAGGGCGATGACCAGGCTGACCAGACCGATCGGCAGCAGCCGCAGGAACTGCCGCTTGACCACGGCGCCCAGGCCGTCGCCGTTGCGGACCTGGCTGAACCCGGTGACCACCGCCATCAGCACGATCACGACGACGGCGAAGCCGAAGTGCAGCGTGTAGGTGATCGCGGCGAAGCCGATGAAGCCGCCGATGCAGATCAGCGTCCACCGCGGTGTGCCGTCGGTCTGCCGCATCGCGCGCCAGGCCAGCACCGCCACCGGCAGCAGCCACGCGGCCGACGGCCAGGCGTAGGGCTCCACGATGCCGTGCAGCATGCCCGACAGCGCGGTCGCGACGGTCGCCAGCAACGCGAGCCGGCGGCGCAGGACGACGCTCCAGAGCGTGAACGCCACGACGGTCGTCACCGCGATCCAGCACAGCGCGTAGAGCTTGTAGGCCGCCCAGCCCTCCCAGCCCAGGAGGTTGGCGAAGCGGCCGCCGAGCCAGAACCAGCCGCTCGGGTAGTAGGGCGCGGTGTCGGCGTAGTTCATGTCGGCCAGGCCCAGGGTGGAGGCCATGCGCGTCATCAACTGCATGCGGAAGCCGTTGTCCGTGGAGGACCCGCCGTAGTAGAAGCGCGTCGACTGCAGCGGGAGGGCCAGCGACAGCGTGCTGAAGGCGCTCAGCGCCACCCAGGTCGCGACGACCTTGCCCCACCGGCCGATGCGCGAGACCCGGTAGCCGAAGGCCAGCGGGACGAACAGCGCGATGAGGACCAGGGTGCTGCTGAGCATCGTCAGCGCCTCGGGCGCGTAGCTGGGTTCGCTGATGCTCAAGCGCGCGGCCGCGAACTGCAGCACCAGGCTCACCACCACGGCAACCGCAGAACCGCCGAGCAGTTCGGCTACCGTGGTGCGCAGCGGGAGCCGGACAGCCGAGGCCTGCCGAGGCTCGTCGATCGGGCTCGGTCCGGTCAACTGCGGAGACGGCAGGATTCCCACCACTTCACTCGTCCTTCGGCGTAGCCGACATGAGGGCTCGCGCAGAATAGTTGATGTGCGCCCCGCGCCCGTCCATCGGGTGACCGGGGTAGGTGCGATGAAACGCTAAGGTGACCGGAAAATTTCGCAAGCCGGGCCGGTGGCGGCGAACGCGAGGAGGAGGTCGGCGGGTGTCCGACAGCCCAGTGGATGAGGAGGGCACGACGCGTGCTCTTCCGCAGCGGGTCGAGCCCGAGGAGGTGGCCCTGCTCTCCGCCCTGGCGCCACCGAGCCCGAAGGTCGTCGTCAAGGCCGACCTGCTGCCCGCGATCAGCGCGATCTCGCTGATCGCGCTGCTGGGGTTGCCGATGGGCTGGCTGTGGTCGCGCCTGGCGCCACCGCAGCAGAGCGTGCTGGGGCGGGGCGGTTCGGTGACTCCGCTGCTGGTGGAGAGCTACCACGAGTTCGACGGCATCGCGATCTTCACGCTGCTGGCCTTCGCGGCCGGTCTGCTCACCGCAGCCGTGCTGTGGCGGATGCGCGGCAGGCGCGGGCCGGTGCTGCTGATCGGCGGCGTGCTGGGGGCTCTGGTGGCGTCCTGGCTGGGACGCCAGGTGGGCGGCTCGCTCGCGGCGGGGCTCTACCCCGCGCCGCCGAACCCGAAGATCGGCGACATGATCACGATCGCTCCGGAGATCAGCACGGTGTGGGTGCTGGCCGCCATGCCGCTGGCGCTGGCGCTGGGCTACGGGATCGCGACGTCCTGGAACGGATTCGACGACCTGGGCCGTCGCCTGAGGTAGACGTTGCTCGGCGGTGCGGGCTGAGTCCCGCACTGGAAGCAGCGGCTCCGCCGCGTTCTGAAACGCCCCCTCAACCCCGCCGTCAGCGCTGGCGCAGCGATCCGCCGATCGCGTCGAGGGTGCCCGGGGTGACCGCGCCGGGAACGTCCTGATCTGCCGCGGCGACGAAGACCACCGAGTTCCTGCCGTCGTTGTTCGTGGCCACCACCGACACGGAGACGGTGCGCGAGTCGCAGCCTGCCGGGCTCGGCGACGTGACTCGCGCGTTGATCCGGGTGGCGGCGCGACCGCCGCTCAGCTTCAGCTGTTCCGGTGGTGAGGCCTCGACGAGCGGCGCGACCGCGTCGCGGGTGAAGGCGTGGCCGACGAACGTGCCGAGGGTTCCGCCCGCGACGGCCGCGTCGTCCGGCCCGAGCCGGGCGCTGACACCGGCCATCGCGCGGAAGCTGTTGTCGTCCCCCGGGCAGAAACCCAGCTGCTGGTGCGACGCACCGGTGAGCGTGACCGCGTCGGAGGGCGGACCGACCGCGTGCAGATCGAGCCGACCCCCTACCGGCCCCTGCTAGTTCAGGCTGGGCTGCTGCGCGAACTCGGCCAGCGGAGCCGGGACCGCGCGCAGCTCGCGCAGGAACTCGGCCTCGCGCAGCAGCAGCTTGCGGACGTTGCGCAGCCGGATCAGCGGATCGGTCTCCTCCAGCAGGTCCTGGCGATCTTCGGTGGTCAGCACGCAGTCGTCGGCCAGCAGGTAGGACAGGTCGGCGGAGTCGGCCGCCTCGCCGGGCTCCTCGCGGGGGCCCTCCCGCAACCCCGAAGCGTGGTAGCGCTGGTGCGCGTCGCGGGCTGCGGCGGTGAGCCGCTCCCGGCGGCCGGGCGCGTCCTGCTCGGGTTCTGTGTCCGGCAGCCACTGCACCCGCGCCAGCAGGTACGACGCGGATTCGTGGTCGATCTGCAGCAGGCGGAACCGCCGCTCGCCGAAGGCGGTGGCCTCGTAGCGGCCACCGGGCAGCTGCTTCGCCTGGTCGAGCACCGCTGTGCAGCCCACGTCGTACATCGAGTCGACGTTGTCCTCGCCGACCTCCCACCCCTGCCGGATGGTGACGACCCCGAACCGGCGGTCCGGGAGGTCCTCGTTGAGCAGGTCCTGGACGAGATCGCGGTAGCGGGGCTCGAAGATGTTCAGCGGAAGACGCCCGCCGGGGAGGAGCACGGACCCCAACGGGAACAGCGGCAAGGTGTCCAACACGCCCCCAAACTACTGAAGAAATCGATTCCGGACTCGTCAACGCGGCGGTACCGGTGGTCGGAACCCCGCGCGGGGGAGGTAGTCGCCCGGATCCGCGGGTGCCCGAGCAGGGCTCGCGCGCTGCGAGGGGAGCTCAGGCGGGTGGCCGGAACACCGCGAACGGATCGGTCACCTGGAGGTCGCGCGAGGTGAAGCGGAACAGCGCGGGCGGACGTCCGCCGGAGCGCCCGGCAGGCATGGTGCGGCCGGTGGCGTCCAGGACGCCGCGCCGGGACAGCACGCGCTGCAGGTTCGTCGCCGCCACCTGGTACCCGAGCGCGGCGGAGTAGATCCCGCGCAGCTCGGAGACGGTGAACTCGGGCGGGGCCAGCGCGAACCCGATGTTGGTGTAGGAGAGCTTGGCGCGCAGGCGGTCTCGCGCGGCCAGCACGATCTCCTCGTGGTCGAAGGCCGTCACGGGCAGGTCGTCGACGGGGAACCAGCGGGTGTCGGCGGGCACCTCGGGGTCGACGTCGGCGGGCACCAGGCACAGGAACGCGGTGGCGATCACCCGCCGGTCGGGTACCCGGCCCGGCGCGCTGAAGACCGACAGCTGCTCGACGTGGGAGAGCTTGTGCACGTCGACCTTCTCGGCGAGCTGCCGCCGGATCGAGGCCTCGACGTCCTCGTCTGTGGCCAGCCAGCCGCGGGGCAGCGACCAGCGGTGCAGCGCGGGCTCCTTGGCGCGCTGCCACAGCATCACCTGCAGTCGTTCATCGCGGATCTGCAGCACTCCGGCGAGGACTTCGTGACCTGCGTCTCTGCCATCCGCTGTCATCCCGGTGTTACGATGTGGCACGTTTTCGATTATAAGGCGAAAACCTCGGGGCCGTTCATCCGGGGTGGATTGCCGGGTCCTCCGGAGCGTTCCGGAGAGCCCTGACGAGGAGGACGAGATGGCGACTGCGACGTGGCAGCGGACCGATGCCGGCTACACCGGAGTCGAAGCCGATGCTGCCTGGGCCGACGAGGTCCGGCGGTTGGCCGAGGAACGCGACGCCGTGATCCTGGCGCACAACTACCAGCTGCCGGAGATCCAGGACGTCGCTCACCACACCGGTGACTCGCTGGCGCTGAGCCGCATCGCGGCGAGCAGCGACGCGAGCACGATCGTCTTCTGCGGTGTGCACTTCATGGCCGAGACCGCCAAGATCCTCGGGCCGGACAAGACCGTGCTGATCCCGGACGAGCG
Organism: Saccharopolyspora tripterygii; assembly: GCF_054778355.1. Taxonomy (NCBI): domain Bacteria; kingdom Bacillati; phylum Actinomycetota; class Actinomycetes; order Pseudonocardiales; family Pseudonocardiaceae; genus Saccharopolyspora; species Saccharopolyspora tripterygii. The sequence goes on along the minus strand of NZ_BAAGZP010000018.1, from coordinate 202,088 downwards.
AGCGGGCTGCTCGCTGGCCGACTCCATCACCGCCGAGCAGCTGCGGGACTGGAAGGCCGAGCACCCCGGCGCGGTCGTCGTCTCCTACGTCAACACCACCGCGGACGTGAAGGCCGAGACCGACATCTGCTGCACCTCCTCCAACGCCGTCGACGTGGTGCGCTCGATCCCGGAGGACCGCGAGGTGCTGTTCTGCCCGGACCAGTTCCTGGGTGCGCACGTCAAGCGCGAGACCGGCCGGGAGAACCTGCACATCTGGGCCGGGGAGTGCCACGTGCACGCGGGCATCAACGGCCCGGAGCTGGCCGAGCGCGCCGCGGCCTCGCCGGAAGCGGACCTGTTCATCCACCCCGAGTGCGGGTGCGCGACCTCCGCGCTCTACCTCGCGGGTGAGGGGACCGTGGAGCCGGAGCGGGTCAAGATCCTCTCCACCGGGGACATGCTCACCGCGGCGAAGGAGACGGGCGCGACCTCGGTGCTGGTGGCCACCGAGGTGGGGATGCTGCACCAGCTGCGGCAGGCCGCGCCGGAGATCGACTTCCGCGCGGTCAACGACCGAGCGTCGTGCCGGTACATGAAGATGATCACCCCGGCCGCCCTGCTGCGCTGCCTGCGCGAGGGCGCCGACGAGGTGCACGTGCCCGCCGAGGTCGCCGACCGCGGCCGGGCGTCGGTGGAGCGGATGATCGCCATCGGCAAGTCCGGCGGTGGCGAATGACCTGGGAAGCCGGTGCCGACCTGCTGGTCGTCGGCACCGGGGTGGCCGGCCTGACCGCAGCGCTGCGCGCCCGCGAGGCGGGACTGCGGGTGCTGGTGGTGAGCAAGGATTCCGTCGCGGCGGGCAACACCGGCTGGGCGCAGGGCGGCATCGCCGTGGTCCGACCCGACGAGCTCGACCCCGGCGACAGCCTGCACAAGCACGTCGAGGACACGCTGACCGCGGGTGTCGGGTTGTGCTCGCAGCAGGCGGTGCGCGACATCCTCGCCGACGGAGCGGAGGCCATCGGCAGGCTGCGCGCGGCCGGTGCCCGCTTCGACGAGGCCGGGGACTCGCTGGCGCGCACCCGAGAGGGCGGTCACCAGGCGTTCCGCGTCATCCACGCGGGAGGCGACGCCACCGGGGCCGAGGTGCAGCGCGCGCTGGTCTCCGCCGTGCGCGGCGGCGGCATCCCGGTCCTGGAGCAGCACTGCGTCGTCGAGCTGCTGCGCGGCGAGGGCGGCGCGATCTCCGGGGCGCTCGCGGTGGACGCCGAGAGCCGGCCGGGCGTGCTGCGCGCGCCCGCCGTGCTGCTGGCCACGGGCGGTCTGGGGCAGCTCTACGCCGCGACCACCAACCCCGACGTGTCCACTGCGGACGGTGTGGCGCTGGCGCTGCGGGCCGGGGCCGGGGTGGCGGACCTGGAGTTCGTGCAGTTCCACCCGACGGTCCTCTACGCCGAAGGGGAGGCGCGCGGACGCCGGCCGCTGGTGACCGAAGCGGTGCGCGGTGAGGGCGCGGTGCTGGTGGACGTGCGCGGCGAGCGGGTGATGGACGGGGTGCACCCGCTGGGCGACCTGGCACCGCGGGACGTGGTGTCGGCGGCGATCACCCGCCGCGCCGCGGAGACCGGTGCTCAGCACGTCCTGCTCGACGCCACCGGGATCGACGGCTTCGCCGAGCGGTTCCCGACCGTGCACGCCTCGTGCCGGGAGGTGGGCATCGACCCGAGCTCCGAGCCGATCCCGGTGGCCAGCGCGGCGCACTACTCGTGCGGCGGCGTGGTGTCCGATGTGGACGGGCGGACCGCGGTGACCGGCTTGTACGTGGCCGGCGAGGTGGCCTGCACCGGTCTGCACGGCGCGAACCGGCTCGCCTCCAACAGCCTGCTGGAAGGCCTCGTCGTCGGCGGGCGGGCCGCGTCGACGGTGGCCAGGGACCTCGGCTGCGGTCTGCTGACCCGCACCCCGGTGGGCGAGGTCTCCCCGCCGGCGTTCGCGGTCGTCGAGCGGGACCTGCTGCAGCGCACCATGAGCAGGTACGCAGGCATCGGTCGCAGCGAGGACGGCATGGCGGCGGCGAGCGCGGTGCTGGACCGCAGCTCCGTCGTCCGCCCACTCCGGACCCGGCAGGCGGTTGAGGACGCGTCGCTGACGCTCACCGCTCAGGCGATGCTCGCCGCGGCCAGGCTGCGCGAGGAATCTCGTGGGTGCCACCGCCGAACGGATTTCCCGGACACCGACGACCTGCGCCTGCGGCGGAGCTCGGTGTTCCGGCTGGACGCCTCGGGCTGGTTGATCCACGCCGAGGACGGGATTGCGAGGACAGCGGCATGACCTTCGACTTCGACGGCGCCCGCGAGGTCGTCCGCACGGCCCTGGCCGAGGACCTGCGCTACGGCCCGGACGCCACCACCGAGGCCACCGTTCCCGGTGACGCGGTCGCCGAGGCGGGCTTCAACACCCGCAAGGCGGGCGTGCTGGCGGGACTTCCGCTGGTGCGGCTCGTGCTGGACGAGGTGCTGGGGGTCGACGCCTACCAGGTCCTCGACGAGCGCGCCGACGGCGACCGGCTCGCCGCGGGCGACTGCGCGCTGAGGGTGAAGGCCCCGGTGCGCGGCTTGCTGACCGCCGAGCGCACGGCCCTGAACCTGCTGTGCCACCTCTCGGGCATCGCCACCGCGACGTCGGAGTGGGTGGACGCGGTCGCGGGCACGGGCTGCCGCGTCCGGGACAGCCGCAAGACCCTCCCGGGCCTGCGCGACCTGCAGAAGTACGCGGTGCGCTGCGGTGGTGGCGTCAACCACCGGATGGCGCTCGGCGACGCGCTGCTGATCAAGGACAACCACGTCGTGGCCGCCGGTTCCCCGGCGGCGGCCGTCCGCGCGTGCCGCGAGCACGCCCCGCACCTGCCGATGGAGGTGGAGGTGGGAACCCCGCAGGAGCTGGAAGAAGTCCTGGCCGAGGGCGTCTCGCTGGTCCTGCTGGACAACTTCGCGCCGCAGCAGTGCGCCGACGCCGTGGCACGCACTCGGGAGCTCTCCCCGGGCACCGAGCTGGAGGCCTCCGGCGGCCTGACCCTCGACGTGGCGGAGTCCTACGCGAGGACCGGCGTGCACTACCTGGCGGTGGGCGCGCTGACCCACTCCTCGCCGTCGCTGGACCTCGGCCTGGACATGTGAGCCGACGCCGCCTGAACGAGTGCGACTCGCCCGGTCGCGCGGTCAGCGCCGACCTCAGGTGTTCGGCATGATCGGGCGGGACGGGGAGGAGTGAGCGGTGGCATCGGCTTTGTTGGACGGCGCCCACGCGGCGCGGCGGCCCACCGGTCCTGTGCTGGGACTGATCGTGGTGGGCATCTGCCTGCTGGTGGGGCCTGCGGCGGCGACGCTGGGCCTGCTGGCGTTGATGGACGTGTCGGCGCTGGTCATGGCCAGCGAACCGATGCCGATCTCGACGCAGCTGGTCCTGCTGCTGAGCTTCCTCGGCGCGGCCCTCCTGCTCGCCGCGTGGGTGCTGCTCAAGGAGGGGCGCCCGCTCAAGACCCTGGGGTTCTGGCCCGCTTCGCGGATCTGGGCCCACCTGCTGCTGGGGATCGCGGTGGCCGCGGTGCTGCTGGCGGTGCCCGTGGGGGTGAACTACTTCAGCGGGCAGTACCTGGTCGGTCCGGTGCGCTCGGCGCTGCTCGGGTCGGTGATGCTGGCTCTGGCGGGCTTCGCCGTGCAGGCGTGCACCGAGGAGATCGTGACCCGCGGCTACCTGCTGCAGGTCACCTACCGCAAGTGGGGGCTGACGGCGGCGATCATCTTCCAGGCGGTGGTCTTCACGCTGCTGCACGGGGCGAACTTCGACGTCGGCGTGCTGCCGCTGATCAACATCGCGCTGATCGGCCTGGTGCTGGGGATGTGGGCGGTGGCCGAGGGGTCGCTCTGGGGCGTGTGCGCGTTCCACGTCGTGTGGAACTGGCTGCAGGGCAACGTCGTCGGCAGCGAGGTCTCGGGCATGGACATCGGGGCCACGCTGCTGAGCCTCGACCCGGGCCGGGAGGCCTCCGACGCGCTGACCGGCGGTGACTTCGGGATCGAGGGCAGCGCCGTCACCACCGCCGCCCTGGTGCTGGCGGCGGCGGTGGCGTTCTGGGCGCTTCAGAAGCGCCGGTTGGTGAGCACCGGCACGGCCTGACGGGCGCTGTCGACCGCGCTCGGGTCGATGTCGACGACCTCGACGGCGGGTGCGGCGTCCAGCTGCGCGTGGACCCGGCCGAGCGGTGTGGCGACGAGGCTGTGGCCGATGCCGGTGGGCGCCTTGCCCGACGGTTCGCGGCCGATGCTGCGCGGGTCGCCCTGGCCGCAGGCCACGATCCACGAGGTGGAGTCGAGCGCGCGGGCGCGCACCAGCAGCTCCCACTGCTCGCGCTTGCCCTCGCCCGCGCCCCACGAGGCGGGCGTGACGATCACCGAGGCGCCCTCGTCGGCGAGCTTCTGGAACAGCCCGGGGAAGCGCACGTCGTAGCAGGTGGTGAACCCGATGCCGGCGCCGTCGAGCTCGACCACGAGGGGCCGGGTCCCGGGAGCGACGGTGTCGGACTCGGCGAAGCCGAAGGCGTCGAAGAGGTGGATCTTGTCGTAGGAATCGTCGAGGCCGCGCCCGGTGACCAGCAGGGTGTTGGTGACCCGGCCGTCGTCGGCGGGGGTGAACATGCCCGCGACTACGGCGATGCCTGCCTCGTCGGCGAGGCGTCGCACCTCGGTGGCCCACGGTCCGTCCAGCGGTTCGGCCAGCGGCGAGAGCTTCACCCCGAAGCAGGCCATCGTCGCCTCGGGGAACACCGCGATGTCGGCGCCCTCCGCGGCGGCGCGCCGGATCCCGTCGGCCACCAGCTCCAGGTTCGCCTCGGGCTCCACCCCGGAAACGATCTGGCACAACCCAACACGCATTCTCGCGTCCACCCTTCGACGAGGTCGATCTTCCCGCGGCACTGCCGCTTCTGCTGTCGCTGCTCACGAGTGGCGCAGCCCGCACCGCTGATGAGGCCCGTTCGGAGAGCACCACAGGGGTACAGTCCTTGTATACCGACTATATGCAAGCTAGGGGTCTTCGTTGCCGTCCGGACGTGAAGTCGCTTACGCCCATCTCAAGGACACGGTCCTGAGCGACCCCGCGATGCAGGGTCAGTTCGTCAACGAGCAGGCCTTGGCCGACGAGATCGGGGTGTCGCGCACCCCGATCCGCGAGGCCCTGCTGCTGCTCGCCGCCGAGGAACTGGTCCAGCTGGTGCCCAAGCGCGGCGCCTACGTGGCGCCGGTGGGCGGCAAGGAGATCCGGGAGCTCTTCGAGATCCGCGCGATGATCGAGTGCTACGCGGCGCGCCGCGCGATCGAGCTGGACGCGGTGCCCCTGGAGGCGATGCGCCGGGAGCTCGACGACCAGCGCGGGCTGGGCGAGGACCAGGCGCGCGAGTTCATCGACCACGATCACCGGTTCCACTCCGCGCTGGTGGCGGCCGTGGGCAACGAGATGCTGTCCAAGACCTACGACGGCTTGCGGGCCCGTCAGATCCGGGCGGGCGTCGAAGCGCTGTTCCGGTCCGACGGGCGCCGCAAGTCCGTGCTGTCCGAGCACGAGGCGATCGTCTCGGCGCTCGCCGCGGGCGATCCGGAGGCCGCGGCCGCGGCGATCACCGAGCACCTCAGCGCGACCCGGCTGGTGCTGCAGTCCGGCTGAGCCACAGGCCGACGAGGGTGACCACGCAGGTCGCCGCCAGGTAGCAGGCGGGCGCGATCCAGCTGTCGAAGTAGGCGTACAGCGAGGTGAACAGCAGCGGGGCGAGCGCTCCGCCGATGATCCCGGCGAGGGTGTAGGCGAGCGAGGACCCGGTGGCGCGCAGCGCGGGGCTGAACTGCTCGGCGACGAACGCAGCCTGCGGCCCGTACATCAGCGCGTGCCAGACGAGTCCCACGACGACGCCGAGGATCAGCAGCCCGGCCGAGCCGCCGCCCACGAGCGGGAAGAAGGCGAAGGGCCACACGAGCCCGCCGACCGCGCCGATCGCGTAGACCCGGCGCCGGCCGTAGCGGTCCGACAGCGCGCCCGCCAGCGGCATCAGGAACAGCTGCAGCGAGGAGCCGAGCATGACGCCGGTGACCGCCCAGGTCTTGGGCATGTCGAGCTGCTGGGTGGCGTAGGTGAGCACGAAGACCGTGAACAGCGCGTAGAGCACGTCCGGGCCGACGCGGGCGAGGATCCCGGAGATCAGCGCGCGCGGTTCCCGGGTGAACACCTCGCGGACCGGGGCTGCGGCTCGTTCGCCCTTCTTCTGGATCTCTTGGAAGACCGGGGTCTCCTCCAGCTTCACGCGGATCCACAGGCCGAAGATGACCAGCACCGCGGAGAGCAGGAAGGCCACGCGCCAGCCCCAGGACATGAACTGCTCGGTGGTGAGCCCGGCGGCGAGTCCGGCGAGGACGCCGTTGGCGAGCAGGTTTCCGGCGGGCGGACCGATCTGGGCGGCGGAGGCCCAGAAGCCGCGGTGCTTCTCGCTGCCGTACTCGCTGGAGAGCAGCACCGCGCCGCCCCACTCACCGCCGATGCCGACGCCCTGGGCGAAGCGCAGCAGCACGAGCAGCACGGCGCCGAGCGAGCCGACCTGGGAGTGGGTGGGCAGCAGTCCGATGAGGACCGTGGAGATGCCGGTGATCAGCAGGGTGATCACCAGGACCTGCTTGCGGCCCAGCACGTCGCCGAGCCGGCCGAAGACGAATCCGCCCAGCGGGCGCGAGACGTAGCCGACGGCGTAGGTGGAGAAGGCCAGCAGGGTTCCCGACAGCGGGTCGTGGCTGGGGAAGAAGAGCTGGCCGAACACGAGCGCGGAGGCGACCGAGTACGCGGCGAAGTCGTACCACTCCAGCGAGGTTCCGCTGAGGCTCGCCACGAAGGCCTTGATCAGGTCTTTGCGAGCCGGTCTTGCGTCGGTCACGGGCGCGTGGGTCATGGGCTCCCTCGATTTCCAGGTGGACCGGCAGAGTGTGATACGAACTGTATACAAGAGGTATGCCAAATGGGAGGGCCCTGTGTTTCCACTTCATTTCGATGTCGGCGGCCGGACGGTCGAGGTTCGGGTCACCACGCTGCTCAACGCCGGGTACGCCGGTCGCAGCCAGGAGGACGTGGCCGCCCACGTCGCGGAACTCGCCGAGCTCGGCGTCCCCGCCCCGACGCGCACGCCCTGCCTCTACCCGGTCGCTCCCTACCTGGCGCTGCAGACCGACGTCGTCCCGGTCCAGCACGGGCGCACCTCCGGCGAGGCCGAGTGGGCGCTGGTGATCACCGAGGACGACGTGCTGCTGACGGTCGCCTGCGACCACACCGACCGCGAGCTGGAGGTCCACGGCGTGGCCTGGAGCAAGCAGGCCGGTCCGGACGTCCTGGGCCGCAAGGCCTGGCGGCTGGCCGACGTCGAGGACCGCCTCGACGAGCTCACGCTCACCGCTTGGGCGGGTGAGGCGAAGATCCAGGACGGCACGCTCGCGGAGCTGCTCACGCCGCGCTACTGGCTCGACGAGCTCCGGTCGCGCGGCCTCGCCGAACCGGGCACCGTCCTGATCTCGGGCACCATCCCGATGGCCTCCGGCGTCGACCAGTTCGCCGAGACCTGGCAGGTCGACCTCACCGACCCCCGGACCAGCGACACGATCACCTGCCGCTACCAGGTCGCCCGCATGCCCGAGCCCGTCGCCTGACCCCACCCCCACCACAGCCGCGGCCCCGACCACCCACCGAACGTCCGTTCCGGTCGGGGCACGGCGAGGTATTTCCCAGTTTTAGTCCGAACCGAGCCATGATCATGTCCGAAATGTCGGCTCAGTTTGGACTAAAACTGGGAAATGCCCAGGTCGCCACTGTCCAGGCCGCTACGAAACCCGCGGTTCTCGTGCGTTGGAGCCTGGGGGCGTGCGTTGGGGGTTCGGGTTCTCGTGGTGTGGGGGTGGGAGTGTCGGGCCTGGTGGGGAGGAAGATCTCTTCTTATTGAGAAGGAGTTGCAACAGCCCTTATGGTGCTTGAGTGCTGAAACGTCGGAATTTGGTCGTCGCGTTATCGCTCGCCGCAGGTGCGGTCGCAGCCGGTTGCTCAGCTCCTTCGCAGCCCGGTGACACCGGGGATCCCGGGGCGATGCTGCTCGCCGACGGGTACGAGCCGGAGAGCCTGAACCCGCTGCTCGGATACGGGGCCGAAGGGGCGGCGAAGTTCTACGACGGACTGCTCGCCTTCGACGGCAGGGCGCAGCTGCGACCGGCCCTGGCGGTCGAGCAACCGCGGGCCAACGCCGACGCGACCAGCTGGACCGTGCGGCTCCGCGACGGCGTGAAGTTCCACGACGGGACGCCTTTCGACGCCGAGGACGTGGCCGCCACCTACCGCGCGGCCATCGACCCGGCCTACGCCTCCACGGTCTCCTCCGACTACGACATGCTCGCCGGCGTCCAGGCCGTCGACCCGCACACCGTGCGCTTCGACCTGCAATTCCCCTACTCGGCCTGGCCGTCGAAGCTCGTCCTGGGGATCATCCCGAGCGAGTCGCTGAGAACGCCTGCCTCGCAGGAGAACTCGCCGCTGAACACGCACCCGGTCGGCACCGGCCCCTACCGGCTCGTCGAATGGCGCCAGGGCGACCAGATGACCTGGGCCGCCAATCCCGACTACTGGGGCGGCGCACCGGCCGTGCACGACATCACGGTCGTGTTCGCCAAGGACGACAACACCCGCGCGCAGCGGCTCGCCGCGGGCGAGTTCGACGGCACCGTGCTGCCCCCGGTGCTCGCCGGGAGCGCCGCGCGCGAGGGATTCCGCGTCGTGCACCACGACACCGCCGACTACCGCAGCATCGCGCTGCCCAACACCCACCCCGTCGCGGGTGACCCGGCCGTGCGCACCGCGCTGAACCTCGCGGTGGACCGGGACGGCATGATCAAGGCGCTGCTCGGCGGGCACGGAAAACCCGCCCACACCCCGATCCCGCCGTCGATGGGTGCCAACCACGAGCCCTCGGCGACCTTCGCCCACGAACCGCAGCGCGCGGCCCGGACGCTCGACGACGCGGGCTGGCGCGTCGGCGCGGACGGGATCCGCGAGCGCAACGGCACCCGCGCGAAGTTCACCGTCATGTACTTCGCCGACGACAGCCTCCGCCGGGACCTGGCAACGGGTTTCGCCTCCGACGCCCGCAAGGTCGGCATCGAGGTCGAGCTCGCCGGGGTGGACCGCTCAGCGGTCGCAGGCCGGCTGGCCACCGACGGCATCGTGCTCGGTGGCGGCAACCCGATGGACCCGGACCCGCAGGCCTACTCCAGCCTGAGCTCCGCGGCGATCGGCACCGGCACCTACAACAACCCCGGTCAGTACCGCAACGCCGAGGTCGACGCCGCGCTCGAATCGGCCCGCCGCGAGCTGGACCCGGCCAAGCGCGCCGAGTTCTACCGGCAGGTCCAGCGCGCCTACGTCGCCGACCCCGGCATGGTGTACCTGGCGTTCATCGACCACAGCTACGTGCTGCGCGACGGCTCGTTCACCGGCTACCAGCCGCCCGTCGAACCGCACACCCACGGCACCACCTGGGGCCCGTGGTGGAACGTCGAGACCTGGAAGCCCCGGGCGTGAGACGAGCGATCACGCGGCTGGTGCTGCGGCGCCTGGCCTTCGCGGTCCCGGTGCTGGTGATCGTCGCGCTCGGGGTGTTCCTGCTGGCCGCGGCGTCGCCGTTCGACCCGATCGACCAGTACTTCGGCGTGCGGCTGTTCACCGCATCGGCCGCCGACGTGGCGCGGGTGCGCGCCGAACTCGGCCTGGACCGGCCGGTGCTCGCGCAGTTCTGGCAGTGGTTCAGCGGTCTGCTCACCGGCGACCTCGGGACCTCCCGCTCGCTGCGGCAGCCCGTCGCGCAGGTCGTCGCGGAACGACTGCCCTGGACCGCTCTCCTCGCGGCCACCGGACTCGCGCTCGCCGTGGTCTTCGCGCTGGTCGGAGGCACGATCGCGGCCTGGCGGCAGGGCGGGGCGGTCGACCGGCTGGTCACCGCCGTCGGCCACGCGCTGGAAGGCGTCCCGCCGTTCGTGCTGGCGCTGCTGTCGATCGCGGTGTTCTCCCTCGGCCTCGGGTGGCTCCCGGTGGCGGGCCTGACCGACGCCGGGCAGGACATCTCCTTCGGGCAGGTCGCCGAACACCTGGCGCTGCCCGCCCTGGTGCTCGGCGTGTCCCAGACACCGTGGCTGGTGCTGCACGTCCGCCAGTCGATGCTCGGTTCGCTCGCCGAGGACCACGTCACCGGTGCGCGTGCCCGCGGGCTGGCCGAACGGGTCGTGGTGCTGCGGCACGCCCTGCCCACCGCGCTGCTGCCCTTCGTGACGCTCCTCGGCGCCCGGATCCCGGAGCTGGTCACCGGAACCGTGCTGGTCGAAGAGGTCTTCTCCTGGCCGGGCCTGGCCGGGGCCGTGGTCACCGCCGCCACCGCCGTGGACTACCCGCTGCTGGCGATGGTGACCCTGGTGGCGACCGCGGCGGTGCTGCTGGGTTCGCTGCTGGCCGACATCGCTGCGATCCTGCTCGACCCGAGGGTGGCCGCCGATGGCTGAGCTGACCTGGAAACCCGCAGGACGCGCGGGCACCTCCCGCGCCCGCCCGCGCACCCGCTTGCGCACCTCCGCCGTCGCCCTGGTGCTGCTGGTGCTCGGCGCGGCGCTCGTGCCGCTGCTGCTGGGCGGGCAGAGCGTGAACTACGAGGACATCCGCCTCGCTCCCGGTCTCGCGCACCCCTTCGGCACCGACTCCAGCGGCCGCGACCTGTTCGTCCAGTCGATGGCCGGACTGCGGGTGTCGCTGCTGGTGGCCGCGTTCAGCGCGCTGGTGTCCACAGTGCTCGGTTCGCTGGTCGGGGTGATCGCCGGAGGGCTCGGCGGCTGGCCCGACCGGTTGCTGATGCGGCTGGTCGACACCGTCAACTCGGTGCCGCACCTGCTGCTGGGCGTGGTCATCGTCGCGCTGTACCGGGGAAGCCTGCTCGCGGTGATCTGCTCCATCGCGCTCACGCACTGGACGACGGTGGCGCGCATCGTGCGTTCCGAAGTCCTCTCGCTGCGGCAGCGGCCCTACGTGGACGCCGCCATCGCGGGCGGTTCCTCGCGAGCGCGGATCCTGCGCAGGCACCTGCTGCCCGCGATCGTGCCGCAGGCCGCGCTGTCGGCGGTGCTGCTCGTGCCCCACGCCGTGTGGCACGAAACCGCCCTGAGCTTCCTCGGTCTCGGCCTGCCGCCGCACCTGGCCAGCATCGGCAACATCCTCGGTGACGGTCGCGACGCCGTGCTGCTCGGAGCCTGGTGGATCGTGCTGTTCCCGTCCGGTCTGCTGGTGGTGACCACGCTCGCCGTCTCCGGATTGGCCGCGACCTGGCGGGACCGGATCGTGCCGCGACGACGATCGGAGCTGTCGCTGTGACCGACCTGCAGGCCCCCGAGACGACCGATCTGCTGTCGCTGCACCAGCTCTCGGTCCGGTTCCGGTTGCCGCGCGGCGTGCTGGTGCGCGCCGTGAGCGACGCCGCGCTGCGGCTGCGGCCGGGGCGGGTGCTGGCGCTGGTCGGCGAATCCGGTTGCGGCAAGTCGGTTCTGGCCTCCGCGCTGCTCGGACTGCTGCCCGGCAACGCCGAAACGCGGGGCAGCGCGCTGCTCGACGACGGAACCGACCTGCTCGCGGCACCGGAATCGGTACTGGCAGGGCAGGTTCGGGGCCGCCGCATCGGTCTCGTGCCGCAGTCGGCGAGCACCCACCTCACCCCGGTGCGCACCGCCCGGGCCCAGCTGGTGGAGACCATCGAGGCGCTGCGCGGACCCAGCGGTGCCGACGAGCTCGCGCGTCACGTCGGACTCGACCCGGCCGACCTGGACAACTACCCGCACGAGCTCTCCGGCGGCATGGCGCAGCGGGTCGCGCTCGCCCTGGCGCTGGCCGGGGACCCGCGGATCATCCTCGCCGACGAGCCGACCACCGGCCTGGACCGCCCGCTCGTCCACCGCACGGTCGACCTGCTCGCCGATGCCGCGACCGACGACCGCGCGGTCCTGCTGATCACCCACGACCTCGCCGCCGCCCGCCGCGTGGCCACCGACGTCGCGGTGATGTACGCCAGCCGCGTCGTGGAAGCCGGTCCGGCCGAGGCGGTGCTGGGCGATCCCTGGCACCCCTACACCGCGGCGCTGCTGGCCGCGCTGCCCGAGGGCGGGTTCGAGCCGATCCCCGGCCACCCGCCGTCGCTGACCGAGCTCGACCGCATCGAAGGGGAGTGGGGCTGCGTGTACTGCCAACGCCGTCCGGACCAGCCGGGATTCGCGCCCTGCACGGGAGATCCCGCACTGCTCGCCCGCGGCGAGCGGTGGATCGCGGCCCACGCGCCGTGCTGAGCGCGAAGGACGTCGTCGTCGGCTACCGGCGAGGCGAACCCGTGCTCGACGGCGCGAGCATCGATCTCTCCGCAGGCGAAGTGCTCGGTCTGGCCGGTCCCAGCGGTTCGGGCAAGTCGACGCTCGGGCGCGTGCTGGCCCTCCTGCACCAGCCGTGGTCCGGACGAGTGTCGCTCGATGGCGGTGACATCACCGGTTTTCGGCACCGCACACCCCCGGAAACGCGAAAGGCGATCGGAATCGTCTTCCAGCACCCGCGCCCGGCCGTCGACCCCCGCTTCACGCTCCGCGACATCATCTCGGAACCGCTGCTGGCCGCCGGAGAACCCGGCGACATCGCCGCGCTCACCGACGAAGTCGGCCTCACCGACGAACTCCTCACGCGCAGGCCGCACGAGGTCAGCGACGGTCAGCTGCAACGCGCCTGCCTGGCCCGCGCCCTCGCCCCACGGCCCCGCTACCTGGTGTGCGACGAGATGACCGCCATGCTCGACGCCTCCACCACGGCCGCGCTCGTGCGCGTCGTCGACCGCCGGAGGACCGAAGACGGCACCGGAGTCCTCGCCATCAGCCACGACGAAGCACTCCTGGCGCGCTGGGCCGACCGTGCGGTTCACGTGGCCGAGTTGATATGAGATTGTGGCGCAATGCGGTACTCGGGGAGCCGCTTCGAAGAAGTACGAACGACTCTCAGGAGCTGACGTGAGCGAGCAAGAAGGCACCACCTTCCTCCAGTGGCGGGAACGCGTGCAGAACGAGGCGGCCGGTGACCGCCCGCAGATGCGCCTGCTGATGATGGTGGCCGCAGGAGTGGTAGTGGCCGGCATCCTCCTCGGCACGATCGTCCTGATGCTGTCCTGATCTTCTTGGCCCCCGCTCGCTGCTCTCTGGTTCCACTGCGTGGCGGTGCGGGTGGCGGAACCTCAGACGCCTCCTGGCTCCGGGATCCCGAGACTTGAGTATTAGGGGATACGCGGCGCTTCGGCTGTCCTCCCCAGGAGGCGTCTGAGAACCCGCGGCGGTGCCGGTTGCCTGCGTGGGGCACGGAGAAAGCACCTTCGGTGCTTGCCTGACGTGGGGAAGTTTTCATGAGAACTTCCGTCTTGTGCCCCAGGAGGCGTCTGAGAACCCGCGGCGGTGCGGGTTGTTCGACGTGCTTTGGTAGGACTGCGAAAGCACCTTCGGTGCTTGGGTTTCAGCCTTCGGTCTTGCGCCAGAACTGCTTTCGGTGGCCGTCCCGGAGGACGATCCCCAAGTCCGCCAACTGGGTTCGCAGGAGCGCGGCCTCCTTGTGGTCGCGCCTGCGCAACGCCCGGTCCCGCTCGGTCATCAGGGCGTTGACCCGCAGCGGCAACTCCTCGGTGTCGCCCGCCCACAGCGCGTAGCGGCCCGCGTAGGGATCCGAGTCGCGCCAGCGGTAGCCGTGCTCGCGGAACGCGTCGCGCAGCGCCAACCGGTCCAGCCCCGACCTGCGGCGAGCCAGCTCCGACCCCGACCCGTCCAGCAGCACCAGATGCCCGCGTTCGGTGAACACCGCGTCCACCTCACCACCCGGGATCTCGTGCGCGCGACGCCCCGTCGCCAGCACCACCCGCTCCGGGTCGATCGTCGCCGTCAGCCTCTCCTGCGCGAACAACCCCGCGAAACCCAGACCGATGATCGCGCCCAGCGCCACCGCCACCACCGCGCCCCACGGGTCCGCGCCCGACGCCGCGAGCTCGAACACGCCCTGGAACGGCGCCCACGGCAAACCCGCCACCCACGCCGCCACCAGCCTCAGCAGGAAACCCGCAGCCGCCCCCAGCAACGGGCAGTAGATCCACGAGCCCCTGCGGACCAGCGCGGGCGGACGGATCGTCGTCGCGGTGCTCATGACCCCATTATCGCGAGAGAAAGGGCCCGGGGTGCGCACACCCCGGGCCCTCCCGATCCCCCTCCTCAGACGGGTCAGGCACCCGCCTCGCGCAGCAGGATGTCCACTGCGGCGTCGTTGCGCGCGGTCTCCCGCTCGATCACGTCGCCCGGCGGGTAGAACCCGTCAAGACCGCCGCTGCTCGACGGGTACATCTCGAACGTGAACGCCAGGATCTTGTGCTGACCCCACATCCAGTCGAGGCTGTCGCCGTCGGTCACGTACAGGTCGCTCGACTGCTGCGGCGTGTAGCCGTTGGTCTGCGCCATCTCGGTGCCGACCTTCACGAACCGGTCGTTCTCCTCCTGCGTCATGCCCTCGGTGACGTCGTCCTGAGTGTGGCCGAATGGCCACAGGACCAGCTCGGAATAGGTGTGGAAGTCCACCGCCGCCTTGATCTGCTGGGCACCGCCCACCACGCGCGAGTCGATGAAGTCCCGCATCGCCGCCGTCTCCGGAGCCGACCAGGCCTCGGTGCCCCGGTAGGTCTCATCCGCCGGGTCATCGCTGGAACCACCGCAGCAGCCCCACTTGTGGCCCCAGTTGCGGTTGACGTCGGTGCCCTGGTCCTGGCGGTTCTTGCGCCAGCCCTGGTACTCACCCGACTCCACGTCGTAGGACGACCCGTCCGGGTTGACCGACGGGATGATCCAGATCTCGCGGTTGTCGACCGAGTCCTTCACCGCCGGGTCCGCGTAGTTGTCGGTGAACCGCTGGGCGACGTGCAGGCACATCTCCGTGGTCAGGTGCTCGCGGGCGTGCTGGTTGCAGTCGAAGAGGACCTCCGGCTCGTCCTCGTCCGTCGCCACGTTGTCGCTGACCTTGAGCACCGGGATGTCCCGGCCCTCGAACGACTTGCCCGCGCTGACCTTCGCCGCGATGTCGGGGTGGTCGGCGACGGTCTTGTCGAGTTCGGCGACCATCTCGTCGTAGTTGTGGTACGCCTCGTCACCAGGCGGGAAATCACCCGGCGCCTTGGGCTGCACGCCGTTGCGCTTCTGCAGCGCATCAGCGACCTTCGCCTGCTCGGTGAGCTGGAAGCCGCGAGCGCGCAGCTGCTCGGCCACCTCGCCCGTCGCCTCCACGCTGGCGACCCGGTCCTTGGTGACACCCAGGACCTCCGCGCCGCTGCGGTTGATCTCCGTGCGGGATGCGCTGTCGGTGTTGGGGACCGTGTAGATCGCGCGGTCCTGCGCGGATGCGCCGGTCGGTTCTGCGGCCAAGCCCGCCTGAACCGGTGCCAGCAGTACCAGGCCGGCGGCCGCGGCCACCAGAGCTGCCTTGCGCCTAGAGCTGAACATCGGGTCTCCGATCGATCACTGGAGGTGATGTTGGCAGAGTCCAGGAGGTTGGTGCTCATGGCAACTCATTGGCGAACTATGGCCCCAGTATGAACATTTTCCCCCTTTTTCTTCGGGGTTCCTTCGGGGTGCCCGTGCCTTGTGTTGTTCGGGTCTTGTTGCTCGGCGGTGCGGGTTCACTGCAACTACTCAGTGGTCTTGCTGCTTGGCGGTGCGGATTCACTGCAACTGCTCTGTGGTCTCCTTGCTTGGCGGTGCGGGTAGCGGAACCTCAGACGCCTTCTGGCTCCGGGATCCGAGGCTTTTGTATGCCAATACACGACACGTCGGCTGTCCTCCCCAGAAGGCGTCTGAGAACCCGCGGCGGTGCCGGTTGCTTGCGTGGGATGGTGAGGAAGCACCTTCGGTGCTTGCCTGTCGTGGGTCGTGGGTCGTGGGTCGTGGGTCGTGGGTCGTGGGGAAGTTTTCATGAAAACTTCGACCTTGCCTCCAGCACGAACCCGAGTCCCCGGAGCGGTGCGAGTTGCTTGGGTGGGTGATGAGAAGGCGCCTTCGGTGCTTGCCTGACGGTCGTCCTCGGTCTTGTTCTCCTTCTGGTGTGTGACTCGGGGCTGGGTTTGGGGACTGGGTGGTGGGGGTCGATTACCCTTGTTGGTGCAGTCACCTGTCCTGGAAGGATGCTCATGCTCACCCGTACCGACCTGCGCGGTCGTGTTCCGTCCACCGCTACCTTGCGCGCCACGTTGCCGCGGGCCGAGATGGACGTCGAGCACGTGCTGCATCGGGTGCGGCCGGTGATCGAGGACATCCGCGACCGCGGCGTCGACGCCGTGCTCGAGCACACCGAGAAGTTCGACGGGGTCCGCCCCGAGCGGGTGCGAGTGCCCGCCGAGGAGCTGCGCCGGGCGCTCGACGAGCTCGACCCGGCCGTGCGCGCCGCGCTGGAGGAATCCATCGCGCGGGCCCGTCGCGTGCACGCCGACCAGCAGCGCACCGACAGCACCACCCAGGTCGTGCCCGGCGGCACCGTCACCGAGCGCTGGGTGCCCGTCGCGCGAGTCGGCCTCTACGCGCCCGGCGGCCTCGCCGTCTACCCGTCGAGCGTCGTCATGAACGTCGTCCCCGCCCAGACCGCCGGCGTCGAATCGCTGGTCGTGTGCAGCCCGCCGCAAGCCGACTTCGGCGGCCTGCCGCACCCGACGATCCTCGCCGCCGCCCAGCTGCTGGGCGTCGAGGAGGTCTGGGCCGTCGGCGGCGCGCAGGCCGTCGCGCTGCTCGCCCACGGCGGCACCGACACCGACGGCGCCGAGCTGGTGCCCGCCGACATGGTCACCGGCCCCGGCAACGTCTACGTCACCGCGGCCAAGCGCCACCTGCGCAGCATCATCGGCATCGACTCCGAAGCCGGGCCCACCGAGATCGCGGTGCTCGCCGACGGCACCGCCGACGCCGTGCACGTGGCCGCCGACCTCATCAGCCAGGCCGAGCACGACACGCTCGCGGCCAGCGTGCTGGTCACGACCTCGCCGGAGCTGGCCGACGCCGTCGACGCCGAACTGGAGCGCCAGGTCGGCCTGACCAAGCACGTCGAACGCATCCGCACCGCGCTCACCGGGCGCCAGTCCGGCTGCATCCTGGTGTCCGACGTCGACGACGGCATCCGTGTCGTCGACGCCTACGCCGCCGAGCACCTGGAGATCCAGACCGCCGAGGCCGACGCCGTCGCGGCGCGCGTGCGCAACGCGGGCGCGATCTTCGTCGGCCCCTACGCGCCGGTCTCGCTCGGGGACTACTGCGCGGGCTCCAACCACGTGCTGCCCACCGGCGGGTGCGCCCGCCATTCCTCGGGCCTGAGCGTGCAGAGCTTCCTGCGCGGCATCCACGTCGTCTCCTACACCGAGCAGGCGCTGCGCGAGGTCGCCGACCAGGTCGTCGCGCTGGCCGACGCCGAGGACCTGCCCGCCCACGGCCAGGCCGTGACCGCCCGCTTCTGAGACGATGACCCATTCAGCCGCCGCAACGACGCAGGTGGGACGGCCTCCCACCGCGCCGGTCACTCCGGCGGCGAGAAGATGATGAAGGACTTCCATGAGTGACGTGCTCGGCGCCGACACGACGCTGGCCGACCTGCCGCTGCGGGACGACCTGCGCGGACGCAGCCCCTACGGGGCGCCGCAGCTGGACGTCTCGGTCCGGCTCAACACCAACGAGAACCCCTACCCGCCGCCGCCGGAACTGGTCGCCGACGTGACCTCCGCCGTCGCCGAGGCGGCGGCCGACCTGCACCGGTACCCCGACCGCGACGCCCGCGAGCTGCGCAGCGACCTCGCCGCCTACCTCTCCGGCGCCACCGGTGCCCAGCTGGCGATGGACAACGTCTGGGCCGCCAACGGCTCCAACGAGGTCCTCCAGCAGATCCTCCAGGCCTTCGGCGGGCCCGGGCGCACCGCGCTGGGCTTCGAGCCCTCCTACTCGATGCACCCGATCCTGTCGGCGGGCACCCGCACCGACTGGGTGCCCGCGCCGCGCCGCGACGACTTCAGCCTCGACGGCGCCGAGGCCGCCCGCCTGGTGGCCGAGAAGCAGCCCGACGTCGTGTTCGTGACCAGCCCCAACAACCCCACCGGCCAGTCGGTGTCCCCGGACGACCTGCGCGCCGTCCTCGACGCCGCACCGGGCGTCGTGGTGGTCGACGAGGCCTACGCCGAGTTCTCCGCGCAGCCCAGCGCGGTCGAGCTGATCGAGCGGTACCCGGCGAAGGTGATCGTCAGCCGCACCATGAGCAAGGCCTTCGCCTTCGCGGGCGGACGGCTGGGCTACCTGGCAGCAGCACCGGCGATGATCGAGGCGTTGCTGCTGGTCAGGCTTCCGTACCACCTGTCGTCGGTGACCCAGGCAGCCGCTCGTGCCGCGCTGCGGCACGCCGAAGCCACGCTGGGCTCGGTGCACGCGCTGAGCGACGAGCGCGACCGGGTGCTGGCCGCACTGCGGGAACTGGGATTCACCCCCGCGCCCAGCGACGCCAACTTCGTGCTGTTCGGCCGGTTCGCCGACGCGCACCGGGCCTGGCAGCGCTACCTGGATTCCGACGTGCTGATCCGCGACGTCGGCATCCCCGGTCACCTGCGGGTCACCATCGGCACGCCCGCCGAGAACGACGCGTTCCTGGCGGCGAGCAAGGCAGTTGTGGAGGAGATCGAACGGTGAGTTTCCAGCCAGGCACGCGGGTCGGCCGCGTCGAGCGCGCCACCAAGGAGTCGTCGGTGCTGGTCGAGCTCGACCTCGACGGCACCGGGCAGGTCGACGTCGACACCACGGTCCCCTTCTACGACCACATGCTCACCGCGCTGGGCACGCACGCCGCGTTCGACCTCAAGGTCAAGTCCACCGGCGACATCCACATCGACGCCCACCACACCGTCGAGGACACCGCGATCGTCCTCGGCCAGGCGCTGCGCCAGGCCTTGGGCGACAAGAAGGGCATCCGCCGCTTCGGCGACGCCTGGATCCCGATGGACGAGACCCTCGCGCACGCCGCCGTCGACGTCTCCGGCCGCTCCTACTGCGTGATGTCGGGCGAACCGGAGGAGTACAACACCTTCACCATCGGCGGGAACTACCCGTTCGTCCTCAACCGGCACGTCTTCGAGTCGCTGGCCTTCCACTCGCAGATCAACCTGCACACCAGGGTGATCCACGGCCGCGACCCGCACCACATCGCGGAGGCCGAGTACAAGGCCATCGCCCGCGCCCTGCGCGCCGCGGTCGAACCCGACGCCCGCTTCGCCGGAGTCGTCCCCTCCACCAAGGGCGCGCTCTGAGAGCTGTTCCAGCGCCGCCGACGTCGAGCACGTCGTCGTGCTGATGCACGAGAACCGGTCGTGTGGGGGTGGGGAAGTTTTCATGAAAACTTCCCAACCCCCACACGACCCGACCGCGCGATGCACCGCAGCACCCCGGGTGTCACGGGCTGACGCCCCCGGCACGACGAAGACCGGGACTCCCTCGTCAGGTGACGGGGAATCCCGGTCTCCGGGGGAGGCGCGTCAGGCCGAGGCCGAGGCCGAGGCCGGGGTCTTCTCCTCGCTGGACGCTCCGCCGTCGTCGACGAACGTCTGCTCGTTGAACGGCGACTCGCCGGTGAAGACCTGCTGCATCTGGGCGCGGTCGAGCTCCTTGGTCCAGGAACCGATGAGCACCGTCGCGACCGCGTTGCCCGCGAAGTTGGTCAGGGCACGGGCCTCCGACATGAAGCGGTCGATGCCCACGATCAGACCGACGCCGTCGAGCAGGTCCGGGCGGTGCGACTGCAGACCGCCCGCCAGCGTGGCCAGGCCGGCGCCGCTGACGCCCGCCGCGCCCTTCGACGCGATCATCATGAACAGCAGCAGACCGATCTGCTCCCCGATCGACAGCGGGTCACCGAGCGCGCTGGCGATGAACAGCGACGACATGGTCAGGTAGATCATGGTGCCGTCGAGGTTGAACGAGTAGCCGGTGGGCACCGTGATGCCCACGACCGGCTTGCTCACGCCCAGGTGCTCCATCTTCGCGATCAGTCGCGGCAGCGCCGCCTCCGACGAGGAGGTCGACACGATCAGCAGGAACTCGCGGCCCAGGTAGCGCAGCAGCGAGAAGATGTTGACCCGCGCGAACAGCCACAGGATGGCGCCCAGCACGACGAAGATGAACAGCGCGCAGGTCGTGTAGAAGCCGATCATGATCACCGCGAGGCCCTTGAGCGCGTCCACGCCGGTGGCGCCGACCACGGCAGCGATCGCGCCGAACGCGCCGACCGGGGCCACCCACATGACCATCGCCAGGATCTTGAACACCAGGCGCTGGAGGTGCTCGATGCCGCGCAGGATCGGCTTGCCCTTGTCGCCCATGCTCTGCAGGGCGAAACCGGCCAGCAGGGCCACCAGCAGCGTCTGCAGGACCTCGCCCTCGGTCAGGGCGGAGACCAGCGTCTTCGGGATGATCCCGAGCAGGAAATCGGTGGTGCCCTGCGACTCCTCGCTGGCCTGCTCGGCGCCCGAACCGCGCAGCTCGTCGGTGATCTGCAGGCCCTCGCCCGGGTGCAGCACGTTGCCGACCATCAGGCCGATGATCAGCGCGACCACCGACATGATCATGAAGTAGGCCAGTGCGAGACCGCCGACGCGGCCGACCTTGGCGGCCTGGCGGACGCTGCCGACGCCGAGCACGATCGTGCAGAAGATGATCGGCGAGATCATCATCTTGATCAGTTCGATGAAGCCGGTGCCCAACGGCTTGAGAGCCTTGCCGACATCGGGGGCGAGGAAGCCGACGGCGATGCCCGCCAGGACGGCGACGATCACCGCGATGTAGAGGTAGTGCGTTCTGTCCCGACGTTTCGTCGGCGCAGCATCATTGCTAGCCACTGTTGAACTCCTTGCGCGGCCGGGTGTCTCCGGGTCACGTACGGTTCACCGTGCGTGTCCCAGGTCACGGAAGATCCGGTCCGAGACTATGCGAGCTGTGTATCGTCGCCGTCTCGCTTCTGTTCATTGTGTTCACATCGTCGTCATGAGTGAGTGATGTCCGGATACCGGTACCGGTTCCGCCCGCGGTGGAGCCTGGCTCGTCAGCTGTTCGTGCTGCAGATCATCGTCGTGGCCGTCGTCGTGCTCGCCGGAGCCGCGCTGGCCACCTACGACGCCGACCAGCGGACGGAGGACACGGCGCGGGAGAAGGTCGTGGCGGTGGCCCGGACGCTGGCCGCCCAGCCCGCCGTGGCCGACGCGATGGCCTCCTCGGACCCCACTGCGACGCTGCAGCCGCTGGCCGAGCGAGTGCGGGCCGAGTCGGGGGTCGACTTCATCACGATCATGTCGCCGCAGGGGATCCGGTTCACCCACCCCGACCCGTCCCGCATCGGCCTGCCGTTCCGCGGCAACATCGACCCCCGGCGAATGCTGGTCGAGACCTACACCGGCACGCTCGGCCCCTCGGTGCGCGCGGTCGTGCCGGTCCACCGCGGCTCCCAGATGGTGGGGCTCGTGGCCGACGGCATCACCGTGCGGGCGATCACCGACGAGCTGCGCGGCCGGCTCGCGGTGCTGGTGCTCGTTGCGGGCGGGGCGCTGCTGCTCGGCGGGGTGCTGACGTACCTGGTCAACGCCCGGATCCGGCGGCACACCCACGGCATGCGACCTGCTGAGCTGTCCCGGATGTACGAGTACCACGACGCGATCCTGCACGCGGTGCGCGAAGGGCTGCTGCTGGTGTCGCCGGACGGGCGCGTGACCTTGTGCAACGATGGTGCCGCTGTGCTGCTCTCACTGGATTCCGCCGAGATCGAAGGTGAGAAGGTGTCCGGGCTGGACCTTCCACCGTCCCTTGTGGACGCCTTCGGCAGGGGATCGGTCCGCGACGAGGTGCACCTGACCGACCACCGCGTGCTGCTGGTCAACGTCTCCTCGGTCCGCAGCGACGGCCGCGACCTCGGCAGCGTCATCACGCTGCGGGACCACACCGAGCTGCAGGCCCTCAGCGGCGAGCTCGACTCGATGCGCGGGTTCGCCGAGTCGCTGCGCTCGCAGGCCCACGAGTCCGCGAACCGGCTGCACACCGTCGTCTCGCTCATCGAACTCGGCCGGACCGAGGAAGCCGTCGGGTTCGCGACCTCCGAACTGGACCTCGCGCAGCGCCTGACCGACCAGGTCGTGGGCTCCGTGGGAGAGCCGGTGCTGGCCGCGCTGCTGCTGGGCAAGAGCGCGGAGGCGGGGGAGCGGGGCGTCGAGGTGGTGCTGCGCGAGGACACCGAGGTCGACGACGCGGCCCTCGAACACCTCGACTCCCGGGACCTGGTGACGATCCTCGGGAACCTGATCGACAACGCCGTGGAGGCGGTGGCGGACCGGCCGGGGCCCCGCGTGGAGGTGACCCTCCGGTCCACATCGGACGGAGTGCTGATCCGGGTCGCCGACAACGGTCCCGGCGTTCCGGCCGACACCTCCGAGCTGTTCCGGCGCGGCTGGTCGACGAAGTCCGACGACCGCGGCCTCGGCCTGGCGCTGGTCGGCCAGTGCGTGCGGCGGCACGGCGGCACCATCGACGTCGGCGGCGACGAGGGAGCGGTGTTCACCGTCCGGCTCCCGGGGGCGTCGCGATGATCTCGGTTCTGGTGGTCGAGGACGACCCGGTGGCGGGCGAGGCGCACGAGGCCTACGTCAACCGGGTCGAGGGCTTCGCGGTGGCCGGGCGCGTCCGCACCGGTCAGGCGGCGCTGCGGTTCGTCGAGCACACCACCGTCGACCTGGTGCTGCTGGACCTGCGGCTGCCCGACATGGACGGGCTCCAGGTGGCTCGCGCCCTGCGCACGGCGGGACTGCCGGTCGACGTCATCGCGGTCACCTCGGCCCGGGACCTCAAGGTGGTGCGCGCGGCGGTGTCCAGCGGCGTCGTGCAGTACCTGCTCAAACCGTTCACCTTCGCCGCTATGCGCGAGAAGCTGGAGCACTACGCGCGGTTCCGCGCCACGCTCGGTCAGGACCGGGAGGTCCAGGGGCAGGCCGAGATCGATCGCGCGTTCTCGTCCCTTCGCGGCGTGGACCGCGCGGCCCTCCCCAAGGGGATGAGCGAGGAAACCCTCGCCGCGGTGGTCACGGCGTTGCGCGCGATGCCTTCCGGCGGGTCCGCGGGCGCGGTCGGCGAAGCCGCGGGCGTCTCCCGCGTCACGGCCCGCCGCTACCTGGAGTACCTCGCGGGCACGGGCGTGGTCGAACGCCTCCCCACCTACGGCACGGTCGGACGCCCGGAGATGACCTACACCTGGACTGGCGAGTCCTGATTGCTCCCACCCGCAACAGATCTCCGTGGTGGGTGGGAGCGGCGGCGCGTTCAACACCTCGGGTCTTGCCGGGGGTCACCAACGGGCAATTTTGGTCTGAACTGACCGGGCGAAACGGACATTGATCATGGACGGTTCGGACCAAAACTGCCCATTGCGGGCTCAGTGGGCGGGATTGCGGCGGGGTGGAGGTCAGTTGGGCAGTTGCGTCGTGGGGTCCGCCGTGGGGCGGAGGACCGGGGCTCCGGGGCCGTTCTCGGCTTGGCGGTCGTCGGGGTTGTTGAGGATGCAGGTGCGCAGGGACAGGCAGCCGCAGCCGATGCAGCCCGTGAGGTTGTCGCGGAGGCGCTGCAGGCCGTCGATGCGGGCGTCGAGCTCGTCGCGCCATTGCCGGGAGAGCCGGGCCCAGTCGGTTTTGGTCGGTGCGTGGTCGTCGGGGAGCGTGGCGAGTGCTCCGGAGATCTGCTCCAGGCTGAGGCCGACCCGCTGCGCGGCGCGGATGAACGCCAGCCGGCGCAGCACCGCCCGCCGGTAGCGGCGCTGGTTCCCGGTCGTGCGGGTGGAGGTGATCAGGCCGCGGTCCTCGTAGAAGCGCAGCGCGGTCTGCGCGACTCCGCTGCGGTGCGCGACCTCTCCGATGGTCAGCAAGGCGGGAAGTTTCGACACCTCGCCAGGCTAGCCCAGAACCTCCATCATGATGGAGCTCATCGACCCTTGACTTCGACTTAGCTCGAAGTTCCATCCTGGTCGGCATGGCGATCAAGACGGACTACCAGTACGCGGACCTGCGCCCGCTGATGACGCGGATGACCGGCGACGAGAAGCACGACTCCGCGGCCACCTCCACCCTCGACGCGCTCTGGGTGCTCTACGACCAGGTCCTCTCGGTGGCTCCCGACCGCGTCGACGACCCGCAGCGCGACCGGTTCCTGCTCTCCAAGGGGCACGGGCCGATGGCCTACTACGCGGTCCTGGCGGCCAAGGGGTTCCTGGACCCGGCCGAGCTGGACCGCTTCGGCGAGTTCGACTCGCGGCTGGGCTTCCACCCCGACCGGGTGCTGGCGCCGGGGGTGGAGATCGGCAGCGGATCGCTGGGCCACGGGCTCCCGCTCGCGCTCGGCGTCGCGCTCGGCCTGCGGGCACGGGGGCTCGACCGGCCGCGCGCCACCTTCGCCGACCGCCCGCTCGCGGTCGTCGCCGAGGTCGAAACCCGAGGAGGAACCCGATGAGCATGCGCGAGCAGTTCGTGCGCACCACCACCGCGGCCATGGACGCCGACCCGAAGGTCGCGCTCGTGCTGGCCGAGATCTCCCTCGACCGCTTCACCGACGCCCTCGACCGGCACGACGAGCGCGTGTTCAACGTCGGCATCCGCGAGCAGGTGATGGTCGGCGTCGCCGGGGGACTGGCGCTGGCGGGGATGCGGCCGGTCCTGCACTCGATCACGCCGTTCCTCGTGGAACGGCCCTTCGAGCAGCTCAAGCTCGACCTCGGGCATCAGGGCGTCGGGGCGATCGCGGTCAGCACCGGCGCCTCCTACGACTACCCGACGGCCGGGCGCACCCACATGGCTCCCGGTGACGTCGCGCTCATCGACACGCTGCCGGGCTGGAGGGCGCACGTGCCCGGCCACCCGGACGAGGTCGATGCGCTCCTGAGCCGCGAGTTCGACCAGGACGGGCTCGCCTACCTGCGGCTCTCCGACCGCGTCAACGCCGAGCCGCTGGCCACCGGGCCCGGCTGGCACCAGGTGCGGCACGGCCGCGACGGCGTGGTGCTCGCCGTCGGACCGATGCTCGATCCGGTGCTGGCGGCCACCGCCGCGATGGACGTCACAGTCCTCTACACAGCCACGATCCGGCCGTTCGACGCCGCAGGGCTGCGCGCCGCCGTGCGCACGTCGGCCCCGGACGTGGTGCTGGTCGAGCCCTACCTGCGCGGCACCTCCACCCGCGAGGTCGCCGAGGCGCTGTCGGACACTCCGCACCGGGTGCTGTCGATGGGCGTGCGCAGGGACCTGGAGCTGCGCGCCTACGGCACCGTCGAGGAGCACGACGCCGCGCACGGGCTCGGGCCGAGTGCCATCGCGGGCGAGGTCGCCCACTTCCTGCACGGGGTGAGGAATCGGGCGGCGTGAGCCCGGTAGCCTGGCCGCGTGGCACGAGTCGTCATCTTGGACTACGGATCAGGCAACCTCCGCTCCGCCGAACGCGCTCTGCAGCGCGCCGGCGCCGACGTCGAGGTGACCGCTGATCATCGTGCCGCGGTCGAGGCGCAAGGCCTCGTCGTTCCCGGCGTCGGCGCGTTCGCGGCCTGCATGGAAGGGCTGCTGGAGGTCGGCGGCGACAAGATCATCGATCAGCGGCTCTCCGGCGATCGCCCGGTGCTGGGCATCTGCGTGGGCATGCAGGTGCTGTTCGGCCAGGGCGTGGAGCACGGCGTGCAGGCCGACGGCTGCGGGCAGTGGCCCGGCACCGTCGAGCGGCTGCAGGCCGACGTGCTGCCGCACATGGGCTGGAACACCGTGCGCAAGCCCGCCGGCAGCGTGCTGTTCGACGGCCTGGACGACGAGACCCGCTTCTACTTCGTGCACTCCTTCGCGGTCCGCGAGTGGGAGCTGGCGAGCTCCGACTCGATCGACCCGCCCAGGGTGACCTGGGCCGAGCACGGAGAACCGTTCGTGGCCGCCGTCGAGAACGGAGCGTTGATGGCAACCCAGTTCCACCCGGAGAAGTCCGCTGACGCCGGGGCCCACCTGCTGCGCAACTGGCTGGGCACCCTGTGACCCGCCGTCACGGGTTGCTCGGCCCGAACGCCGTGCGCGTGGTCGCCCTGGTGCTCGCGGTCGGCATGGCCTCGGCCGTCGGCGCCCCGTACCTGATCCAGGCCGGTGTGCCCGTGCTGGGCGTGGTGGCGCTGACGGTGCTGGTGCTCGGCGTTCCGCTGGTGGCGATCCTCCGCAGCGAACGCACGCGCCGCTGACCTGCGGTAACGCCGCCCGTTTCCCATTTCGCGCGAAATTCGACACCCGGGGTTCGGGCTCCAACTCCGCGCGAATTTGGAATTCTGTCCCCCGTTCGGGGCAGGCCTGCGAGGTGGCCGGGTGTTCGGCCCCGGCGGGGCGTCATTAGGGTTGAGCTGTGAGTTTCACTTTGCTTCCCGCTGTTGATGTTGCCGATGGGCAGGCCGTCCGCCTCGTGCAGGGCGCCGCCGGTACCGAGACCTCCTACGGTGATCCGCTGGAGGCCGCGCTGACCTGGCAGCGCGCGGGCGCGGAGTGGGTTCACCTGGTCGACCTCGACGCCGCTTTCGGCCGCGGCAGCAACCGCGAGCTGCTGGCCGAGGTGACCGCGAAGCTTGACGTGCAGGTCGAGCTCTCCGGCGGCATCCGCGACGACGCCTCGCTGGAGGCCGCGCTGGCCACCGGCTGCGCTCGGGTCAACCTCGGCACCGCCGCGCTGGAGAACCCGGAGTGGGCGGACCGCGTCGTGGCCGAGTACGGCGACCGCGTGGCCGTGGGGCTGGACGTGCGCATTACCGAGCAGGGGCACCGCCTGGCCGCGCGCGGCTGGACCAAGGACGGCGGCGACCTGTGGGAGGTGCTGGCCCGCCTCGACGCCGCCGGCTGCCGCCGCTACGTCGTCACCGACGTCAGCAAGGACGGCACGCTGCAGGGCCCGAACACCGAGCTGCTGCGAGAAGTCTGCTCCCGCACCGACTCCCCGGTCATCGCCTCCGGCGGAGTGTCCAGTGTGGACGATCTGGTCGCGCTCTCGCAGCTGGCGTCGGCGGGGCTCGAAGGCTCCATCGTCGGCAAGGCCCTCTACGCCCAGAACTTCACGCTGGAAGAGGCCCTGGCCGCAGTTCGCTGATCCCCGGATCTTCTCCGGGGAATCCCTGATCGACGTCGCATCGCGAGATCAGCACCGTGGTGGTCGTGATCCGAAACACGGATCCGACCACCACTGGAGGAACTCCATGCGACGAACACTGGGGGTGTTGCTGGCCGCCGGCGCGTTAGCCGGGGCGGCGGCCGCACCGGCGCAGGCGGAGGCCGGGCTCGACTGGCAACCCTGCGAGCAGAACGCCGAGGTCGAGTGCTCGACCGTGCAAGTCCCGCTGGACTGGGCCAACCCGCAGGGCGAGCAGATCGACATCGCGGTGGCCCGGCGCCCCGCGACCGATCCTGCCAGGAAGATCGGCACGCTGGTCGCCATGCCGGGTGGTCCTGGTGGCACCGGGGTCAGCTGGCTGGTCGGCGGCAGCCCGTTCGATCCCGAGATCGCCGCCCGCTTCGACGTCGTCAGCTACGACCCGCGCGGATTCGGCGGAAGTCACCAGCTGCAGTGCGATCCCGCGCTGATGGAGGAGATGCCGGACGTCCGCCCGGACGGATCCGAGCAGTTCGAGGGGCTGAAGGACTACAACCGCCGCGCCTCCGACGACTGCCGGGCGCGCAGCGGCGCGATCGTCGACCACATGGACACCGCGAGCGTCGCCCGTGACATCGACGCGTTCCGCGCGGCGCTCGGCGAGCAGCAGTTCAGCCTCTACGGCATCTCCTACGGCACGCTGACCGGGCAGATGTACGCCGAGCAGTTCCCCGAGCGGGTCCGATCTCTGGTGCTGGACAGCGTTTTCGACCACAGCCAGGACACGTCCGGCTTCATGGTCACCCAGGCGGAGGCCGCCGAGGACTCCTTCGGCGAGTTCGCGAAGTGGTGCGACCGGGACGCGGCGTGCGCGCTGCACGGTGAGGACGTGGGCGCCGTCTACGACGAGCTCCGCAAGCGGGCCGAGGCCGGTGAGCTGCCGCAGCCGGGTGGCGCGGAGCCGATGACGCCGGTCGAGCTCGCCCGAGGGGTGATCGGGGCCTTCTACGGGCCGGACTGGCACTCGCTGGCCACCCAGCTCGACGAGATGCGCAACGGGCAGCCGACAACCCTCGCGCAGCAGCAGGAACCGGTCGCCAACCCCACCGCGGCGTTCTGCAACGATCACCGCATCGAAGCCGAATCGCCCGAGCAGTACGCCCGGCTCTTCGAGCAGCAGGAGCAGGCCGCTCCGCACCTGCGCGGTGGCGTCGGGGGCGCGCTCGCACCGTACTGCCTCGACTGGAAGGCGCCGGTGCAGAACCCGCAGCACGTGCCCGACATCCGCACCGAGGCGCCGGTTCTCATCCTCAACGCGCTGCACGACCCGGCCACCGGCTACAACTGGGCGACCAACGTGGACTCCCAGATCGAGCAGGCGACGCTGCTCACCTACGACGGCTGGGGTCACGGCGTCTACGGCCGCAACGAGTGCACGCTGAACGCGACCAACGCCTACCTGATCGACGGCGTGATGCCCGCCGAGGGCGAGCACTGCCCGGCGGTCCAGCCGGAACCCGTGCAGACCGCGGCCCGGCCGACCACGCCCTGGTGACCGAGCCCCGGTGACCTGCGTCCCCACCCCGGCTCCGCTCGGGGTGGGGACGTCTACCCTGGTGCGCATGGGTGTCGCTGTGCGTGTCATCCCGTGCCTGGACGTGGACGCGGGACGGGTCGTCAAGGGAGTCAACTTCACCGATCTCCGCGATGCCGGTGATCCCGTGGAACTGGCCAACGCCTACGACTCGGAAGGCGCCGACGAGCTCACCTTCCTCGACGTCACCGCGTCCTCCTCGGACCGGGAGACGACCTTCGACGTCGTCCGGCGCACCGCGGAGCAGGTGTTCATCCCGCTCACCGTCGGTGGCGGGGTGCGCAGCACCGACGACATCAACCGGCTGCTGCGCGCGGGCGCCGACAAGGTCAGCCTGAACACCGCCGCGATCGCGCGCCCGGAACTGCTCAACGAGGCCTCGAAGCGGTTCGGCGCCCAGTGCGTCGTGCTGTCGGTCGACGCCCGCCGGGTTCCCGAGGGCGGGCAGCCCACGTCCTCCGGCTACGAGGTCACCACCCACGGTGGACGCCGGGGCACCGGCATCTGCGCCGTGGAGTGGGCGGCGAAGGGCCAGGAGCTGGGCGTCGGCGAGATCCTGCTGAACTCGATGGACGCCGACGGCACCAAGGCCGGGTTCGACCTGGAGATGATCCGCGCGGTGCGCGAGGTCGTCGAGGTGCCGCTGATCGCCAGCGGCGGTGCCGGTGCGGTCGAGCACTTCGCGCCGGCGGTGCACGCGGGCGCGGACGCCGTGCTGGCCGCCAGCGTCTTCCACTTCGGACAGCTGCGCATCGGCGAGGTCAAGGACGCGATGCGCGCGGAAGGGATCACGGTCCGATGAGCGAGCTCGACCCGGCGATCGCCGAGAAGCTCAAGCGCACCGCCGACGGGCTCGTCGCCGCGATCGCGCAGCAGCGCGGCACCGGCGAGGTGCTGATGATGGCGTGGATGGACGACGAGGCGCTGCACCGCACCCTCACCACCCGGCGCGCAACCTACTTCTCCCGCAGCCGCGGCACGTACTGGGTCAAGGGCGAGACCTCCGGGCACACCCAGCACGTCCACGAGGTCCGCCTCGACTGCGACGGCGACACCCTGCTGCTGGTCGTGGACCAGCAGGGCGCGGCCTGCCACACCGGCGACCGCACCTGCTTCGACGCGGACGTCCTGCTCGCCGAGTCCTGACCGCCGCCCCGTTCTCAATTTCGCGCGAAATTGAGAACGCCTCCGCGCCCGGGCGCGTCTGTGCGGTTCAGGGTGCGCGGGCGGCTTGGGACTCAATTTCGCGCGACATTGGGAGCGAGGGTGGTCCTCGCGGGTGGGTCAGCGGAGGTTGGCGAGGTCCCCGGTGAGGTAGCGCTGGAGGTTGGGGCCGATGGTGGCCGCGACCGTGTCGGCGTCCGCTGAGGCGAGCGGTTCGATGCGGACGACGTAGCGGGCCATGCCCAGCCCGACCAGCTGCGAGCCGCACAGCGCCACCCGCAGCTCCGGGCGGTCGACCTCCAAGACCGCGACCAGGCGGTTGAACAGGACGTTCTGCACGAACTCGCGCAGCATCGTGACGGCCTGCTCGTTGCTGGCGACGCTGCGCATGAGCGCGGCGAACTGACCGCCGCCGACGGTGTCCCACGTCGAGACGAACCGGCGCATGATGCGCTCGCCGATCTCCTCGCGCGGCCCGTCCAGGACCTGGCGCAGGATCTCGGCGGGGTTGATCGGGATCTGCACGGCTGCGGTGAACAGGCCCTCCTTGCCGCCGAACCAGTGCTTGACCATCGCCGGATCCACCCCCGCGCTGCCCGCGATGGCGCGCACGGTGGCGGCTTCGTAGCCCTGCTCGGCGAACACCTCGCGCGCGGCGGTCAGCAGCGCTTCCTTGGTGTCGGTGCCGTTGGGCCTGCGGCCTCGGCGCTTCGGTTCGGTCGT
The DNA here is from genome assembly GCF_054778355.1 of Saccharopolyspora tripterygii. Lineage (NCBI taxonomy): Bacteria > Bacillati > Actinomycetota > Actinomycetes > Pseudonocardiales > Pseudonocardiaceae > Saccharopolyspora > Saccharopolyspora tripterygii. The sequence goes on along the minus strand of NZ_BAAGZP010000018.1, from coordinate 171,284 downwards.
GCTCACCCACCCATCCTGGCCGCACCGGCGGCGGGGAGGCAAAGCGGAGGTCCCGCACCGGGCCCGTTCGGCTGCGCGGCACAATGACACGCATGGTCGGCGATGGTGAGATCGGCAGTATCAGCCCAGGACGCGAGGAGTTCCGAACCCTGGCGGCGGACCGCAGGGTGATCCCGGTGGTGCGGCGGTTGCTCGCGGATGACGAGACCCCGCTGGGGGTCTACCGCAAGCTCGCCGGGAATCGCCCCGGCACCTTCCTCTTCGAGTCCGCCGAGAACGGTCGATCCTGGTCGCGATGGTCGTTCATCGGCGCCAGCAGCGCCGCCGCCCTGACGGTCCGGGACGGCGAAGCGCACTGGACCGGCACCCCGCCGGTCGGCCTGCCCAGCAGCGGCGACCCGCTGCAGGCGCTGCGCGAGACCGTCCGGTTGCTGCACACCGACCCGCTGCCCGGTCTGCCACCGCTGACCGGCGGGATGGTCGGCTACATGGGCTACGACACCGTGCGCCGGATCGAGCGGCTGCCCGAGCTGACCGAGGACGACCTGCAGATCCCCGAGATGGTGATGCTGCTGGCCACGGACCTCGCGGCGCTGGACCACCACGAGGGCACGATCACGCTGATCGCCAACGCGGTGAACTGGGACGACAGCCCCGAGCGGGTCGACGCGGCCTACGACGACGCGGTGCGCAGGCTCGACGAGATGACCGAGCGGCTGCAGACCCCGGCGGCGCCGACGGTGGCGACGTTCTCGCGACCGCCCGCGGACTTCCAGCGGCGCCGCCAGCCCGCCGAGCACCACGCGGCGGTGGAGAAGGCCAAGGAGGCGATCCGCGCGGGCGAGGCGTTCCAGGTGGTGGTCTCGCAGCGCTTCGAGATGGACACCCGGGCCGATCCGCTCGACATCTACCGGGTCCTGCGGACCACCAACCCGAGCCCGTACATGTACCTGCTGCGTCTCGACGACCCCAACGGCGGCAGCCCCTTCGACATCGTGGGCTCCAGCCCGGAGTCCCTGGTCACCGTGCACGACGGGCAGGCGACCACGCACCCGATCGCCGGGACCCGCTGGCGCGGCGCCGACGAGGACGAGGACGCGGTGCTGGAGAAGGACCTGCTGGCCGACGAGAAGGAGCGCGCCGAGCACCTGATGCTGGTCGACCTCGGCCGCAACGACCTGGGCCGGGTCTGCAAGCCGGGTTCGGTGCGGGTGGTCGACTTCTTCCGGATCGAGCGCTACAGCCACGTCATGCACCTGGTGTCCACGGTCACCGGTCAGCTCGCCGACGACAAGACGGCCTTCGACGCGATCACCGCCTGCTTCCCGGCGGGCACGCTCTCGGGGGCGCCGAAGCCGCGCGCGCTGGAGCTGATCGAGGAGCTGGAGCCGACGCGACGCGCCCAGTACGGCGGAGTGGTCGGCTACCTGGACTTCGCGGGGGACGCCGACACCGCGATCGCGATCCGCACCGCGCTGGTCCGCGACGGCCGCGCCTACGTGCAGGCCGGTGGCGGCATCGTGGCCGACTCGGACCCGGAGGCCGAGGACCAGGAGTGCCTGAACAAGGCGCGGGCGGTGCTCAACGCGGTCGCCACGGCCGAGACGCTGGCGGCCCCGAGCGACCGGGAGGAGGCGCGCGTTGACCAGCGCGTCTGAGCCGGTGCCGCCCTCGAAGGGCCTGCTGTGGTCGGTGCTGCTGCTGGTGCTGGCGGGCGCCGGGGCGCTGTGGGGCGCTTCGGGCCTGACCTGGGTCGGCCAGCGCTACCGCACGCCGTTCGGCACCGAGACGGTCAGCGGGGCCACCGGGGCGGTGCTGCGCCCGGAGCTGGTGCCGATGGCGCTGGCGGCGCTGGCAGCCGTGGCCGCGGTCCTGGCGACGGGAGGGTTGCTGCGGCGGCTGGTGGGAGTGCTGATCGCGCTGGCCGGAGCTCTGCTGGCGTGGCGGGCCTACCAGCAGTTCAGCGGTGGCTGGTCCACCCACGCCGGCGGTGACGTCCCGGCGGGCAGCTCGCCGATCGGCGAGCTCTCGACGCAGCCCGCCGGGCCTGCGCTGATGGCGCTGGGCGCGGTGCTGCTGCTGATCGCGGGCGTGCTGGTGGTGGTGCGCGCAGGCCGGATGCCGGCGATGGGCGCGCGCTACTCCGCGCCGGGAGCCGCCAAGGAGCAGAAGTCCCAGGATCCGGACCGGCAGCTGTGGAACGAACTGGACGCCGGACGCGATCCCACCGAGGAAGACGATCGCTGAAGGATCTCCGAGGCGGCGAAAACCGCTGTTCGACGTCGTCCGGAGCCGGACGTTCCGTCTGGCGACAGGGCCAAAGGTCCTTGCTGCGCTGGGACTCCGGGCCCACCCCTTGGTAAGGGGGCAGGTCGGCGAGGTTTAGCATCGGCCATGCGACGGCACGGCGGGAAGGGGAGTGTCGTGATCGAGCGCAATGAGTTCAACCGCGCATTCAGCAGGGTCTGGGCATTGCGGGTGAGTGTTCGGGGCACAGCCGGCGAGGTGTTCGCGTGACCGTTCTGGAAGACATCATCGAAGGCGTCCGCGAGGATCTCGCGGTGCGCGAGGCTGCGATCCCGTTCGACGAGATCAAGCAGCTGTCAGCGGCGGCGGTCCCGCCGCACGACGTGCTCGGCGCCCTCAAGGCGCAGGGCGTGGGCGTCATCGCCGAGGTCAAGCGGCGCAGCCCCTCGAAGGGCGAGCTGGCGGAGATCGCCGAACCGGCGGATCTCGCGGCCGACTACGCCGACGCGGGGGCCCGCGTGATCAGCGTGCTCACCGAGCAGCGCCGCTTCGGCGGTTCGCTGGCCGACCTCGATTCGGTGCGCAAGCGGGTTCCGGCCACGCCGATCCTGCGCAAGGACTTCGTGGTCAGCCCGTACCAGGTGCACGAGGCCCGCGCGCACGGCGCGGACATGGTGCTGCTCATCGCGGCCGCCATGGAGCAGAACGTGCTGGAAGCGCTGCTCGACCGGGTGGAGTCGCTGGGCATGGCCGCGCTGGTGGAGGTGCACACCGCCGAGGAGTCCGACCGGGCGCTGGAGGCCGGGGCGAAAATCATTGGCATCAACGCGCGCAACTTGCATACGCTCGAGGTGGACCGCGACGTGTTCGGCCGGATCGCTCCGGGACTGCCGCAGGACGTCCTCAAGATCGCCGAGTCGGGCGTGCGCGGCCCCAGCGACCTGATGGCCTACGCCGGTTCCGGTGCCGATGCGGTGCTGGTCGGTGAGGGCTTGGTGACCAGCGACAATCCCAAGTCGGCCGTCAACCAGCTGGTGACCGCCGGGTCGCACCCGGCATGTCCGCGTCCGAGCCGCTGAAGCTCGGGGCGCGGAGCAACACAGGAGGTAAGGCAATGACCGTCGGGGCTGACTCCGCGCGCTCGCACCGCCAGGGCGAGCCCGTGCCCGAAGGGCACGATCCGGACGGGCGCGGGCACTTCGGCGAGTACGGCGGCCGGTTCATGCCGGAGGCGCTGATCGCGGCGCAGGACGAGCTCGCCGCCGAGTACGCCAAGGCCCAGCAGGACCCGGAGTTCCTCGCGGAGCTCGACGAGCTGCTGCGCAACTACGCCGGTCGCCCGTCGTTGCTGACCGAGGCCAAGCGCTTCGCCGAGCACGCGGGTGGTGCCCGGGTGCTGCTCAAGCGCGAGGACCTCAACCACACCGGCTCGCACAAGATCAACAACGTGCTCGGGCAGGCGCTGCTGGTCAAGCGGATGGGCAAGAGCCGCGTCATCGCCGAGACGGGTGCCGGCCAGCACGGCGTCGCCACGGCCACGGCCTGCGCGCTGCTCGGCCTGGAGTGCGTCATCTACATGGGCGAGGTCGACACCCAGCGGCAGGCCCTCAACGTCGCCCGCATGCGGTTGCTGGGCGCCGAGGTGATCCCGGTGGCCAACGGCTCGGCGACGCTCAAGGACGCCATCAACGAGGCCCTGCGCGACTGGGTCGCCAACGTCGACCACACCCACTACCTGCTGGGCACGGCGGCAGGCGCGCACCCGTTCCCGATGATGGTGCGCAACTTCCACCGGATCATCGGTGACGAGGCCCGCGAGCAGGCGCTGGCGCTGGTCGGCAGGCTGCCCGACGCGGTCGTCGCCTGCGTCGGCGGCGGCTCGAACGCGATCGGGATCTTCCACGGCTTCATCGACGACGCCGACGTGCGGCTCGTCGGCTACGAGCCGGCCGGGCACGGCATCGAGTCCGGTGAGCACGGCGTGACCCTCGGCGAGGGCACCCCGGGCACGCTGCACGGCGCCCGCTCCTACCTGCTGCAGGACGAGGACGGGCAGGTCACCGAGGCGTACTCGATCTCCGCCGGGCTGGACTACCCGGGCGTCGGCCCCGAGCACTCCTACCTCAAGGACACCGGCCGGGCGGAGTACCGCTCGGTGACCGACGACGAGGCGATGCAGGCCTTCCAGCTGCTCTCGCGCACCGAGGGCATCATCCCGGCGATCGAGTCGGCGCACGCGCTGGCCGGGGCGATCAAGCTCGGGCAGGAGCTCGGGCCGGACGGGCTGATCATCGTCAGCCTCTCGGGCCGGGGCGACAAGGACATGGACACCGCGGCGAAGTACTTCGGTCTCGTCGATGACGAGTCGGAGGCGTGATGAGCCTGCGTGAGGTCTTCCAGACGTGCCGCGACGAGTCGCGGGCCGCGCTGATCGGTTACCTGCCCGCCGGGTACCCGACCGTCGAGGGCAGCAAGGAGCTGTTCCAGGCGATGCTGCCGGGCGACGGTCCGGGCTGCGACATCGTCGAGGTCGGGCTGCCCTTCTCCGATCCGGTGATGGACGGGCCGACGATCCAGGCGGCCAGCGAGACTGCGCTGAAGGCCGGTTTCCGGGTCCGCCAGGTCTTCGACATCGTCTCCTCCATCGCCGACGCCGGTGGCAAGGCGGTCGTGATGACCTACTGGAACCCGGTGCACCGCTACGGCGTGGACGCCTTCGCCCGCGACCTCAAGTCCGCGGGCGGGCTCGGCGTGATCACTCCGGACCTCATCCCCGACGAGGGCGAGGACTGGATCGCCGCCACCGACGAGCACGGGCTGGACCGGATCTTCCTGGTCGCGCCGTCCTCCACCGAGGAGCGGCTGGCGCTGACCGCCAAGGCCAGCAGCGGCTTCATCTACGCCACGTCGGTGATGGGCGTGACGGGTGCGCGCGATTCCGTCGGCACGGCCGCCTCAGGCCTGGTGGGTCGCACCCGCGCGCACACCGACCTGCCGATCGGCGTCGGCCTGGGCGTGCGCTCCCGCGAGCAGGCCGCCGAGGTGGCGCGCTTCGCGGACGGCGTGATCGTCGGATCGGCCTTCGTGACCCGCGCGGAGCAGGACGGCCCAGCGGGCGTCCGCGCCCTGGCCGCGGATCTCGCCGAGGGCGTGCGCGAAGCCTGACGCTTGACACGTTCTTCGCGAACGGGTCACGGGTTCGTTGTGCAGCCGTGATGCGGCGTGGGGGGTGCTCACCTGCGGTCGTGCGCCCGATACCGTAAGCGCTGTGAATGCCCCGGTTGTCGCTTCGGCGAGTCCCTTGCTGACCAACATCCCCAGCCCTCCGCAGGGGGTGTGGTACATCGGTCCGATCCCGCTGCGAGCGTATGCGCTGTGCATCATCGCCGGCATCGTGCTGGCGGTGTGGATCAGCAGCCGCCGCTGGATCGCGCGTGGCGGTCGTGAGGGCACGGTCGTCGACGTCGCCGTGTGGGCCGTGCCGTTCGGCCTCATCGGCGGTCGGCTGTACCACGTGGCCACCGACTGGTACAAGTACTTCGGGCCGGACAAGAACCCGCTGGACGCGCTGAAGGTCTGGGAGGGCGGCCTCGGCATCTGGGGCGCGGTCGCGCTCGGCGCCGTGGGGGCCTGGATCGGCTGCCGCCAGCGAGGCGTTCCGCTGCCCGCGTTCGCCGACACCGTCGCGCCCGGCCTGGTCCTGGCGCAGGCCGTCGGCAGGCTCGGCAACTGGTTCAACCAGGAGCTCTACGGCGGCGAGACGACGCTGCCGTGGGGACTGGAGATCTACCGGCGCATCGATCCGGGCACCGGCCTCGCCGACCCGATCGCGGGCGTGGCGGTCGACCCGACGCCGATCACCGTCGTGCACCCGACGTTCCTGTACGAGCTGCTGTGGAACGTCGGCGTCTTCCTGCTGGTGCTGTGGGCGGACCGCAAGTTCCGGATGGGCCACGGCCGCGTGTTCGCGCTCTACGTCGCCGGTTACACCGCTGGTCGCGTGTGGATCGAGATGATGCGCAGCGACGAGGCCACCCACATCCTGGGCATCCGCATCAACGTGTTCACCTCGCTGCTGGTCTTCATCGGCGCGGTCATCTACCTGCTGGTGGTCCGGGGCAAGCGCGAGGACCCGGCGCGACTCGCGGGCAAGCCCTACCCCGAGGACATCCCGTCCACGACAGCCCCCAAGTCGGACGATGACACCGAGTCCGCCCAGGACGACAAGCCGAACGCGGACGAGAAGTCGGCCCCGGACGAAAAGCCGTCCGGCACGGACGACAAGCCGTCGGACGAGAAGAAATCCGGCACGGAGGAGAAGCCGTCGGACGAGCAGAAGTCCGGTACGGACGACAAGTCGTCGGACGAGAACGACGAGGGCACCGCGGAACCGAACGACGAGAAGCCGGACGAGGAATCCGTCCGGCCCGAGAAGGACGCTGACGAGCCCGCGAAGTCCACGAAGGACGACGAGGACGCCAAAACCCAGTCCTAACGCCAGAGCTCTGAGCGAAGAGCGAAGAGCGAAGACCCGAGTGGGGGTGGGGAAGTTTTCATGAAAACTTCCCCACCCCCACTCGGGTCTCTCCTACCCCCACTCGACTCTTCCCCACCCCCACCCAGGTGGTGTCGGACCGGGTGATGCCGGAGGGGTCACGTTGTCATCGAGCGTGGGCAGGTCCCAGTTTTAGTCCAAACTGAGCGGACATTTCGGGCATGAAGGGTCCTCGGTTTGGACTAAGGGGTCGTTGCAGAATCACCTTGCTTGGCGGTGCGGGTGGCGGAACCTCACACGCCGTCTGGACTCCGTGCGCCACTCCTGATGTATGCCAATACACGGCGTCGCGGCGTACTCGCCAGACGACGTGTGAGAACCCGCGGCGGTGCCAGCTGAGTCCCACACCTGAAACAGCGGCTCCGCCGCATTCTGAAACGACTCCTAAAGCTGGGAGATGCCGAGGTCGAGGGCGGCAGGACTGTTCGCGGAGATCGGGACCCCGACCCCGTTGAGGTTTATGAGTGCTAGGGGTTGGGGATGTGGTGGGGAGGGTCAGTCGGTGCCGGGCGTGGAGTTGCGGGTGGGGGCTATGACCGGGGTGCCGTCGGGGGTGCGGAGGATCGCTGCGCGGGCGGCGTAGTGGGTGTGCAGCGCTTCCGGGGTGAGGACTTCGGCGGGAGTGCCGTGGGCGGCGGGGGTGCCGTCGGCGAGCAGCAGGAGGTCGTCGGCGTACTGGGCCGCGAGGGTGAGGTCGTGCAGGGTGGTGACGACCGTGGTCCCGAGCTCCGCGCGCAGTTCGTCGACGAGGTCGAGCAGGGACTGGGCGTGCCCGATGTCGAGCCCGGTGGTGGGTTCGTCGAGCAGCAGGACGCCCGCGCGCTGAGCCAGCGACCGGGCCAGCACGGTCCGCTGCCGCTCGCCGCCGGAGAGCGTGTGCAGCGCGCGCCCGGCGAGGTGGGTGAGGTCGAGCCGGGTGAGGAGCTCGTCGACGACGTCGAGGTCGCTCCGCCCCTCCCGGCCGAGCGCGCCGAGGTGGGGAGTGCGGCCGAGCAGGACGTAGTCGGTGACGGTCAGGCCGACCGGCAGCTGCGGGATCTGCGGCGCGTAGGCGACGGTGCGGGCGCGTTCGCGGCGGCGCAGCGAGGTCAGCGCACGCCCGTCGACCAGCACCTCCCCGGTGTGGCCGAGCAGTCCGGCGATGGCCTTGAGCAGCGTCGACTTCCCGGCTCCGTTGGGTCCTATGATGCCCAGCCAGCCACTGGTGTCCACAGTGGTCGACACCCCGGAAACCACCGTCGTGCGCCGGTATCCGGCCGAGAGGCCCCGGACCTCCAGCCGGCTCACGCTCGCCTCCGGTGCAGCAGGACGGCGAAGAACGGGGCGCCGGTGAAGGCGGTGATCACGCCGATCGGGATCTCCGCCGGTGCCAGCAGGGTCCGCGCCAGCATGTCGGCGAAGACCAGGAACACCCCGCCGACCAGCAACGACATCGGCACGACGATCCGGGAGCCGCCGCCCAGCGCCAAACGCACCAGGTGCGGCACGACGAGCCCGACGAACCCGATCAGCCCGGCCACCGACACCGCGGCGGCGGTGGCCAGCGAGGCCGCGATCAGCACCAGCGCGCGCACCCGGCCGGGGTGCACGCCCAGCGAGGCGGCCTCCTCGTCACCGGTTCCCAGCACGTCGAGCAGCCGCGCGCACAGGCACAGCACCACCGCCGAGATCGCGAGCTGCGGCAGCACGATCAGCACCTCGTGCCACCCGGTGGTGCTCAACCGCCCGAGGATCCACAGGTAGACCTGCTGCAGCGACTCCACGCGCAGCTGCTGCAGGAACGTCTGCCCGGCGGTGAGGAAGGCGCCCACCGCCACTCCGGCCAGCACCAGCGTCGCGGTGTCGCGACCTGCCGACCGGCCGACCAGCCAGGTGAGCCCGACGCCGCCGAGGGCGCCGGCGAAGGCCGCGGCCTGCACCGGGATCGACAGCCCGGTGTCCGGTGCAGCGGTGATCACCAGGGTGACGGCCAGGCCGGCACCGGCCGCCGAGCCCAGCAGGTAGGGGTCGGCGAGCGGGTTGCGGAACACGCCCTGGAAGGCCGCGCCGGACACGGCGAGCGCCGCCCCCACGAGCACTCCCAGCACGGTGCGGGGGACCCGCAGCTCCCACAGGATCGCCGCTTCGCGCTCGGACAGCGGGGACACGCCGCCGGTCAGCTGGGCGACGATCTCGGCCAGCACGCGCTGCCCACCGAGCTCGGCTGCTCCCAGCAGCACCGAGAGCAGCACGCTCCCCAGCAGCAACAGCGATCCGGCGGCGAGGTGCCAGGGGCGGAGCCGAGTGGGTGCGCTCAACCCTGCTGGGCCTTGCCCGCCGCTTCGCTGATGGCCCGCACCAGCTCGACGACGCGCGGGCCCCAGCGGCCCGCCACGTCGTCGTCGAGTTCCACCACGTGGTTGCGGCGGACCGCGTCGATTCCGTGCCAGCCGGGCCGCGCCGCGATCGCGCCGGCGTTGACGCCGCAGCACTTGGTGTCGGCGGCGAAGATCAGGTTCGGGTTGGCCTGCACGACGTGCTCCTGCGACAGCTGCGGGAACGGGCCAGGGGCCGAATCGGCGATGTTGACCATCCCGAAAAGCGAGTAGACGTTGCCCACGAAGCTTCGCGAGGTCGCCGTGTAGAGATCGGGGCTGACCTCGTGGAAGTAGGTCATCGGCTGCGGCGGCTTGGGGGTGGCGGCCACGATGTCGGCGATCTCGGTGCGCATCTTCTGCACGAGCGCCCCGGCCTGGTTGCCGTGCCCGGTGGCCTGCCCGATCACCTGGATCTGCTGGTAGGCGTCGTCCAGGCTGGCGGCCGAGGGCGTCAGCAGAACCGGCACGTCCACGGCCTTGAGGCCCTCGGCGAGCTGGGTGGCGTTGTCCGGCGCGATGACCAGGTCCGGTTCCTTGCCAGCGACGGCGGCCGCGTCGGCGTTGAAGCTGGACAGCTCGGTGCGCGGGGCGTTCGCCGGGAAGTTCGAGGCCTGGTCGACCGCGACGACCTGGTCACCGGCACCGAGCGCGTAGAGCGTCTCGGTGGCCGACGGCGACAGCGACACGATCTTCTTTGGCTGTTGCAGCAGGGTGACCGGCTCGCCGCCGGGCAGCGAGACCTTCGCGGGGAAGGCCGAGGCGGGATCGTCGGGTACCACCGGTACCGGGGAGGGCTGGCGGGTCGCGCACGCCGTGATCATGGTGAACAGGGCGAACGCGGCCATCATCAGGGCGGCGAGACGGCGGAACCCGGTCATGTCTTCCCTCGGGTCGGAGCTGGCGAACGAGCGCTCACCGTGGTGAGTGCCCTGAGCTGGAAAGATATCAGCAAAGATCGGGTGGTGGCGTTGCTGGAGGTCACACCAGTGAGAGAGGTGCACAGGCGGCGACGCAGCAGGTAAATTCGATGACGGGCCGTGTCCGGCGACGAGCGGTTCGCTCGTGCTGCCGCCCGCCGACCGGCGCGGGGCCGTGTGACGTGTTCAGGCCGCCACGCCGCCCGCGGCATGACGCCGCGGTCTCCGCGGTGCCTCTGAGCAGCGAATTCGCCGGTGTTCGGTCAGCGCCGGGCGCAACAACAAGATGGTCGGCATCACGTTTCGCGTTGGTGCTTCCGGGTGTCCCGGCTGTAAAGTTTGCTCAACGCTCCGGTTACAGCGAACGGGCGAGAGCGCCCGACCTCATCTTCACGGCAGAACCGGATCTTTCAGCTGCGGGCCAAAGCCGTCCCGTGCCCAGAAGTCGAAGAAGTCAGGTCGAGGCCGACCGTCGACTTTCACGCACGAGCATGACGAGGAGGGCTGCGCAGTGGTCTTCTCTGCGATCCCAGCGGCAACGGGTTTGTACGACCCGGCAGCCGAGCAGGACTCCTGCGGTGTGGCGATGGTCGCCGACGTTCGCGGTCGGCGTTCGCACGGCATCGTGGCGGATGCGCTGACCGCCCTGGCGAACCTGGAGCACCGCGGTGCCGCGGGCGCCGAGCCCACCAGCGGTGACGGCGCGGGCATCCTGCTGCAGCTGCCCGACGAGCTGCTGCGCGCCACGGCGGACGTCGCCCTGCCCGAGCCGGCGGTCGACGGTGCGAGCCGCTACGCCGCCGGGATGGCGTTCCTGCCCGCCGACGCCGGGCAGCGCGAGCGCGTGGTGGCCCTGGTCGAGCGGATCGCGGCGGAGGAGGACCTGGAGGTCCTGGGGTGGCGGGACGTGCCCACCACGCCGGATGGCGCGGACGTGGGCACCACGGCGCGCGAGTGCATGCCGCACTTCGCGATCCTGATGGTCGCCGGCAAGGGCGGCGAGTCGGGCCTGGCGCTCGACCGGCTGGCCTTCTGCCTGCGCAAGCGCGCCGAGCGGGAAGCGGCGCGGCAGGACCTGGAGCTGTACTTCCCGTCGCTGTCGGGCCGCACGTTCGTCTACAAGGGCATGCTCACCACCGGGCAGCTGCCCGCGTTCTTCCCGGACCTCACCGACGAGCGGCTGGCCAGCGCCATCGCACTGGTGCACAGCCGGTTCTCCACCAACACCTTCCCGTCGTGGCCGCTGGCGCACCCGTTCCGCTACGTGGCGCACAACGGCGAGATCAACACGATTCGCGGCAACCGCAACCGGATGCGGGCGCGCGAAGCGCTGCTGGACTCCGACCTGATCCCGGGTGAGCTGTCGCGGCTGTACCCGATCTGCGCCGACGACGCCTCCGACTCGGCGTCCTTCGACGAGGTCCTGGAGCTGCTGCACCTGGGCGGGCGGTCGCTGCCGCACGCGGTGCTGATGATGATCCCGGAGGCGTGGGAGAACCACGCCGAGATGGACCCCAAGCGCAAGGCGTTCTACCAGTTCCACGCCAGCCTGATGGAGCCGTGGGACGGCCCGGCCTGCGTCACCTTCACCGATGGCGCGCTGGTCGGCGCGGTGCTGGACCGCAACGGCCTGCGCCCGGCCCGCTGGTGGCGGACCTCCGACGACCGCGTGGTGCTGGCCAGCGAATCCGGCGTCCTGGGCGTGGAACCCTCCGACGTGGTGGCCAAGGGTCGTTTGCAGCCGGGCCGGATGTTCCTGATCGACACCGAGCAGGGCCGCATCGTCGACGACGAGGAGTTCAAGACCGAGCTGGCCTCCGAGCACGCCTACGACGAGTGGTTGCACGCCGGCCTGCTCAACCTCGACGAGCTCGCCGACCGCGAGCACGTGGTCAGCACGCACGAGTCGGTGGTGCGCCGCGAGCTGTCCTTCGGCTACACCGAGGAGGAGCTGAGCCTGCTGCTCGCCCCGATGGCCACCGGCGGCGCCGAGCCGCTGGGGTCGATGGGCGCGGACACCCCGCCTGCTCCGCTGTCGCAGCGCTCGCGGATGCTCTACGACTACTTCGTGCAGCAGTTCGCGCAGGTCACGAACCCGCCGCTGGACGCGATCCGCGAGGAGATCGTCACCTCGGTGGCGCGGATCATGGGGCCGGAGCAGAACGTGCTGACTCCGTCGGCGGCGTCGTGCAGGCACGTCGTGCTGCCCAACCCGGTGATCGACAACGACGAGCTGGCCAAGCTCATCCACATCAACGACGACGGCGACCTGCCCGGGTTCGCCACGTCGGTGATCTCCGGTCTGTACGAAGTGGACGGTGGTGGGCAGGCGCTCGCCGAGGCCATCGAGCGGGTTCGGGCCGAGGCTTCCGATGCCATCGCCGGTGGTGCGCGGGTGCTGGTGCTCTCCGACCGCGACTCCGATCACCGGCTCGCGCCGATCCCGTCGCTGCTGCTGGTGTCGGCCGTGCACCAGTACCTGATCCAGACCAAGGAGCGGCTGCGCGTCGCGCTGGTCGTGGAGTCGGGCGACGCCCGCGAGGTGCACCACGTGGCCGCGCTGCTGGGCTACGGCGCGGCGGCGGTCAACCCGTACCTCGCCTTCGAGGCCATCGAGGACATGATCTCGACCGGCCAGATCTCCGGCGTGCGCCCCAAGATCGCCATCCGGAACTACGTGCAGGCCTTGGTCAAGGGCGTGCTGAAGGTGATGTCCAAGATGGGCATCTCCACCGTCGGCGCCTATACCGCCGCGCAGGTCTTCGAGGCCGTCGGCCTGTCGAAGGACGTCGTGGAGTCCTACTTCCTGGGCACGACCTCCAAGCTCGGCGGCGTCGGTCTGGACGAGCTGGCCGAGGAGGTCGCGCAGCGGCACCGCAGCGCCTACCCGGACAACCCGACCGAGCGCGTGCACCGGAAGCTGGAGATCGGCGGCGACTACTCCTACCGCCGCGAGGGCGAACTCCACCTGTTCACCCCGGAAACCGTGTTCCTGCTGCAGCACTCCACGAAGACCGGCCAGTACGACAAGTTCCGCGAGTACACCGCGGAATGCGACCGGCTCGCCGCCGAGGGCGGGACGCTGCGCGGGCTGTTCGGGTTCGACAGCGGCCGCGAGCCGATCGACGTCGACGAGGTCGAACCGGCTTCGGCGATCATGCGGCGGTTCTCCACCGGTGCGATGAGCTACGGCGCGATCTCCGCGGAGGCCCACGAGGTCCTGGCGATCGCGATGAACCGCATCGGCGGCAAGTCCAACTCCGGCGAGGGCGGCGAGGACGTCGACCGGCTCCACGATCCCGAGCGGCGCTCGGCGGTCAAGCAGGTCGCCTCCGGCCGCTTCGGCGTGACCAGCGAGTACCTGGTCAACGCCAGCGACATCCAGATCAAGATGGCCCAGGGCGCCAAGCCCGGCGAAGGCGGTCAGCTGCCCGCGCACAAGGTGTACCCGTGGATCGCCAAGACCCGGCACTCCACGCCGGGCGTCGGGCTGATCTCGCCGCCTCCGCACCACGACATCTACTCGATCGAGGACCTGGCGCAGCTGATCCACGACCTCAAGAACGCCAACGAGCAGGCCCGCGTGCACGTCAAGCTGGTCAGCGAGGTCGGCGTCGGCACGGTCGCGGCGGGCGTGTCGAAGGCGCACGCCGACGTCGTGCTCATCTCCGGTCACGACGGCGGCACCGGTGCGGCGCCGCTGACCTCGCTCAAGCACGCGGGCACGCCGTGGGAGGTGGGGCTGGCCGAGACGCAGCAGACGCTGGTGCTCAACGGCCTGCGCGACCGGATCACGGTGCAGTGCGACGGTGGTTTCAAGACCGGTCGCGACGTGGTGGTCGCCGCGCTGCTGGGCGCCGAGGAGTACGGCTTCGCCACGGCTCCGCTGGTGGTGGAGGGCTGCATCATGATGCGGGTCTGCCACCTCGACACCTGCCCGGTCGGCGTCGCGACCCAGAACCCGGACCTGCGCAAGCGTTTCACCGGCCAGGTCGAGCACGTGGTGAACTTCTTCGAGTTCATCGCCCAGGAGGTTCGGGAACACCTGGCGCAGTTGGGTTTCCGGACGCTGGACGAGGCCATCGGTCAGGTCTCGGCGCTGCGTCGCGACGAGGCCGTGCAGCACTGGAAGTCCCGGGGCCTGGACCTGGAACCGGTGTTCGCCGAACCGCGGACCCCGTACTCGCCGGTGCGCCGCCGGGTCCGCGAGCAGGACCACGGTCTCGACCGGGCGCTGGACCGCACGCTGATCCAGCTCGCCGAGGCGGCGTTGGAGGACGCCCATCCGGTGCGGCTGCGGCTGCCGGTGCGCAACGTCAACCGGACCGTCGGAACGCTGCTGGGCGCGGAGGTCTCGCGCCGCTTCGGCGGTGACGGCCTGCCGGACGACACGATCCACGTCGAGCTGGAGGGATCGGCCGGGCAGTCGCTGGGCGCGTTCCTGCCGTCCGGCGTCACGCTGGACATGGTCGGCGACGCCAACGACTACGTCGGCAAGGGCCTCTCCGGCGGGCGGATCGTCGTCCGCCCCGACCCGCGGTCGGCGTTCCGCGCCGAGGACCAGGTCATCGCGGGCAACGTCATCGGCTACGGCGCGACCGGCGGTGAGATCTACCTGCGCGGCCAGGTGGGCGAGCGCTTCGGCGTCCGCAACTCCGGTGCGCAGCTGGTCTGCGAAGGCGCGGGCGACCACGCCTTCGAGTACATGACCGGCGGCCGGGCGATCGTGCTCGGCGGCACCGGCCGCAACGTCGGGGCCGGCATGTCCGGCGGCATCGCCTACGTGCTGGACCTGGATCCGGTGCGGGTGAACACCGCGATGGTGGACCTCAAACCGCTCAGCGCCAAGGAGCTCAAGTGGCTGCACGAGGTCGTGCACCGGCACCACGAGCTGACGGGGTCGGCCGTGGCCGCCTCGCTGCTGGGTGACTGGCGGCGCAGGTCGGCGGCCTTCACCAAGGTGATGCCGCGCGACTTCCAGCGGGTACTGGACGCCATGCGGATGGCCAAGGTCGAGGGCAGGGACGTGAACGAGGCGATCATGGAGGCTTCCCGTGGCTGACCCCAAGGGCTTTCTGAAGCACGCGCGGACCAACGCCCCCAAGCGGCCCACCGACGAGCGGCTGGGCGACTGGCGCGAGGTCTACGCCGCGCTGTCCACCGAGGACCGCAACGAGCAGGTCGCCACGCAGGCGGCGCGGTGCATGGACTGCGGAATCCCCTTCTGCCACTCGGGTTCGGCGGGCTGCCCGCTGGGGAACCTCATCCCGGAGTGGAACAACATGGTCCGCCGAGGCCAGTGGGAGATGGCCGGCGAGCGCTTGCACGCGACCAACAACTTCCCGGAGTTCACCGGGAAGTTGTGCCCGGCGCCGTGCGAAGCCGGTTGCGTGCTGGCGATCTCGCCGGAGGCCGGTGGGGCGGTGGCGATCAAGCGGGTCGAGGAGACCATCGCCGAGGTCAGCTGGGAGAACGGCAACGTCGGACCGCAGTTCTCCGAGGAGCACACCGGCAAGCGGGTCGCCGTGGTCGGCTCCGGCCCGGCCGGCCTGGCCGCCGCGCAGCAGCTGACCCGAGCGGGCCACGAGGTGACCGTCTACGAGCGCGACGACCGCATCGGCGGGCTGCTGCGCTACGGGATCCCCGAGTTCAAGATGGAGAAGTCCGTCCTGGACCGGCGTCTCGCGCAGATGCGCGACGAGGGCACGAGGTTCATCACCGGGTGCGAGGTCGGCGCTGACCTGACCGTCGAGGACCTGCGCGCCGGCTACGACGCCGTGGTGCTCGCGGTCGGCGCGCTGCGCGGGCGTGACGACACCACCGTCCCTGGCCGCGAGCTGGGCGGTGTGCACCTGGCGATGGAGCACCTGGTCCCGGCCAACAAGGAGGTCGAGGGCGACGGCCCGTCGCCGATCTCCGCCGAGGGCAAGCACGTCATCATCCTCGGCGGCGGTGACACCGGCGCCGACTGCTACGGGACCGCGACCCGCCAGGGCGCGCTGTCGGTGACGCAGCTGGACAACTACCCGCAGCCGCCCACCGAGCGCGACGACGAGCGATCGCCGTGGCCGACCTGGCCGTACATCCTGCGCACCTACCCGGCGCACGAGGAGGCCGGCGAGCGGATGTTCGCCGTGGCCATCGAATCCTTCGCGGGCGACGAGGACGGCAACGTTCGCGCGGTGCGGTTGCGCCACGTCGAGGTCCGCCGCGACGAGAACGGCCGCCGCCAGGTGGTTCCGGTCTCCGACGAGGTCGAGGAGCTGCCCTGCGATCTCGCGCTGCTGGCCATCGGCTTCGAGGGCGTCGAGCGCATGCCGCTGCTGGACGGCCTGGGCATCGAGCTCACCAAGCGGGGCACGATCGGGTCGGGCTCGAACTGGGAGACCACCGCCCCGGACGTGTTCGTCTGCGGTGACGCCCACCGCGGCGCGTCGCTGGTCGTCTGGGCCATCGCCGAGGGCCGCTCGGTCGCGCACGCGGTCGACAGCCACCTGATGGGCACCTCCGAGCTCCCGTCCCCGGTCCACCCCACGGCGCTCCCGCTGGCGGTCTGAGGCGACCGTCCCGCGGAACCCCGGCAATCCTCGTGCGATTGCCGGGGTTTCGTCGTCGGGCTGGTCAAAGCTCGTCAAGAACCTGCTGCGGTCGCTGACGATGCGGATCGACGAGCGCGGGATCCTGATGCACCACTCCGCGCAGCGGGTGAAGGTGGAGCTGGGCTGGCAGTACGCGGCGCCGGTGCTGCGCCGAGGCTCACTCGAAGGAACGGGCCAGGCTGGGCGGCAGTTCGCCGGAGTGCACGATGCCCAGGCGCTGGGTGGCGCGGGTCAGGGCGACGTAGAGGTCGTTGAGGCCCCGGGCGGAGGATTCGGCCACCACCTGGGGTTCGACCAGCAGGACCGCGTCGAACTCCAGGCCCTTGGCCTCGTCCACGGTCAGCAGCACCACCGGGGCCTCCAGGTCGTCGGGCCGGGTGCCCACGACCGCCTCCGGCAACGCCTCCGCGAGCCCGGGCCCGATCTCGGCGAGCAGGTCCGGCGGCAGCAGCACCGCCAGCCTCCCGTCGGCGACCTCCGCCAGCTCCTCCGACACCACCTCGGGGAGCTCGGCGATCAGGTCCTCGCGCGGGACCTGCTGCGCCCAAGGAAGATTCCCGGTTGTGCGGACCGACTGCGGCGGTTCCAGGTCGGTGTCCATGTCGGACAGTACCTCGGCGGCCACGTCCATGATCTCCGCCGGAGTGCGGTAGTTGACCGTCAACTCGGCCTGCTTCCAGCGGTCCTGCACGTAGGGGCTGAGCACCTCGTCCCACGACCTCGCACCGGCTGGCGCGCCCGTCTGCGCCACGTCGCCGACCAGCGTCATCGACCGGCTCGGGCAGCGGCGCATCAGCACTCGCCACGCCATCTCCGAGAGCTCCTGGGCCTCGTCGACGATGACGTGCCCGAAGGTCCAGGTCCGGTCCTCGGCGGCGCGCTCGGCGGCGGTCAGGTCGCTGCTCGTGCGGAAGCGCTCGGCCAGCAGCTCAGCGTCCAGCACGTCGGAGACCCGGAGCCGCTCCTCGTCGGCGATCTCCTCGTCCTGCTCCATGATGTGCAGAACGCCTTGCGCGTAGGCGAGTTCTTCGCGCTCCTGGCGCTCGCGATCGGCGCGCTGCTGCGCGTCGTCCTCGCCGAGCAGCTCGGCCAGCTCGTCCAGCAGCGGCACGTCGGCCGGGGTCCACGGCGTGCCCGCCGGGCGCAGCAGGGCGTCGCGCTCGTCGTCGTCGAGGGACTTCGCGGTGGCCGTGGCCAGCCGGTCCGGCGAGCTGAGCAGCTCCTCGAGCAGCACCTGCGGGCTCATCTCCGGCCACAGCTCGTCGAGCGCGGTGGTCACGGCGGGCTCGGCCCGCAGCTCGGTGTTGATCTCGTCCAGATCGCGCCGGTCCAGCAGTTCCCGGCCGAGCCGGTCGGCGACCTGAAGGGTCAGAGCGCGGAACATCTCGTCCTGGAAGACCCTGCGGGCCAGGTTGTGCGGGCGGCGAGTCCGGCGGGCGCGGGTGCGCGCGGCGGTCGCGTCCTTGCGGCGCAGGTGCAGCGGCTCGCGGTCGAAGGTGACCTCGACGGCGTCGCGCGGCACCTGCTGCCGGTCCCGGACCGCGGCGGAGAGCACGTCGGTCATGCTGTGCCGGCCCTTGATCTCAGCGGTGCGCGCGGATTCGGTTCCGGTGGCGACGATCCCGGGGTAGAGACTGCCCACAGTGGACAGCAGGACGCCGGTCTCGCCCAGAGACGGCAGCACCTGGCCGATGTAGCGCAGGAACGTCGGGTTCGGCCCCACCACCAGCACACCGCGCTTGGAGAGCTGCTCGCGGAACGTGTAGAGCAGGTAGGCCGCGCGGTGCAGCGCGACGGCGGTCTTGCCGGTGCCGGGTCCGCCCTGCACGACCAGCACGCCGTTCATGCCCGCGCGGATGATGCGGTCCTGCTCGGCCTGGATCGTGGAGACGATGTCCTGCATCTGACCGGTGCGCCGCGCGTCGAGCCGCGACAGCAGAGTCGCCTCTCCCGCCAAGCCGAGATCGCTGCCCTGCTCGGCCGAGTCGAGGTCGAGGATCTCGTCCTCGTAGTCGAGGACCTTGCGCCAGCTGGTCTTGAGGTGCCTGCGCCGCTGCACGTCGTCGCGAGCGGCAGCGGTGGCCAGGTAGAACGGGCGCGCCGCCGGTGCGCGCCAGTCCAGCAGCAGCGGCTCGTACTCGTTGTCCTCGTCGAACAGGCCGAGCCTGCCGACGTGGAAGGTCTCGCCGCCGTCGAGATCCAGGCGTCCGAAGCACATCCCGTGTTCCACCGCGCTGAGCTGGGTCAGCTTGTCGGTGTACATCCGGGTGGAGATGTCGCGCTCGGTGCGGGCCTGCGGCGGGCCGCCGCTGTCGCGCAGCGTGTCCTTGAGCCGCTGGGTGGTCTCCGCTCTCAGGTCGTCGAGCTTGCCGTACAGCACGTTCAGGTAGCGCTGCTCGGCCGCGATCTCCTCGGCACGGACGGTTTCCCGATCAACTCGGGCGTCGGACAATTCGCCACCTCAAACCAGGCGCGGACAAGACAACCGGACCCCCAGGGCCCGACCTGCCAATATACCGCGCCTCCGAGACCCGGGCGTCCAGTCGAGCGCTGGTGCTTGCCGATCGGCGCGCAGGGGCCGGAAAGCGGTGAACCCCCTGGGCCCGGGGGACGGGGCCGCAGGGGGTTCACCTGGGTGGCAGTCGTCAGACGACTGCGGAGATTCCGAGGATCACGACGAAGGAGACCACCGACAGGAGGGTCTCCATCGCCGACCAGGTCTTGAGGGTCTGCCCGACGGTCATCCCGAAGTACTCCTTGACCAGCCAGAACCCGGCGTCGTTGACGTGCGAGAGGAACAGCGAGCCGGAGCCGATGGCCAGCGCGACCAGGGCGCCCTGCGCGGGCGGCAGGCCCACGACCATCGGGGCGACCATGCCGGCGGCCGAGATCGTGGCCACCGTCGCCGAACCCGTCGCGACGCGGATGCCGACGGCGATCAGCCAGCCCAGCACGAGCGGCGAGAGGCTGGCGCCGGTCGCCAGTCCGGTGATCGTGTTGTTCACGCCGGAATCCACCAGCGTCTCCTTGAAACCGCCACCGGCGCCGACGATCAGGATGATCCCGGCGATGGCGGGCAGCGAGCCGCCGACGACGTCGGAGAGCTGGTTGCGGGAGAACCGGGCGCCGCGGCCCAGCACCACGATCGCGATCAGGACCGTCAGCATCATCGCCACGACCGGCGTGCCGATGGTGTCCAGGATCGTGTACCCGAGCGAGTCCTCGGGAAGCGTCAGGTCGGCGACCGACTTGCACAGCATCAGCACGACCGGCAGCAGCAGCATCGCCACGGCGGCGACGAAGCTCGGCCGGTGCGGGTGCTCCTCCTTCTCCGGGGTCTTGCCCAGGAGCTGAGTGGCGGGCGGCAGGTCGACGCGCTGCGAGATGTAGGAGCCGAACAGCGGGCCGGCCACGATCGCGGTCGGGATGGCCACCACGATGCCCAGGGCCAGCGTGATCCCGAGATCGACGTGCAGCGCGTCGACGGCCGCCAGCGGTCCGGGGTGCGGCGGGACGAGCCCGTGCAGGATCGACAGGCCGGCCAGCGCCGGGATGCCGATCCGGAGCATCGGCTGCTCGGTGCGGGCGGCGACCATGACCACCACCGGCACCAGGAGCACGACGCCGACCTCGAAGAACATCGGCAGACCCAGCAGCGCGGCGATGAACACCATCGCCCAGGGCAACGTCTTGCTCGTGGTCCGGCGCATCACCGTCTCGACCACCCGGTCGGCACCGCCGGTGTCGGTGAGCAGCTTGCCGAGCATCGCGCCCAGCGCGACGAGCAGACCGACGTCGCCGACGGTCTTGCCCAGGCCCTCGGTGAAGGTGTCCACGAGGTCGGCGAAGGGCATCCCCGCGACCACGCCGAGGGTGGTCGCGCCGAGGGCGAGGGAGAGGAAGGGGTGAAGCTTCGCCCAGCTGATCAGCAGCACGATCACCGCGATGCCGGCGACCGCGGCGCTCAGCAGGCGGGTGTCGTGCGCCGTCCAGGCCGCTGCCTGGACGAGCGGGGCGGGAAGGCTGGAAAGCATGGGGTGGCTCCTCGTTGAGCAGCTGGTGCGCGCCACAGCCTAAGCAATAAGTATGACTTTTAGCTCTTCCTTACCGATTAAGTATGACTGTTACGCCCGTCACCCGGGGTCGCCGCCTACTCTCGGGCACTGGTCGAACGCGTTTTTCACCGGTGAAGGAGCGTGTCGGATGAGCGGCGGGCTGCACGGCAAGGTGCTGGAAGTGCTCGGGCGGGAGATCGCCGCCGGCACCCACGCGCCCGGCAGCGTGCTGCGCATCGAGCAGCTGGAGGAGCGGTTCGGGATCTCCCGCAGCGTCGCCCGCGAAGTCGTCCGCACGCTCGGTTCCATCCGGCTGGTGGTGGGCCGCAAGCGGGTCGGCATCGTGGTGCGCCCGCGCGACGAGTGGAACAGCTTCGACCCGATGCTGATCCGCTGGAGGCTGGCCGCCGACCGCTCGGCCGAGCTCAAGAGCCTCGCGGAACTGCGCACCGCCGTCGAGCCGGTCGCCGCCGCGGCCGCCGCCGACCGCGCGGCCGACGAGCACGCCGCCCGGCTGGTCACGCTCGCCGAGCGGATGGTGGCCACCTCCCGCGCGGGCGATCTCGACGCGTTCATGGACGCCGACGTCGAGTTCCACCGGTTGATCCTCAGCGCGTCCGGCAACGAGCTGTTCGCCCAGCTGCACGAGGTCGTCGAGGAGCTGCTGCGCTGGCGCGCCGGGCACGGCCTGATGCCGATCCACCCGCGCGCGGTCGCGGTCCGCCTGCACTGCGAGATCGCCGAGTGCATCCGCGCGGGCGACAAGGTGCGCGCCGAGTGGGCCATGCGCGAACTCGTCGCCGAAGCCCTCGAAGGCACGCTGGAGGGCCTGGATCCCTGAGCGGCACCAGGTCCCAGTTTTAGTCCAAACCGAGCCATGATCATGTCCGAAATGTCGGCTCAGTTATGACTAAAACTGGGACCTGGTGCGGGGGAGCCGCCGGACGCAGGAATCCCCCGCGGCCTCGGGGGAGCGGTCGCGGGGGATTCGCCGAGTCGGGATCAGCAGCCCAGGATCAGTAGCCCTGGTAGCTGCCGCCGGAGCGCAGACCCGAGACACCCGGAACGTCGGCGACGGAACCGTAGCGGTCGATCGAGTAGCGGGTGGCGGCGACGATGTTGTCGACGGGGTTGTAGATGTCCTGGTGGCCCGGAACGGCGAAGGACTCGAAGGTCGGCTCGATGGTCTGCATCAGACCGATCGACGGGGTGCCGGCCGCGGCGTTGGAGTCCCAGTTGTTCGTGGCGCTCGGGTTGCCGTTGGATTCCTTCATGATGATCGTCCGGATGGCCTCGGAGTCGATCTGGTCGCGGGAGACGCCGTGGCGCTCCAGAACCTTGATCGCTTCCTGGATCCAGGCGTCGACCTGGTCCTTGGGCTTGACCTCCGGCGCCGGAGCCGCTGCGGGAGCCGGGACGGACTCGGCGAGCGGGGCGGGCAGGTCGACCGGCGCGGGCTCGGCGACCGGAGCGGGCTGCGCGACGGGGGCGGGCTGCGCGACGGGGGCGGGCGCAACCTGGGGCTGGACGATCGGAGCGGGGGCAGGCGCGGGGTGCTGCGCCGCGGGGGCTGCGGCCAGCGGGGCGACCTCGGCGGCCTGGTGGACCGGCGCGCTCTGCGTGGCGACGTCCTCGCCGCCGGCTCCGGCGGTGAACACGCCGAGCACGCCGAACGCCGCGACGGCGGTTCCCACCTGCAGCGAGCGCATCTTGGGGGCGACGCGGTGCGAGCGGTCGCCGGGCTCACCGAGGAAGGTCGCGCGGAGTCGGCTGCCGAACGGCACCGTCCTCTCCCAACGGTGCCGGCCGGTAGAGCCCTGCGGGGTGTCGGGGTTGATCTGGTCGGAGTTCTTCGTATCGTCGGGGGTCACGAGGAACCAGACTCCGGAACGGAGAGTCACCCTGCATGGTGGTTTCTACGGGGTCGACTACCTAGATTGCGCCGTTCGGGCGGTTCGAAGAACGTTTTTAACTACCCAATGTGATAGTAGGCAAGAACGTTACAGGGCCTCGCTGTCGGCTCCGTCACCCGTTCGCTGACCCGCGACCCACCCCGCGATCTGCGCGCGGGAGGTGAAGTCGAGCTTGGTCAGGATGTTCTGCACGTGGCCTTCGACGGTCCGCTGGGCGATCACCAGGTTCTCGGCGATGTCCTTGTTGGTCCGCCCCTGGCTGACCAGATCGGCGATCTGCCGCTCCCGGCGGGTCAGCGGCATCGGGTGCACGTTGTCCTCGGACTCCGAACCGGAGGACGAGCGCCTGCCGCTCTGCTTGATCTCCAGCGCGTAGTCCACCGCGTGCGTCAGCGACATCTCCCGGCCGCGCTCGTACTGCTCGTCGAAGGACTCCGGCCCCAGCGCCGTGCGGATCTGCATCAGGTGCTGGTCGTGATCACCGGCGAACCGGGCCCAGAACCCGGGCGCCGAGCGCACCGCGTCCCACAGCGCCGAGGAGGTGCCCAGCAGCCGGGCGGCGCGCTCGAAACGCTGCTGCCGGTGCGCGATCCAGGCGAGCGTGTCGAGGCTGAACGCGCTGCCCAGCCGGTTGTCGAGCTTGCGCTGCAGGCGCAGCGCTTCCTTGACCGAGTTCTCCGCCCGGTCGGCGCGGTCGCGCAGCATCTGCACCTGCGCGATCGCCCACTGCGCGTAGGAGCGCCAGTACAGCTCGCCGTGCTCGGTGGACAGCTGGATGCACTCGGCGAGCAGCCGCAGTCCCGCGTCGGGATCGCCGCCCACCCCGTTGATCAGGCCGAGCGCGTGCAGCGACCAGAGCTCACCGGCCAGCTCCTCGTGCTCGCGGAACTGCTCCAGCGCGCCACCGGCCAGCTCGGCGCCGCGCGGCTGGTCGTTCTGGAAGAACGCGATCAGCCCGTGCAGCAGCGTCAGGTAGGCCCGCTCGATCTCGTCGCCGCGCTGGGTGGCGAGGACGGTCGCGCGCTCCAGCGCGGGCTGCACCTTCTCCAGGTCGCCCTGCAACAGCGCGAACCACGCGCTGACCCGCAGAGCTTTGGCGCGTTCTGGCAGGTCGCGCGGGGTTCCTTCGAGGACCTCGTCCAGCCAGTGGCGGGCCTCGGTGTTCAGGCCGCGGATTCCCCAGTACTGCCAGAGGTCGGTGACCAGCCGCAGCGCCGTGCCCCCGGTGTCGGTGCCCTCGGCGGCGTGCCGCAGGGCGATCCGCAGGTTGTCCTGCTCGTGCCGCATCCGCTGCACCCACGCGGGCTGGTCGGGGCCGATCCACTCGGCGGCGAATCGCGCGCTGAGCTCCGCGAAGAAAACGCAGTGCCGGTCGCGCACCAGCTCGACCTCGCCGTAGGCGGCGAGCTTGTCCATGCCGTACTCGCGCAGCGTGTGGGTCAGCCGGTAGCGGACCTCGCCGCCGTCCTCCTCGCGCATCAGCACCGACTTGTCGACCAGCGAGTGCACCGCGGTGAGGATGTCGACGCCCTTGCCGTCGCCCGCGACGTGCTCGGCGGCGGCGAGGTCGAAGCTGCCGGAGAACACCGACATCCGCGCCCACGCCCGCCGGTCGCGCTCGTCGAGCAGCTCGTAGCTCCAGTCGATCAGCGCCCGCAGCGTCTGCTGGCGGGCCGGAGCACCGCGGCGGCCCTCGGTGAGCAGGTCGTAGCGCTCGGCGAGGCGCTCCTCCAGCTGCTGCAGCGACAGCGACCGCAGCCGCACCGCCGCCAGCTCTATCGCCAGCGGGTTCCCGTCGAGGTGGTGGCACAGCCGCATCAGCGCCGGCGCGTTGTCGGCGGTGACCTCGAACTCCGGGACGGCGGCCTTGGCGCGGTCGACGAACAGCCGGACCGAGGCGAACTGCTCGTAGGCCTCGGCAGGCGGCAGGTGGTCGAGGTCGGGCACCTGCATCGGCGGCACGACGACGGTCGATTCGCCGGCCACGCCCAGCGACTGCCTGCTGGTGGCCAGCACGCGGACACCGGGGCACCAGCGCATGATCGCGTCGACCAGCAGCGCGACGTCCTCGATCACGTGCTCGCAGTTGTCCAGGACCAACAGCATCTCCCGGTTCTTGAGCTGGTCGACGATCGTCTCCAGGCTCGCGGCGGCCGACGGGCCGCCGAGGCCGAGCTGCTCGATGACGGCGTCGAGCACCAGCGCGCCGTCGTCGAGGTTCTCCAGCTCCACGAACCAGGCCTTGTCGCGGAACGAGCGGCGCATGTTGGCGGCCACGCGCACGGCCAGCCGGGTCTTGCCCACTCCGCCGGGCCCGGTGAGCGTGACCACCCGCGACTCGGAGAACAGCCGCTTGGTGAGGGTGATCTCACGACGCCGGCCGACGAAGCTCGTCACGTCGGCCGGGAGGTTGCCCGCCGATTCGCGCACGCGGGCCTTGGCAGTGGAGACCACGCATGCGAGCTTAGCTCGCGAACGGCCCGCTGACCTGGGATCTTGGTCCGGCCGCAGCCTCCACCCGGTCGGGTGGACTTCGAATTCGGCCAGCTCCGGTCGGTGAACCGCCCGCTGCGATGCGCCGACCGGGTCGTGTTCCACCGAACCCGGCCGGAGCGGCTGATCATCTCGATAGTGTTCGCTTCGTCACCCCTCGTGGTCGAACGGAGTCGTGTGGTGCTTGATGAGCAGCAGGCCGGGCCGACCACCACCGGCGGAGCCGTCCGGCATCCCGGTCATGACGCCTTCCTCTCCTACAGCCACGCCGCCGACGGCCGCCTGGCACCCGCGCTGCAGCGGGGCCTGCACCAACTGGCCAGGCCGTTCAACCGGCTGCGCGCGCTGCGGGTCTTCCGCGACCAGACCGACCTGTCGGCCAACCCCGACCTGTGGTCGACCATCGAAGCCGCGCTCGCCGGCTCCCGGCACTTCGTCCTGCTGGCTTCCCCCGAAGCGGCGCGCTCGGAGTGGGTGGGGCGCGAGGTCGAGCACTGGATCCGGAACCGCGAGCGGGAGAGCTTCCTGGTGGTGCTCACCGACGGTGAGATCGTCTGGGACGAGGAGGCCGGGGACTTCGACTGGGAGCGCACCACCGCGCTGCCCGAAGCGTTGCGCGGCTGGTTCGGCTCGGAGCCGCTGTGGGTGGACCTGGCCTGGGCGCGCACCGACGAGCACCTGTCCGTGCGGCACGCGCGGTTCCGCGATGCGGTCGCGACCATCGCCGCCCCGATGCACGGACGCTCCAAGGACGAGCTCGACAGCGACGACGTGCGCCGGTACCGCCGGTTCAACCGGATCCGCAACGCCGCGGTCGCGCTCATCGTGATCCTCGGCGTGGTCGCGGCCCAGCAGGCGTTCCGCGCGGAGTCGCGGGCCGACGACGCCCAGGCCGCGCTGGAACGGGTGATGTCCAGGGACCTGGCCGGGCGCAGCGAAGACCTGGGCGACACCGATCCGGCGGTGTCCAAGCTGCTCAGCGTCGCCGCGTGGCGGATCGACCCGAGCGCCGAGGCTCGCGGCGCGATGGTCGCTGCGCTGGACCGTCCGGGGATGGGGATCTTGGAAGCCGGCAACGGCGCGTTCGCGCTCAGCGCCGACGGCCGGGTGCTGGCCGTCGCCCGGCCCGACCGCAGCGTCCGGTTCTACGACACCGCTTCGCAGCGGCAGCTGGGCGCGCCGATCGACAACCGCGCCGAGATCTACTCGATGAAGTTCAGCTCGGACGGTCGGCGGCTGATCACCGGTGACGTCGAGGGACGGGTCCGGGCCCTCGACGTCATCACGCACGAGCAGATCGGCGATGACTTCGTCGCGCGCACGGATCAGGTCGTGGCCACCGCTCTCACCCGGGACGGCCGAACGCTGGCGACCGCCGGCACCTACGGCACGGTCCGGTTGCACGACCTCACCACCGGCACGCAGATCGGCAACGCGATGCCGAACTACACCAACGGGAACCTGGCCTTCAGCCCCGATGGGACGACGCTGGCCTACTACGACGGCGACGGCGTCCGGTTGTGGAACACCGCGACGCAGCAGCCCGTCGGAGCTCCGATGACGGCCCTCGGCGAGATCACGGCCATCGCGTTCAGCCCGGACGGTGCGATGCTGGCGATCTCCGGCTACGACGGCGCGATCCGCATCTGGGACGCGGCCACCCAGCAGCTGCGCGGCGATCCGATCGGCGGCGGGTTCCGGGGAGGCTCGGAAGGCGGCGGTGCGAGCGCCGTGGCCTTCACCGAGGACGGTTCGGTGGTCTCGGCCGTCGGCCTCGACGGGTCGGTGCGCGCGTGGAACGTCGCGGAGCCGCGCCGCGAGCTCGGTGCCGACCTGACCGGCAACGAGACCCTGCGCGGCGCGGTGTACAGCGCGGACGGTGGCACCCTCGCGGTGCTCAGCGAGAACGGCGACGGTATCCGGCTCTGGGACATCAACTCCTTCGCGCCGCGCGGTATCCCGGTCGGCGAGACCGACGAGAGCGTCATGGGAGCCGAGGTCAGCCCGGACGGGCGACTGCTGGCGACCGGCGATTTCCTCGGGCAGGTGCGTGTTTTCGACCTCGCCACCGGAGAACCGGTCGCAGGCCCGTTCCAGAAGGCCGATGGCGGGCAGGTCAGTCGGATCGTCTTCAGCCCGGACAGCCGCCGGATCGCTTTCGGCCACGACATCAGCACCGGCATCGGCAACGATCCCGTCGTCGAGGTCTGGGACGTCCCCGGCGAAGAGCGGGTCGGGATCTCCACCGGCACGCCGCTCTCGTTCAGCGCGGACGGATCGACGCTGGTGGCCGCCCTGGGGAATGCGGTGTTGGACCGGTGGGACCTCGAATCCGATCGGCACCGCCCGATCTCGACGCTGGGCGACGACTTCCAGAACGCGGCGCTGAGCGGAGACGGACTCCTGGCGCTGAGCGAGGCCGACGGCACGGTGTCGTTGTGGGACGCGGAGAAGGGGGAACGCGTCGGCGAGCTGCGCAACGGACCTGGTGCGCACCTTCTGGAGCTCGCCTGGAGCCCGGACGGCAGGGTGTTGGCGGTCGGCAGCACCGACGGCACCGTCCGGTTCTGGGACGTCACCACCCGCACGCCGCTGGGCGACCCGCTGCCGCTGGACGGGCCGGTCGACGCGCTCCGGTTCGGCCCGGGCGGTGACACGCTGGCGATCTCGGCGGGGTACGAGATCATCCTGTGGGACTTCCCGTCGCGCAGGCAGATCGGACCGGCGCGGTCGGCCCGCGGGGAGAGCCCGACCTCGCTGTCGTTCACCCCGGACGGCCGGGCCTTGGCGTCCAACACCGGTGCTGCACCCGGTCATCCGGCGGCCCGGCTCTGGGCGTTGCCGCCCAGGCAGGACCTCGACCGCGCGCTCTGCGACCGCGTGGGCCGTTCGCTGTCGGCCGAGGAGTGGCAGCGCTACCTCCCCGACCTGCCCCACCAGGAGGTCTGCCCCTGACCACTAGGGTGGGTGCGTGCGGTTCGAGGGTTTCGGTGACGGTGCGGTGGAGTTCTACGAAGGGCTCCTGGCGGACAACTCGAAGGCCTACTGGGCCGACAACAAGGAGCTCTACGCCGAGCACGTGCGGGCGCCGATGGAGGCGCTGCTGGCCGAGCTGGAGCCCGAGTTCGGTCCCGGCTTCGGCAAGGGCAAGGTGTTCCGGCCGTTCCGCGACGTGCGGTTCAGCCACGACAAGTCGCCGTACAAGACCCACTGCGGAGCCGTCATCGAGCAGGGGAGAGGTGGCGGTGCGTACTACGTCGAGGTCGGCCCGGAGGGCATGCGGGTGGCCGGCGGCTGCTACCACACCGAATCCGACCAGCTGGCGCGCTTCCGGGCCGCCGTGGACGCCGAGATCCACGGTGAGGAGCTGCGGAGGCTGCTCGACGCGCTGAGCGAACGCGGCTGGGAGATCGCCGGGACCGCGCTGGCGACGCGTCCGCGCGGCTTCGCGCCGGACCACCCGAGGCTCGACCTGCTCAGGCACAAGTCGCTCTACGCCACGCGCGCCTGGGAACCCGACGACGCGCTGCACGGCCGCGAGTGCCTGACGCGGGTGCGGGAGTCGTGGGAAGCCGTGCGCGACCTCAACCAGTGGTGCGCCGACCACATCGGGATCACCGAGAAGAAGCGCCGATGACGCAGACCAGTAGCAACGCAGCCTCCCCGAGGTGCGCGGTGCTCGGCCGGTCCCAGTTTTAGTCATAACCGAGCCATGATCATGCCCGAAATGTCGGCTCAGTTATGACTAAAACTGGGACCTGGTCACCGACGCTCATGGCGGGTCGCGGAGTGGAAGGTGAGGACCGCCCAGCCGATGAGGGCGCCGGCGACGTCCACGGCGGCGTCTAGGAGTTCGCAGCTGCGCCCCAGCGGTAGCGCGCCCTGCAGCACCTCTGACAGCGCGGCGTAGGCGATCAGGCTCGGGAGCAGCCACGCGGTGCGCGCGCCGGCGATCCGGCCGGTGACCGCGAGCGCCGCGAAGAGGGTGAAGTGCACCACCTTGTCGGTTCCCGGCGGAGCTGTCGGGACGCCCGATTCCGGCGTGAACAGCACGACCCAGCTCGCCAGCAGCGCGATCAGAAGCGGAAGCCGCCTGAACTGGCTTCTGTAATGATCCAGCAACGAAATCCCCGATCAGCTTCTTGGGGCGTGGCTGAGTGCTGCACCCGGGCGGCGAGAGACTACGCTGACGTGATGTGAGTCGACGAGCCAAGATCGTTTGTACCATGGGCCCCGCCACCGCCAATCCGGAGAAGGTGGCCGAGCTCGTCAGCAGCGGAATGGACGTCGCCAGGCTGAACTTCAGCCACGGCAGCCACGCCGACCACCAGCAGGTCTACGACATGGTCCGGGCCGCGGCGAAGGAATCCGGCCGCGCCGTGGGCATCCTAGGAGACCTGCAGGGACCGAAGATCCGGCTCGGGAAGTTCGCAGCCGGACCGGTCGAGTGGCGAACCGGCGACGTCGTGCGCATCACGGTCGATGACGTGCAGGGCACGCACGACCGGGTGTCCACCACCTACAAGGGCCTGGCCGAGGACGCCAAGAAGGGCGACCGGCTGCTGGTCGATGACGGCAAGGTCGCGATGGTCGTGTCCTCCGTCGAGGGCAACGACGTCGTGTGCGAGGTGACCGAGGGCGGCCCCGTCTCCGACAACAAGGGGATCTCCCTGCCGGGCATGGACGTCTCGGTGCCCGCGCTGTCCGAGAAGGACATCGAGGACCTGGAGTTCGCCCTGGAACTGGGCGTGGACTTCATCGCGCTGTCCTTCGTGCGCAGCCCCGCCGACATCGACCTGGTGCACCAGGTGATGGACCGCGTCGGTCGCCGCGCACCGGTCATCGCGAAGCTGGAGAAGCCGGAAGCGGTCGACAACCTCGAAGCCATCGTGCTGGCCTTCGACGGCGTCATGGTCGCTCGTGGTGACCTCGGCGTGGAGCTCCCGCTCGAACACGTCCCGCTGGTCCAGAAGAAGGCGATCCGCATCGCGCGGGAGAACGCCAAGCCGGTCATCGTGGCCACCCAGATGCTGGACTCGATGATCCAGAACTCTCGCCCGACCCGGGCCGAGACCTCCGACGTCGCCAACGCCGTCCTCGACGGGGCCGACGCGGTGATGCTCTCCGGTGAGACGAGCGTCGGCCGCTACCCGATCGAGACGGTGCAGACCATGGCCCGCATCGTCGAGGCCGTGGAATCCGGTTCGCCCACGCCGCCGCAGCTGAGCCACGTCCCGCGCACCAAGCGCGGCGTGATCTCCTACGCGGCCCGTGACATCGGCGAGCGCCTCAACGCCAAGGCTCTGGTGGCCTTCACGCAGTCCGGCGACACCGTGCGCCGGCTCGCGCGGCTGCACACCCGCCTGCCGCTGCTGGCGTTCACCCCCGAGGAGTCCGTGCGGAGTCAGCTCGCTCTCACTTGGGGGACGGAGACGTTCTTGGTGCCTAAGGTGGACACAACGGACCAGATGGTGCGGCAGGTTGACCAGGCGATGCTGTCCCTGGGCAAGTCGCAGCGCGGCGACATGGTCGTCGTGGTCGCAGGTTCGCCGCCGGGCACGGTCGGTTCGACCAACCTCATCCGCGTGCACCGGCTGGGCGAGGAAGACCACGTCTGATCGGCCTTCGGGCGGGAGCGATCAGCTCCCGTCCGGCCGGTCGGGCGCACGAATCTAGGAGCACCCAGTGACGGAAGCGGCCAGGGCCGCAGCAGCCGACCCGACCGGAACTCACCTGCAGGGCGAGGTTCCGCTCGACGCCAACGGCGTGCCGCACGGCCAGCCCGTGCTGGACAGCCTGGTGGCGCTGCTGGATCTGGAGCGCATCGAGGAGAACATCTTCCGCGGTGTGAGCCCCGCTTCGTCGACCATCCGCGTCTTCGGCGGCCAGGTCGCCGGACAAGCGCTGGTGGCAGCCGGTCGCACGGTGCCGGAGGAGCGGCGGGTGCACTCGCTGCACGCGTACTTCATCCGGCCCGGCGACCCGAGCATCCCGATCGTCTACGAGGTCGACCGCACCCGCGACGGTCGCTCGTTCACCACCCGTCGTGTCGTCGCGCTCCAGCGCGGCAAGACGATCTTCTCGCTGTCGGCGTCGTTCCAGGTCGACGAGGGCGGTATCGACCACGCCGAGTCGATGCCCGAGGTCCCCGACCCGGAGTCGTTGCCGACGTTCGGCGAGCGCCTGGGCGAGCTGTCGAAGTTCGGTCCGCCGCAGCCGCGGCCGATCGACGTCCGCTACGTCACCGAACCGCCGTGGGTGAGCCGGGAGACCGGACCCCGCGAGGCCCGCAACCAGGTCTGGATGCGCGCCGACGGCCGGCTGGCCGTGCCGGACGACGACCTGCTGCACGTCTGCATCGCCGCGTTCGCCTCCGACATGACGCTGCTCGACGCGCCCCTCGCGCGCCACGGCGTCTACTGGGGGCTGGACGACGTGGTCGGCGCGAGCCTGGATCACGCCATGTGGTTCCACCGCCGCTTCCGCGCCGACGAGTGGTTCCTCTACGACTGCGCCTCGCCCAGCGCCTCCGGCGGCCGGGGCCTGGCCACGGGCCGCTTCTTCTCCCAGGACGGCCAGCTGGTGGCCACGGTCGTCCAAGAAGGCCTCCTCCGCGTCAACGACTGACCCCCTTTCCCGACGGCCGGGCCCCTCCGTTTTCGGTGATGTGGTGGTGGGGAAGTTTTCATGAAAACTTCCCCACCACCACATCACCGAAAACGGGACTTCCTCAGGCGTGGGAAGGGTGTTCTTCCGAGGGATTCTCGGTTTCGTGGTGGGGCGCAGTTTTCATGAAAACTTCCCCCTCTTCACGTGCGCTTGCGGCGTTGGGGGCGCAGGTGCTTGGGGGCCGTCAGGGCTCGGGTGCGGAGCTGTTCCAGGACGATCGAGCTGGTGAAGTTGCGGACCTCCGTGCGGGAGGCGAGCTTGTCGACCAGGAACTCCTGCAGGTGCTTGGTGTCGGACACCGCGACGTGCAGCAGGAAGTCGGCCTGACCGCTCACGTGGAGCAGCGAGCGGGTCTCCGGCTGCGCCATGACGAACTCGCGGAACTGGTCGACGATCTGGCGCGTGTGCGGCCGGACGTTGACCGCCACCACCGCCTCCAGCGCGAGTCCCGTCGCGGCCGGGTCGACGTCGATGTGCGACCCCGTGATCACTCCCCGTTCACGCAGTCTGCGGACTCGTTGCAGGCAGCTGGACGGCGCCAGCCCGATTCGTTCGGCGAGGGTGCGGTTCGGCAGGGTCGCGTCGTTCTGCAACTCCTCCAGAATCCACCAGTCGACCGAATCAAGTTCTACGGATTCGCTCATTGCCGAACATCTTACGTGCGTGATGGAAAACCGGCGAATGAACGGCGGAGGATATGCGCATCCACTTCCCACACATTCTTCGAAGGAGTTCGTCGTGCACATCGCCTGGGGGTCGTTCCTGCTGGCGCTGCTGGTGATCGTGCTGGTCCCCGGTCCTGACTTCGTCCTGGTGACCCGCAACGCCGCCACCGGGCGTCGCTACGGCTGGCTCGCCGCCGCGGGCGTGAACTGCGGCCTCCTGCTGCACGCGACGGCCGCCACCCTCGGGCTGTCGGCCCTGGTCGCGGCGGTGCCCGCGGCGCTGTTCGTGGTCAAGGGGCTGGGCGTGGCCTACCTCGGGTGGATGGCGCTGCAGATGCTGCGCCACGCCGGTGCCCCGCAGGCCGAGACCGTCGTGGAGCAGCCGCGCTCGGGTCGCTCGGTGTTCCTGCGCGGACTGCTCACCGACGTGCTCAACCCCAAGGTGATGCTGACGTTCCTGACGCTGCTGCCGCAGGCGATGGACCCGAGCGCGGCGCCGATGCCGCAGGCCGCCCTGCTCAGCTCGGTCGCGGTGCTGGCCTTCGCCGCGTGGTGGCTGGTCGTGGTCCCGTCGGTCGGCAGGCTCGCGGCCCTGCTGGCGAGCCCCAAGCGCCGCGCGGTCTTCGAGCGCTGCTGCGGGGGAGCTCTGCTGGCGATGGCCACCTCGATCGCGGTGGGCTGATCCCGGTTTTCGATTTGCGACCTTCGGGTTGACTTCGTTGACCTCCCACATCCGGGCTGCCTAGTCTCCGTGATCTCGGAGAGGAGCCGGAATGCGGAGACGGTGGGCGTTCGTGGTCGGTGTGGCGGCGGCGTTCCCGCTGCTGGTGGTGCCTTCGACGGGTGCTGCGCCGACCGGGGTGGACGCGTTGAAGGTCGACCTCGACGACATCCTCGCCGATCCGCGGCTCGCCGGAGCGCAGGCCGGTGTGGTCGTGCGCGATCCGGCCACCGACGAAGTGCTCTACAGCAGGCAGGCCGCCGATCGCGCCACCCCGGCCTCCAACGCGAAGCTGTTCACCGCCGCCGCGGCGCTGCAGGCCCTCGGCCCGGACTACCGGTTCCGGACCCAGGTCCTCAGCGCCGCGCCGCAGCAGGGCTCGACGCTGGCGGGCGACCTCCACCTGCGCGGGACGGGCGATCCGACGGTGCTGGCCGCCGACTACGACCGGCTCGCCGCCCGGCTCGCGGAGCAGGGCGTCCGGGAGGTCCAGGGCAGGCTGCTGGCCGATGACACCTGGTTCGACGACGTTCCGCTCGGCTCGGGCTGGGCGTGGGACGACGAGCCCTACTACTACTCCGCTCCGATCTCGGCGCTCAGCGCCGCGCCGGACACCGACTACGACGCGGGCAGCGCGATCGTGCGGGTCACGCCCGCAGCGCCAGGGCAGGCGCCGGAGGTCGCGCTCGACCCGGGAACCGATGCGCTGACCATCGACAACAGGGCGTCCACGGTCGCAGGCGGCGAGCCGGACATCACCGTCGAGCGCGACCACCGCAGCGGCCGGGTCGAGGTCACCGGAACCATCCCGGAAGGCGCCGAGCCGTTCGAGGAATGGGTCGCCGTTCCCGATGCGACGGCCTACGCCACCGATGTCTTCGCCCGGGCGCTCGCCGCGCACGGCATCAGCGTCGCGGGCACCGGGAAGGCTCCCGTTCCGCCGGGTGCGCGCGAGCTCGCCGCGCGCGAGTCGATGCCGCTGCGCGATCTGCTGGTCCCGTTCCTCAAGCTCAGCAACAACGGTCACGCGGAGGTCTTGGTCAAGGCCATGGGCCGGGAGCGGGCCGGTGAGGGGAGCTGGGAGGCCGGTACCGGCGTGCTGGCCGAGGAGTTGCGCGGGCTCGGCGTGAACCCTGACGTGCTGAGCCTGGTGGACGGATCCGGGCTGTCCCGGATGGACGGTGTCACGCCGGAACAGCTCACCGTCCTGCTGGACAACGCCGCTGAGCGCCCGTGGGCCCAGGTCTTCCGCGATGCCCTGCCGGTCGCGGGTGAGCCGGACAGGCTGGTCGGCGGGACGCTGCGCAACCGGATGGCGGGCACCGCGGCGGCGGGCAACGTGCACGCCAAGACCGGTTCGCTGACCGGCGTCACCTCGCTGTCGGGCTACGTCACCGCAGCTGACGGCCGGCCGCTGGTGTTCTCGGTGGTGTTCAACGACCACCTCTCGGAGGCTCCGCAGGACCTGGAGGACGCGATCGCGATCCGGCTCGCCGAGCACGCGGGAGCCGAGGACCAGCCGCGCGGGCGCCCCCGGGTCCCGCATCAGCGCACGACCTCCGACGACCCGCGAACTTCGCGCGACGAGAGCGCGCTGGAGTGCTCCTGGACCAAGTCCTGCTGATCTGTTCTCCCGAAATCCCTTAGGGGCAACGGTTTCGGGTTCCGCTGTCGTATCCGTGCCATACCTGAGAACAGCTCATCGGTCCCCCGGTAGCGTGACCGCCGTCAGTTGCCGCGCTCAGCCGAGGAGCTCGTTCCCGTGACGTTCATCAGCGACACCCTGGCCATGATCGCCGGACTGTCCCGGCCGCTCCTGGTGCTGGTCACCGGTGCCCTGGTGCTCGGCGAGTGCACGATCGGGCTCGGGTTCCTGGTGCCGGGCGAGGCCGGGCTGCTGGTGGCCTCGGCAGCGGTGAACGACGTCGGCTTCTTCCTGACGCTGGCCGGGACGGTCGCGGCGTGCGCGGCGGTGGGCGACAACATCGGCTTCTGGCTGGGTCGCCGGTACCGGCTGAAGATGCGCGAGACGAAGGTGGTGCGCAAGCTCGGCCAGCACCACTGGGACCGCGCGGGCACGCTGCTGCGGCGCTGGGGGATCGGCGCGGTGCTGCTGGGCCGGTTCCTGCCGGTGGTGCGGACGTTGCTGCCCGCCGCCGCCGGCGCCAGCGGCATGTCCTACCTGCGGTTCTTCTTCTCGTCGCTGATCGGCGCGATCGCCTGGTCGGCGACGCACGTCGGCATCGGCTGGGCCGCGGGAGCCTCGGCGAAGTACGTCGAGTCGGTGTTCGGCCGGGCGACCTGGGTGCTGGCGATCGTGATCGTGCTGGTCGGGGTGGGTGTCTGGCTGTGGAAGCGGCGACACCCGCGCGGCCAGGTCGTGGCCCAGGAGCGGCAACCGGAAGACGTCGAAACCGCCGCTTAGGAGGTTCTGCTGTGGTTCAGCGAGATGCGGACGCCTCGGGTGAGCGCCTGCTGCTCCTGCGGGGTGGCGTAGCAGCGAGTCTCATTCATGTTTCTGGACTCTAATGCATGTTTTCTCCGCGAATCCAATGGTGAAGGGGCAGGAGGCCGTTGGTAGGCAGGCTCCGACTCCGTTGAGCGGAGTGCGCTTGGTCGCACGGGTGGGACTAGACTCGAATGCATGGCACACGCTGGCGCGAGCGACGTGACCGCAGGTTCAGAGGACAGCGATTTCGTGGAGTACCTCGAACGTCATCTGGCGGAACGCGGCTGGACCGTGCACGACTTCTGCGAGCACAGCGGGCTGAAGCCCAGCGTGGTCTTCCGCTGGCGGAAGGGGTATCGGCCCGACATCGGCAACGCCCGGATCATGGCCCGCTCCCTCGGCGTCCCGCTGCTGGAAGTGCTGGTCAAGGCCGGTCGGTTGAGTCCCGCCGAGGCCGGAGCCGAAGTGCGGCTCATCCCCGAACTCGACTCGGTGCCGACGCAGGTCCTGCTGCGCGAGGTCAGCGCGCGCGTGCAGCGGCTGGAGCGCTCCGCCGAGTCCGGGCACGCGGAAGCCGGGGTCTAGGCGCACGCCTTGGGAGAATCGGAAGCGGTTGGCTCTCGCAGCGGTTCGCGGTCCGGCAGCCGACCGGCGGAGGAGAGGTGACACCGTGAACCCACCGTCCAGCGCGGCCGCCATCGCGGCTCCGCGAACGGGAGAGCGACTGCACGTGGCGGTCGAGACCTCGGCGGGTGAGACCTACCTGATCGCGTTCATCGACAGCGCCCGCGACGGCGGATGCGAGCCGTGCGAGCTGTCCCCGGACGAGGCCAGGGACCTGGCCAGAGCGGTGCTGCGGCTGCTCGAAGTCGCGGACGGGCAGGTCGCGTTCCCCCTCCCGCGCTCCGACCAGCAGCTCAACCT
Organism: Saccharopolyspora tripterygii; assembly: GCF_054778355.1. Lineage (NCBI taxonomy): Bacteria > Bacillati > Actinomycetota > Actinomycetes > Pseudonocardiales > Pseudonocardiaceae > Saccharopolyspora > Saccharopolyspora tripterygii. Next base: position 134,720 of record NZ_BAAGZP010000018.1, on the reverse strand, counting down.
CGCGATCGAGACCGACGACCGCGAGCCCTACCTGGTCACCTGGCTCGGCCGCACGGCGTGCGAGGCCGGCTACGAGCCCAGCGAACTCAGCGGCGCCGAGGCCAGGCAGCTGGCGCGCGCTCTGCAGGACCTCGCCGACGTCGCCGAAGGCGCATGACGAAGGCCCCGACCGATCCGGTCGGGGCCTCCGTCGAGCGGGTCAGACCCGGGCGGTCTGCTTCTTGCGGCTCGCCAGGTAGCCGACGACCACCGCGATCGCCAGCGGTGGCGTGATGTAGAGGGCGATGCGCGTCTCGGAGTCGAAGGCCAGCAGCACGACGACGAACGCCAGGAACGCCAGCACCACGTAGTTGGAGTACGGCGCCAGCGGCATCCGGAAGCTGCCCTGGGTCAGGTCACCGCGCGCGACCTTGCGGCGGTAGCCCAGGTGCGAGATGAGGATCATCCCCCACGTGAAGATGGCCCCCACGGTGCTCGCGCTGGTGATGTAGGTGAACGCCTGCTCCGGCGCGAGGTAGTTGAGGGCGACGCCGATCAGCATCGCGCAGAACGTCACGCCGATCGCCCGCGCGGGAACCGCCCGGCCGGAGAGCTGCCCGAGCCTGCGCGGCGCCTGCCCGTCCTCGGACAGGGTGCGCAGCATGCGGCCGGTGGAGTAGATGCCGCTGTTGCACGACGACAGCGCGGCGGTGGTGACCACGAAGTTGATGACACCCGCGGCGGCAGGGATGCCGATCAGCGTGAAGGCGTGCACGAACGGGCTGCCGCTGGCCGGGAACTGGTGCCACGGCACCAGCGCGGTCAGCGCGATCAGGGCGCCCACGTAGAAGATCAGGATCCGCAGCATCACCGAGTTGATGGCGCGCGGCAGCACCTTCTGCGGATTGGCGCTCTCGCTGGCGGTCTGGCCGACCATCTCCACGCCCACGAACGCGAACATGACGATCTGGAAGGCCAGCAGCGAGGACGCGGTGCCGTTGGGGAACCAGCCGCCCTGGCCCCAGATGTTGCTCAGCGACGCGGTGTCGCCGACGTTGGAGAAGCCGAACACCAGGATCAGCGCGGTGAGCACGATCAGCCCGACGATCGCCAGCACCTTGATCAGCGCGAACCAGAACTCGAACTCGCCGAAGAGCTTCACGGCGATCAGGTTGACCGCGCTGAGCACGATCAGCGCCCCGAGCGCCGGGATCCACTGCGGGACCTCCGGGAACCAGAACTGGAAGTACTCACCGACCGCGGTGATCTCGGCCATGCCGGTCACGATCCACACCAGCCAGTAGCCCCACCCGGTGGCGAATCGCGCCCACGGGCCCACGAACTCGCCCGCGTACTCCGCGAACGAGCCGCTGACCGGCCGGTACATCAGCAGCTCACCCAGCGCGCGCATGACGAAGAAGATCATCACGCCGGCGATGGCGTAGATCAGGATCAGCCCGGGGCCGACCTGGTGCAGCGCCTTGCCGGAGCCGAGGAACAACCCGACACCGATCGCGCCACCGATGGCGATCATGTTGATGTGCCGAGTGCTGAGGTCTCTCTTGTACTCGGCCACTGGTTGGCTCATGGGAGTGAAGCTCCTTCATGGACACAGGGCGGTGGTGGGGCGACGGGAAGTTTTCATGAAAACTTCCCGTCACCCCACCAATCTCCGGCGCGTTCCGCCGGTGGGTTCGCCGAGATGATCCACCCGTCGCCGACCTGCGGCAAGAGATCGCGCAATTCCGAAAGGACAACTTCGCCGGGCGCGATCGGTCCACATCGGAGCGTGAAGAAAAAACGCCGCATTCCGGACGCGGTGGACCGGAATGCGGCGTTTCGCTCAGACGATCAGAGGTTCGGGTAGAGCGGGTGCTTGGCGGCCAGGGCCTCCACCCGGGCGCGCAGCTCAGCGCTGATCGACTCGTCGAAGTTCGGCTTGAGGGCCTGCGCGATCACCTCGGCGACCTCGGTGAACTCCTCCTTGCCGAAGCCGCGGGTGGCCAGGGCCGGGGTGCCGATCCGCAGACCCGAGGTGACCATCGGCGGCCGGGGGTCGTTCGGGACCGCGTTGCGGTTCACGGTGATGCCGATCTCGTGCAGCCGGTCCTCGGCCTGCTTGCCGTCCAGCTCGGAGTGGCGCAGGTCCACCAGCACCAGGTGCACGTCGGTGCCGCCGGAGACAAGCGAGACGCCGGCCTCGGTGGAGTCGGCGGCCAGCAGGCGCTCGGCCAGGATGCGGGCGCCCTCGACCGTCCGGCGCTGGCGGTCCTTGAACTCCTCACCCGCGGCGATCTTGAAGGCCACCGCCTTGCCCGCGATGACGTGCTCCAGCGGGCCGCCCTGCTGACCGGGGAAGACCGCGGAGTTGAACTTCTTGGTGAACTCCTCGTCGTTGGACAGGATCACACCACCGCGCGGGCCGCCCAGGGTCTTGTGCGTGGTCGTGGTGACCACGTGCGCGTGCGGCACCGGCGACGGGTGCACGCCGGCGGCCACCAGGCCCGCGAAGTGCGCCATGTCGACCATCAGGTACGCGCCGACCTCGTCGGCGATCTCCCGGAACCGCTTGAAGTCCAGCTGGCGCGGGTAGGCCGACCAGCCCGCGACGATCAGCTGCGGCTTGTTCTCCCGCGCCAGGCGAGCGACCTCGTCCATGTCGACCCGGTGGTCGGACTCGGTGACGTGGTACGGCACGACGTTGTAGAGCTTGCCGGAGAAGTTGATCCGCATGCCGTGGGTGAGGTGACCACCGTGGGCGAGGTCGAGGCCCATGATCGTGTCGCCCGGCTTGAGCAGCGCGAACATCGCCGCCGCGTTCGCCTGCGCACCCGAGTGCGGCTGCACGTTGGCGTAGGTGGCGCCGAAGAGGTCCTTGATCCGGTCGATCGCCAGCTGCTCGACGACGTCGACGTGCTCGCAGCCGCCGTAGTAGCGCTTGCCCGGGTAGCCCTCGGCGTACTTGTTGGTCAGCACGGAGCCCTGCGCCTGCAGCACGGCCTGCGGCGCGAAGTTCTCCGAGGCGATCATCTCCAGGGTGTTCTGCTGGCGACCCAGCTCGGCGCCGACCGCCGCTGCCACCTCCGGGTCAACCGCTGCCAGGGCATCGTTGAACAGATCCGGGTTCGACATCAGTGTGTGCCTCCTGTTTCTTTCTTTCAGTCAGGCGTTGCGGCGGTAGAACGGCAGCTCGACGACCTGGGCCGCGACGCTGCGGCCCCGGATGTCGACCTGCAGGGGCGTGCCGGGCTCGCTGAGCTCCCGGTCGACGTAGGCCATCCCGATGGGATGCCCGAGGGTGGGGGACGGGGCGCCGCTGGTGACCTCGCCGACCTCGGCGCCGTCGGCGTCGAGGACGCGGTAGCCGTGGCGCGGTGCCCGCCGACCCTCGGCGGTCAGTCCCACCAGGGTGCGCTCGGTGGGCTTCTCGGCAACCGCGGCCAGCGCGGACTTGCCGACGAAGTCGCCTTCCTTGTCGAGCTTGACCACTCGACCGAGGTTCGCGTGGTACGGCGTCAGCTCGGCGGACAGCTCGTTGCCGTAGAGCGGCATGGCGGATTCGAGGCGCAGGGTGTCGCGGCAGGACAGGCCGGCCGGCTGCAGGTCGTGCTCGGCGCCGGAGTCGGTCAGCGCCTGCCACACGGCCACGGCGTCGCCGGGCGCGGTGAACAGCTCGAAGCCGTCCTCGCCGGTGTAGCCGGTGCGGGCCAGCAGGACGTCCTTGCCCGCGACGGTCGCCGTGTAGCCCGCGAAGTACTTCACGGTGCTCAGGTCGGTGTCGGTGAGCGGCGCCAGGATCGCCACCGCGTTCGGGCCCTGCACCGCGAGCAGCGCGTAGTCGTCGGAGGCGTCGGTGTGCGTGGCGTCGAAGCCGCTGACCCGCTCGGCGAGCTCGGCGGAGACCACGGCCGCGTTGGCGGCGTTGGCCACGACCAGGAACTCCTGCTCGGCGAGGCGGTAGACGATCAGGTCGTCGAGCACGCCGCCGGACTCGTTGCAGATCATGGTGTAGCGGGCGCGGCCGGGCGTGATGGCCGAGGCGTTGGCGACCAGCGCGTAGTCCAGGGCTTCGGCGGCCTGCGGGCCGCTGATCAGGATCTCGCCCATGTGCGTGAGGTCGAACAGGCCGGCGCTGGTGCGGACGGCGTTGTGCTCGGCGGTGTCGCCGCTGTAGCGGAGCGGCATCTGCCAGCCGGCGAACTCGGTGAAGGTGGCGCCGAGGGCTTCGTGCACCTCGTGCAGCGGCGTCTGTCGGGGCGACGACATCGGTGAAACTCCTCCTGATGGGCGTGCCGGTCGGCAGTCGAGGGCCGGTCAGCTCACGCGCCCAACCTTATCCGGGGCGCCTCGACCCCCGACCGGCGCGGGATGCGCTGGTCGGGCGGGGTCTCCCCGGAGTCATTGGCCTGAGAGTTTCACCACCCGGGAGGGCGGTTTGCACCGTGGGCGAGGAGCGCGATGCTCCTGCTTTTCTCCGTGATTCGCCTGGTGTCCTGCGGTAACGGTGCCTGAGAGTTTACTGGGGAGTATTGCTCCTTCGGCGCCTCGTCCGGCGAGGACGAGGTCTCTCCCGCGAGACGTCATCGGCGCGGTATTCGGTTGTACCGCTCACAGACGCTACGAATCGGCGCTCCCCCGGTCAACAGGAAGACCGAGTGATCTCGACCCTTGCGCACCGGGTTCTGACTTGAGAGGCGCGTTCTCACCAAGTAGCGAAAAGCCCCAGTGCGCGCCGCAATGCCTCGTCGACCTCTTCGATCTCCTCTCTCGTCAAAGTTCCTGCTTGTTGGCCGAACCGCTGCAGGGGATCGACGGCCTGGATCTGTTCCACCAGGACACGTGTTCGTTGATCTCCGATGCGAATCTCGGGGCGGTGTGCGGCAGGACGTGCGCTGGTCGACGTCGGCGCGGCGATCACGGTGGAGGTCAGGAGCGCGTCCGACTGCAAGATCACGGCGAAGCGCCGACCGCGCTGCTCGTGACCTCGTGCGTTGGGGTTGTCCTTCAATCGGTAAACGTCACCACGCATCGCCCGCGCCCATCGCTTCGCGGGCTGCGTTGACCTCGGCGAGGTCTTCTGGATCTTGAAGCAGTCTGGCGGATTCCTCTCGCATCTGTTCGTTGACGAGGTGTCGATACGACACGTCCAGCGCATAGCGGATGGCGCTGTTGCGTGAGCTGCCATCGCTCATGAGGGCAGCCAGTTTCCGCTCGGCGCTGTCGTCGAGGCGGACGGTGAAGCTGGTGGACATGCCCCAACGATACGCGGCGTGAACCGGACTGAGAACCAAAAGTGGTTCGCTCGATGGTGTCCCGCTTGGTTCAGCTTTCGCCGGTGAGATCTCCGAGTTGGGCTTCGAGGCCGTCGATGAGGGCCGTGAGGGCGAGTTCGAAGCTCGCGGCGTCGATCTCCGCTGCTTTCTGGTGGAGCAGGTGAGCTCTGCTGAGGTGCGGGAAGCGGTTGGCGTAGACCGTCGCGTCGGCGGGGAAGCCGCCGCTGAAGGATCCCATGGCCGAGCCGACGACCAGGTACTTCGTCGAGGCGCCGATCATCGTGGCGTAGCGCTGAGGCCAGCCGGCGCGGGTGAGGCCGCCGTGCACCGCGTCGGCGGCGCGCAGGGCCGAATCGCGGCGGGCCGGGCCGTAGGCGATGAAGGGGACAAGGTTGGGGTGGCCGACCAGGGCCGCTCGGTAGGAGCGGGCCCAGGTGCGGAGGCCGGTGGTCCAGTCCTGGTCGAAGCCGGAGACGTCGACCCCGCTCATCACCTCGTCGGCGATCTCGTGCAGCAGGTCTTCCTTGGTGGAGACGTGGTTGTACAGCGAGGCGGCGCGCACTTCCAGGCGTTCGGCGAGCCTGCGCATCGAGAGCGCTTCCAGGCCCTCGGCGTCGATGAGGTCGAGCCCGACCTTCCGGATGCGTTCCGGGGAGAGCAGCGGTGTGCTGGGTCTGGGCAACGTTCGTCTCCTCACCGGAACCGGAACCCTTGCGGCGTGCGCCGGGACGGTTCTAGGCTGCCACAAAACTAACGGCGTTAGTTACCGGCCTGCAGGGAAAGGAACGACGCGATGGTCGACTTCTCGCTCACCGACACCGAGCGCGACATCCGCGACTGGGTGCGCAACTTCGTCCAGCGGGAGCTCATGCCGCTGGAACCGGAGGTGCTGCGCAGGGAGCGGGCCGGTCAGCGCGGGCTCACCAAGGACGAGCTGCTCGAACTCCAGAACAAGGCCAAGGAGGCCGGGTTCTGGGGAGTGCAGACGCCCGAGGAGTACGGCGGCATGGACCTCTCGGCGGTCATGACGGCGCTGATCGAGGTCGAGCTCGGCCGCACCTACGTGCCGTTCCGCTTCGGCGGCTACGCCGACAACATCCTCTACTACGCCAACGAGGAGCAGAAGCAGCGCTACTTGCTGCCGACCATCGAAGGCACCCGCAAGTCCTGCTTCGCCATCACCGAACCCGGCGCGGGTTCGGACGCCAAGAACCTGCGCGCCACGGCCGTCCGCGACGGTGACGACTGGGTCATCAACGGCGAGAAGACCTTCATCACCGGCGGCATCGACGCCGACTTCGTGATGGTCTTCGCCGTCACCGACCGGGACAAGGGCGCCAACGGCGGCGTCACCTGCTTCCTCGTCGACCGCGACATGGGCTGGAAGTCCGAGCCCATCGACATCATGGGACCCGACGAGCGCCAGCCGGCCGCGCTGGTGTTCGACAACGTCCGGGTGCCCGCCGAGAACGTGCTCGGCGAGGTGGGCAACGGGTTCGGACTGGCCATGCAGTGGATCGGCCGCGGCCGCTACCTGCTCCCGGCCCGGGCGCTGGGGGCCTGCGAGCGGCTGGTCGAGATGGGTTCGGAATACGCGCAGAACCGCGAGACCTTCGGCGCGCCGATCGCCGACCGGCAGGCCATCCAGTGGATGATCGCCGACTCCGCGGTGGAGATCGAGGCGCTGCGCTGGCTCATCCTGCAAGCCGCGTGGCAGGTCGACCAGGGCATGGACTCCCGGCACGCGCAGTCCATCGCCAAGCTGTTCGGCGCCACGCACGCCAACCAGATCGTCGACCGGATCCTGCAGATCCACGGCGGGATGGGCTACACCAAGGAGCTCCCGGTCGAGCGCTGGTACCGAGACCTGCGACTGCTCCGGATCTTCGAGGGCACCGACGAGATCCAGCGCCGCACCATCGCGCGCAACGTGCTCAAGGGCCACGCAAGCATCAGCGGTGTCCTCGGCTGACGCGAGTGGGGAAGTTTTCATGAAAACTTCCCCACCCCCGTCGACACGCCACGCGTGAGTCGTGGGTGATTTGTCGGTACCCTGTGTGGCAACGGCCTCGATACATCGGGAGTGATGATGTCGCTGTTCAAGAAGGTCACCGACTTCGCCAAGAGCCCGCAGGGCAAGAAGGTCGTTGACCAGGCCAAGAAGTACGCGTCCGACCCCAAGAACAAGGAAAAGATCGACCAGGTCAAGAACAAGTTCATGGGCAAGGGCGGCTCCGGCTCCCAGGGTGGGCACCACTGAGCGGAAGTCCCAGGAACGGCTCCCGGCTTCACGGCCGGGAGCCGTTTTTTGTTGCCGCCGGGGCGATCGACAGTAGAGTCCGATCCCGGGACGTTCTCGAAGGCGAGCAGCACGGAGGTCGTGATGGGCAGCGCTTACGTCGCCGGGACGTTCGACACCAAAGGTGCCGAACTGGGCTACGTCGCCGAACTCATCGCCCGAGGGCACCCGGTCATCACCGTCGACCTCTCCACCAGCGCTGAGCGCTCCTCGGCCGCCGACGTCGCGGCCGCCGAAATCGCCGCGCACCACCCCGAAGGCGCCGACGCGGTGTTCACCGGCGACCGCGGCACGGCCGTGACCGCCATGGCCGAGGCGTTCGCGCGCTACCTGGCCGAACGCGACGTCGACGGCATCATCGGGCTCGGCGGTTCCGGCGGGACCGCGCTGATCACCCCCGCCATGCGGGAACTCCCGGTCGGCGTGCCCAAGATGATGGTGTCCACCGTCGCTTCCGGGGACGTGTCCGGGTACGTCGACGCCACCGACATCGCGATGTTCCCCTCGGTCACCGACGTCGCAGGGCTCAACCGGATCTCCCGCCGCGTCCTGGCCAACGCCGCGCACGCGCTGCTCGGCGCCATCAGCCACCCGATGCCGCAGGCCGAGGACAAGCCCGCCGTGGCGCTGTCGATGTTCGGCGTCACCACGCCCGCCGTCGTCGCCGCCGCCGACCAGCTCGCCGCCGAGCACGACCCGCTGGTCTTCCACGCGACCGGGACCGGCGGTCGAGCGATGGAGAAGCTGGTCGACGACGGCCTCGTGCGCGCCGTCCTGGACATCACCACCACCGAGATCTGCGACCTCATCGCGGGCGGCGTGATGAGCGCGGGCGACCAGCGGCTCGACGCCATCGCCCGCACCCGGGTCCCCTACGTCGGCTCCTGCGGAGCGCTGGACATGGTGAACTTCGGTGCGCGGGAGACCGTTCCGGAGCGCTACCGCGACCGCACCCTCTACGTGCACAACCCCCAGGTCACGCTCATGCGCACCACGCCGCAGGAGTGCCGGGAGATCGGCGCGTTCATCGCGCGCAAGCTCAACGCCTGCCAAGGCCCTGTCCGCTTCCTGCTGCCGACCGGCGGTGTGTCCATGTTGGACGCACCCGGACAGCCCTTCCACGACCCCGAAGCGGACGCCGCGCTGTTCGACACCATCGAGCGCGAGGTCCAGCAGACCGAGGACCGGCGCGTGCTGCGGGTGGACCACAACGTCAACGACGAGGAGTTCGTCACGGCGCTGCTGGCAGCATTCCGTGAAATCCTGGAACCGCAGGGAAAACCCCACAGCGCTGAGGCACATCCCGGCACGACACTGGAGAAGCGATGAACGGATTCGATCGCGCGGAACTGCTGCGCGAGTTCCACGCCAAGGCCCAGCGCGGCGAACCGATCGTCGGTGGCGGCGCCGGAACCGGGCTGTCGGCCAAGTGCGAAGAAGACGGCGGCATCGACCTCATCGTCATCTACAACTCCGGCCGCTACCGGATGGCCGGACGCGGCTCGCTCGCCGGACTGCTCGCCTACGGCAACGCCAACGACATCGTCGTCGAGATGGCCCGCGAAGTGCTGCCCGTCGTGCAGCGCACCCCGGTGCTCGCCGGGGTCAACGGCACCGACCCGTTCATGCTGCGCGAGCACTTCCTGCGCGAACTCCGCGAACTCGGATTCGCCGGCATCCAGAACTTCCCGACCGTGGGACTCATCGACGGCACCTTCCGGGCCAACCTGGAGGAGACCGGCATGGGCTACGGGCTGGAGGTCGAGCTAGTCGCCGCCGCCCGCGAAGCCGACCTGCTCACCACGCCCTACGTCTTCTCCGCCGACGACGCCCGGCTGATGACCGAAGCCGGAGCCGACATCATCGTCTGCCACATGGGCCTGACCACCGGCGGCTCCATCGGCGCCGAAACCGCCAAAACCCTCGACGACTGCGTGCGGCTCATCGACGAGTGGTCCGAAGCCGCCGCCGAGATCCGCGAAGACGTGCTCGTGCTCTGCCACGGCGGGCCCATCGCGACGCCCGCCGACGCCGCCCACGTCCTGTCGAAGACCAAGCGCTGCCACGGCTTCTACGGCGCCAGCAGCATGGAGCGGCTCCCCGTCGAAACCGCCCTCACCGAGCAGACCAAGGCCTTCACCAACATCAAGTTCTAGAAGGGGGAGTGGTCCGGCCGCTTTCGAAGCGGGATCTTCCGGGGTTGGGGGAAGTTTTCATGAAAACTTCCCCCCGATCCGACCCAACCAGCACCAGCACCAGGACCAGGACCAGGAGGAAGCATGCGCAGTTTCGCGAGTGCGGTCATCGAAGCCCCCGTCGAGAAGGTGTGGGAGGTGGTGCGCGACTTCGACGCGCTGCCGGTGTGGCACCCGGCGATCGCCTCCAGCGAGATCGAGGACGGCCTGTCCGCCGCCAGCGTCGGTTGTGTGCGGCGTCTGAAGCTCGCCGACGGGGGTGAGGTGCGGGAGCGGCTCGTCACCCTCGACGACGTCGCTCGCAGCTACACCTACGAGTTCGTGACCAGCCCGTTCCCGGTCCGCAGCTACCGGTCGACGATCCACGTCCTGCCGGTCACGGTGTCCGGGCACAGCTTCGTCGAGTGGTTCGCCGACTTCGACTCCGATGCGGATGTCGAGGCCGAGATGGACAAGACGTTCTCGCAGGGCGTCTACGCCACCGGGCTGAAGGGGCTTGCAGCGCATCTTTCCCGTTGAGGGCCCTTCTGTGGATGAACGTTGCTCAGGGCTGCTCTGAGTGGCTGCGCTTCTGTTGCTGGGCGGTTCGGGTCTACTGAAACTACTCAGTGGTCCTTCTGCTTCGCGGTGCCAGAAGCGGAACCTGAGCGGCTCTCTGGCTCCGGGATCCGAGACTGATGTATGTCCAATACACGGCGCTACGGCTGTCCTCCCCAGAGAGCCGCTGGCGAACCCGCGGCGGTGCCGGTTGCTTGGGTGGGGCACGGAGAAAGCACCTTCGGTGCTTGCCTGACGTGGGGAGGTTTTCATGAAAACTTCGGTCTTGTGCCCCAGCAGGAGCCTCAGAACCCGCGGCGGTGCCAGTTGCTGGGGTGGGAAGTGAGAAACCGGCTTCGCCGGTTGCCTGACGTGGGCTTGTTTCCTGACCGGCCTTGCTCGGTGCGGAAAGTTCAGGGCTGGGGGAGTGCGGTAACACGTTCCGGTTAGAGTCGGGCCGTGCCAAGCAGGTCTACTCCCGCAGACATCGCCCACTCCGATCGGGTCGTGGTGACCGGAGGCTCCGGCTTCGTCGGCCGTGCCGTGGTGCGCGCGTTCATCGAGCGCGGCACGCCCGTCACCATCGTCGACCTGGCGGCGCCGCCCGAGTCCCTGCGGGACCCGCTAGTGACCTTCGTGGAAGGCGACCTGCGCGACGCCGACGTGCGCGAGCGGGCCGTGGCGCCCGGCAGCGCCGGCATCGTCCACCTGGCCGCGATCACCTCGGTGCTCAAGTCCGTCGAGCAGCCCGCTGCGACCTACACCAACAACGTCGAGGTCACCCAGCACCTGCTGGAGCTGGCGCGGGAACGCGAGATCGGGCAGTTCATCCTCGCCTCCACCAACGCCGTGGTCGGCGACATCGGGCACGGCACCATCTCCGAAGCCCTGCCGGTCCGCCCGCTCACGCCCTACGGTGCCACCAAGGCCGCCTGCGAGATGCTGCTGTCCGGATACGCGGGCGCCTACGGGATGTCGACCTGCGCGCTGCGGTTCACCAACATCTACGGGCCCGGCATGGGCCACAAGGACAGCTTCGTGCCCCGCCTCATGCGGGCCGCGCTGGCCGGTGAGGGCGTCGAGGTCTACGGCGACGGCTCGCAGCAGCGCGACTTCGTGCACCTCGATGACGTGGTGCAGGGCGTGCTGGCCGCGTGGGACAAGCAGTACACCGGCACGGCCAGCATCGGCTCGGGCGAGTCGATCACCGTCCTGCAGCTCATCGACGCCGTCCGCGCCGCCACCGACATCGACATCCCCGTCCACCACGTGCCCGCCAAGAACGGCGAGATGCCCGCGGTGATCGTCGACGTGTCCAAGGCGCAGCGCGAGCTCGGCTACCAGCCGGCGATGGAGCTGACTGACGGTCTGCGCACCGTCTGGGTCGACTTCACCAGCGGAGCGCGGTGACGGCCGCGCTCACGCGCGCGCTGCGCCGGCACTGGCTGCTGGCGCTGCTGGTGCTGGCCGGACTCGCGCTGCGGATCGTCACGCAGCTCGCCTACCGGCCTGCGCTGCTCTACATCGACTCGTTCCGCTACCTCGACGACGTCGGGGTGTTCCACCCGGGCGGCATCAACCCGGTCGGCTACGAGTGGTTCCTGTGGCCCCTGCTGGGCATCGGCGGGCTCACCGGCATCGCCGTCGTGCAGCACCTGCTCGGCATCGGCATCGGCATCGGCGTGTACGCGCTGCTGCGCCGCTTTGGCGTCCGCGAGTGGCTGGCCGCGCTCGCCGCCGCGCCGGTGCTCCTGGACGCCTACCAGCTGCAGATCGAGCAGCTGATCATGTCCGACCTGCTGTTCCAGGTGCTGCTGCTGATCGCCGTGTACCTGCTGTGCTGGTGGGGACCGCCGACGCCGAAGATCGCCGCGCTGGCCGGTGGCGTGCTCGCGCTGTCGGTGATGGTGCGCTCGGTGGGCCTGACGCTGGTGCTGCCCGCCGCCCTGTTCGTGCTGCTGGCCACCGGGCTGCGACCGCGTGGCGGCTGGCGGCCGCGGCTGATCGCCTCCGGAGCCCTGGTCGCCGGGTTCGGCGCGGCGGTGCTCGTCTACGCCCTCTACGGCGCGGTCGTCGCGGGCAAGTTCGGCGTCGGAGGTTCCGGCGGCGGCGGAGTGCTCTTCGGCCGCGCGGCCGTCGTGGCGAACTGCGACGAGCTGGAGCTGACCCGCGAAGAGCAGCTGCTGTGCCCCGACGAGCCGCACGAGGTCCGCGAGGAACTCGGCATCGACTTCTACCTGCACCTGTGGGACGTCACCGCCAACGTCGAGAAGCTGCTGCCCGAGGGCACCGACGTCAGCGCCGCGCAGCGCTCGCTCACCAGGAAGGTCGTGCTCGCCCAGCCGCTGGACATCGCCGGCGGCGTCGCCCGCGACTTCGTCAAGGGCTTCGCGCCCACCCGGACGCAGACGGTCGGCGACGTGCCGCTGGACCGCTGGCAGTTCCAGCTCGACTACCCGATGTTCGCGCCCGACTGGTACGTCCGGGAGTGGGCTGAGCTCTACGACGGCAGCGACCTGCACACCGACCGCGACCTCGCCTCCTTCCTGCGCGGCTACCAGCTCGGCGGCGGCTACACCCCCGGCCTGCTGCTCGGAGGAGCGCTGCTGCTGGCGGGCGCGGCCGTGCTCGGCGCGGGCCGCGCGCGGCGCAGCGGACTGCGCGCGGTGACGCTGCTGCCCGCGGGCCTGGTGACCACCTCGCTGCTGACCGCATCGGTCATGGAATTCTCCTGGCGCTACCAACTGCCCGGGCTGGTGCTCATCCCGCTCGCCGGCGCGCTCGGCGCCACCGCGATCTTCGGCCGTCCCGAGGCCACCCGCACACAACCGCGAACGACGCCCTCCGAGGAGAGCCAGATGCTGACGACCTTCCCCGACGAGGTGGACCGGGACGCGCTCGACGAGTACGCGTCCCGCTACGGCGAACACCGGTTCGCGCCGGTGGTCGTGCTGATCGCCGCCTACAACGAGGAGGAGTCGATCGGCGAGGTGCTCGACGCCATCCCGGGCCGCAGCTGCGACCTCGACGTCGACACCCTCGTGGTGGTCGACGGCGCCAAGGACCGCACCGCCGAGGTCTCCCTGGAGCACGGTGCCCACACCTGCGTGGCACCCACCAACCGGGGTCAGGGCGCGGCGCTGCGGCTGGGATACCGGCTGGCCGCGCAGCGCGGCGCGCGCTACGTGATCACCACCGACGCGGACGGCCAGTACGACATCACCGAGCTGCCGAAGCTGCTGCAGCCGCTGATCGACGACCGCGCGGACTTCGTCAGCGGCTCGCGGCGGCTGGGCAGCAACGAGCGCCCGGCGCTGGTCCGCCGCATCGGGACCCACGTCTTCGCGTGGGTCGTCACCGGCCTGACCAGGCAGAAGATCACCGACACGTCGTTCGGGTTCCGCGGCATGAGGGTGGAGGTGCCCAACTCGGTGACCCTGCAGCAGCCGCAGTACCAGTCCTCCGAGCTGCTGGTGGGACTGCTCAGCCACGGCTACCGGGTGCTGGAGCAGCCGATGCGGATGCTGCAGCGCACCGCGGGTGAGAGCAAGAAGGGCTCCAGCCTGAGCTACGGCTACCGCTACGCGAAGGTCGTGCTCGGCACCTGGTGGCGGGAACGCCGCAGCACCGGCCGCGTCCCGGCGGCCGAGAAGATCAGCGAGCGGCCCGCTGCTGTGGCCGAGTGAAGACGAGCCGGTCGATCAGCACGAACTTGATCACGAACATCACCGCGTAGGTCCCGATGAAGGCACCCCACACCACGGCCACCTGAGCCGGCCGGGTGTGGGGGAACGCCGAGGTCGCCGCGATCTCGGCGAGGTGCGTCGCGCCCGCTGCCAGCAGCGCGGTGCCGACCGAGATGACGCCGTAGCGCAGGAGCTCGCCGCGCAGCGCCTCACGTCCACCGCCGCCCCAGGTGCGCCGGTTGAGCGTGAAGTTCGGGATCGCCCCGGCGAACCACGCCAGCACGGTCGAGATCACCGGCGTCGCCCCTAGCGAGTAGCTCAGCAGGAACACGACCTGGCTGATGGCGGTCGCGACCGCCGAGGCCGCTGCGAACCTGCTGATCAACCGCCAGTAGCGAGCGCGGCCGGTGACCGTCTGCTGCGCCACGAGTCCTCCAGAAAAATTCATTCGCACGTGGGATGGACGCACACGATACCGATCGCTGTGCGTGGTCTTCTTGGAGCGCTCAAGAGATGAGAGCATGCGTGATGTTCATGCTGCACTACTGGCGGGAAAGAGGGAGACAGGCGTGCGAATCCTCGTCCTCGGAGGCGACGGCTACCTCGGTTGGCCGACCGCTCTGCACCTGTCCGACTGCGGGCACGATGTTGCCGTAGCGGACAACTACGCCCGTCGGGGCTACGACCACGAGATGGGCGTCGAGAGCCTCGTGCCGATCGAGTCCATGCAGGTCCGCCTGAACGCGTGGCACGAGGTTTCGGGCAAGACCATCAAGCACTACTACGGCGACCTCGTCGACGGTGACTTCACCACCGAGATGATCGCCGACTTCCGGCCGGACACCATCGTGCACTTCGCCGAGCAGCGCGCGGCGCCGTACTCGATGATCGATCGCAAGCACGCGGTCTACACCCAGCAGAACAACGTGGTCGGCAACCTCAACGTGCTGTTCGCGATCCAGGAGGTCGATCCGGAGATCCACCTGGTCAAGCTGGGCACGATGGGCGAGTACGGAACGCCGAACATCGACATCGAGGAAGGCTGGCTGGAGGTCACCCACAACGGGCGGACCGACCGGATGCTCTACCCGAAGAAGCCGGGCTCCTTCTACCACCTGAGCAAGGTGCACGACAGCCACAACATCGAGTTCGCCTGCCGCATCTGGGGTTTGCGAGCCACCGACCTCAACCAGGGCGTCGTCTACGGGCAGGAGACCCCGCAGACCGCGCGGGACCCGCGGCTGGCGACGCGGTTCGACTACGACGCCATCTTCGGCACCGTGCTCAACCGGTTCGTCATCCAGGCGGTGCTGGGCCACCCGCTGACGGTGTACTCGCCTGGTGGTCAGACCCGCGGCATGATCGACGTGCGGGACACCGTGGAGTGCATCCGGCTGGCGGCGGAGAACCCCGCCGACCGCGGTGAGTTCCGGGTGTTCAACCAGATCACCGAGAGCTACTCGGTCGGTGAGATCGCGAAGACGATCGCGAACAACTTCGACGGCCAGGTCGAGATCGAGCACGTCGAGAACCCGCGCGTCGAGCAGGGCGAGCACTACTACAACGTCAAGCACACCGGTCTGGTGGAGCTGGGCCTGGAGCCGCACCTGCTGTCGAACACGCTCATCGAGTCGCTGTTCGCGGTGGCCGACAAGCACAAGCACCGCGTCGACCTGGCCGCGATGCGGCCGA
This sequence comes from Saccharopolyspora tripterygii, assembly GCF_054778355.1. Taxonomy (NCBI): domain Bacteria; kingdom Bacillati; phylum Actinomycetota; class Actinomycetes; order Pseudonocardiales; family Pseudonocardiaceae; genus Saccharopolyspora; species Saccharopolyspora tripterygii. The sequence goes on along the minus strand of NZ_BAAGZP010000018.1, from coordinate 119,059 downwards.
CGGTGAACTGGCGCAAGGCCAGCAACCCGATGCGGGACGAGAAGTAGCGGACCCAGAAGAGTGCCCCGGGCTGTGTTCCGGCCCGGGGCGCCTTACCGCGTGTCGGGGGGCTTCCACGCGGCAGGTTCGAACATTAGCTCTTCACCGATGATCTCGGCGATACGGCACGCGGGTACATCTGGGGCCCGGTGTGAACGCCGGTTAACCACCGGAGCGCCGCCCGCCAACTCGGACGAACGCGGCGATTCCGCCACAAAACGCACCCGGGCTCACGTCCGGTCGACTCCGCGCGGAACCGCCGAATTGCCTGCTCAGCTCTGCGCGGTCGCCGGAGCGTCCTCTTCGAGGCCCTCGATCTCGCGACGTTCGCTGATGATCACTCGAATGGTGTAGGCCAATGCCGCGATCCAGGCCACCACGATCGCTCCGTAGATCACCGTGGGCGTCGGAGCCGGGAAGTCGAACGCCTTGATCAGCGTCCGCGCGTTGGTCAGCACGATCAGACCGCCGGCGCCGACACCGATCAGCCGCATCGGCACGATCCGCACCAGGTAGGCGGCCAGCGGAGCCGCCAGCACGCCGCCCAGCAGCAGGGCGCCCACCGTCGTCCAGGACAGCTTCTGGTCGGCCAGCGAGAACAGGAAGCCCAGGCTCGCCGCGACCGCGATCAGGAACTCGCTGGTGTCGACCGAGCCGACGACCTTGCGGGGCTCGACCTTGCCGGTGCTCAGCAGGGTCGGCGTCGCGACCGGGCCCCAGCCGCCTCCACCGGTGGCGTCCACGAACCCGGCGACCAGGCCGAGCGGGGCCAGCAGCTTGGAGCTGACGCCGGTGAGCTGGCGGCGGCGCAGCGGCCGGATCGCGAAGCGCAGCAGCACGTAGAGGCCCAGCGCGAGCAGGATGGCCGACATCCACGGTTCCGCGGCTTCGGTGGAGACGTTGCTCAGCGCGGTCGCGCCGAGGAAAGCGCCGACCGCACCCGGAACGCCGAGGGTGAGCACGATCTTCCAGTCGACGTTGCCGAACTTCCAGTGCGAGATGCCGGAGGCGACCGAGGTGCCGATCTCTGCCAGGTGCACCGAGGCCGAGGCCAGCGCCGGGGTGAGGCCGGCGGTCAGCAGGATGGTCGTCGAGGTGACGCCGTATGCCATGCCGAGCGAGCCGTCGACCAGCTGCGCGACGAAACCGCCGATCGCGAAGATCAGGAATGCTTGCACGATGTCTCCGTACGGGATCCGGGACGCGACGAGCTCGCGGCGCGAGGTCTCGTGGCGGATTGGTGAGGATGCGCGGACAGGTGGGCGCGACTAGGGACTAGCGCGAGCGCCGACACCGTGCGGAGGTGACGCGGCGCAGGTCTACGTGGAGGCGCTGCGCGAGCAGCCGCCACTGATCACCGGGCGTCATGGGGGACAGTCAAACAGATCGCGCGTTCGAGTGGCAGCGTCTCCCAGAGTGCGGGAACGCTCACCAGGCTCGTCGAGGCCGCCTTGTGTTGAAAGCCACCCTTCACTCGTTTCGATCTTGCGCTCGTCCGGAGCACCCCTCCGGCGAGGTTCGTCCACTGTGGACTACCTACCTGCGGGTAGTGGGTCCGGCAGCTGTTGCGCGCCTTGACGATCTAGCGGTGGCCGCTCTCGTGACCTGCGTGGATTGTTCGAATCAAGGTTGTCGGAGTGGTCGCCTCCGGTTGCGGAAAGGCGCGCTCGCGTTGCGAATGCCGGGTCTCCGGTGTTATCGAACAGCGATCTCTGAGCGTCACTAAAAGTCACGATATGTATGGCGCAGACGGGTGAACCATCTGCTGAGTGACCCATCGGTTGCGGCCCCCTGTGACTGTCAGCTACGTTCTGATCCGCACGTCACGGTTCGATCACGACGAGATCTCTTTCCCCGAGGAGCTCTTGCCCGCACCCCCGAAACGCGGGAGTGGCCGGACCGACCCCCGACGGAAGGTAGTGATGGGCAAGCATCGCAAGGAAGACCGGCTCCCCCCGACCGCCGGTCTTCCGCTCCGCAACAAGGTTGTGGCTGCGGTGGTGGCCGGCGGCGCGTTCGCGGCGGTGGGGCAACCCCTCGCCGCGAACGCGGGCGCCGGTCAGCAGCGCGACGTTCAGCCCTTGGCCGGCGCCAAGAACCTGAGCACCGCAATCACCGGAACGCAGAACAGTCCCGCAGCCGTCCGGCTGCTGAAGGCCCAGCTCCCGGCCCAGGTCGAGGAGCGGTCCGAAGCGCAGGAGCTGGCCAAGGCGAAGGCCATCGAGGCCGAGCGCATCGTCCGCGAAGAAGCCGCCCGCCAGGCGGCTGAGGCCGCTGAAGAGGCGAAGCGGGCCGCTGAGGAGAAGGCGCGCAAGGCCGCCGGCTTCCACGTCCCCGCCGAAGGCCGCTACACCTCCGGGTTCGGCTCGCGCTGGGGCAGCAGCCACATGGGCATCGACATCGCCAACAGCATCGGCACGCCGATCTACTCGGTCGCGCCCGGCGAGGTCATCGACGCGGGCCCGGCCAGCGGTTTCGGCATGTGGGTCCGGGTGGAGCACGACGACGGGACGGTCACCGTCTACGGCCACGTCAACACGATCCTGGCCGAGGAGGGGCAGCGGGTCGGTGCAGGCGAGCAGATCGCCACCATCGGCAACCGCGGCCAGTCCACCGGACCTCACCTGCACTTCGAGGTTCACGAGGACGGGACCAAGATCAACCCGCTGCCGTGGCTGCGCGAGCGCGGCATCGACGTCACCTGAGCGACGTCGACCAGTAACAACCGCCCGGGGTCCGCCTCCCCCGACTGACCCCGGGCGGTTCACCACTCCCGGCGCCCGCCCGTCGGGCCGGGGCTCAGTGCGCGGTGGTCCTGCTCGGGTCCTGCCTGCGGCGCAGTTTGCGCGGCAGCGAGAGCGGCCGCCGGGCCGTCACCGGTTCGTCGGCGGGCCGGTCCTGGTGGTCGGTGTCGCCTGCGAGCTTCGCCAGGTCGATGCGCGCACCCACGTGTCCTCCCTCGGCTGCTCTGCTTCGATCAAGAACAACGCTAGCCGACGGGACTGGGCGGGAAATCCGCTCTTCTACTCAATTCCTCACGGCTCGGTCGGTTGCGGAGCGTGCGCGTCGTCGTCGATGCGCTGCCGCAACCACACCAGCGTCCGCGACAGCAACCGCGAGACGTGCATCTGCGAGATCCCGACCTGCTCGGCGATCTGGGTCTGCGTCATGCCGCGGAAGAAGCGCATCACCAGGATGCGGCGCTCCCGCTCGGGCAGCTCCTCCAGCAGCGGCCGGACCATCTCCCGGTTCTCCACCTCGGCCAGCTCGGCGTCGTCGGATCCGATCGCGTCACCCAGCGGGATCTCGTCGGTGTCGGTGAGCAGCTCGTCCAGCGAGGCGCTGCGGTAGGCGTTGCCCGCCTCCAGCCCGTGGTAGACGTCGTCGGTGCTGATGCCGAGGTGCTTGGCCAGCTCGGACGGGGTGGGCGCGCGGCCCAGCTCCTGCGAGAGCCGGGCGATCGCGCCGGAGACCGACAAGTGGAGCTCCTGCAGCCGGCGGGGCATCCGCACGGCCCAGCCGGTGTCGCGGAAGTGCCTCCGGACCTCGCCCATGATCGTCGGCACCGCGTAGGACAGGAAGTCGACCCCGCGGTCCGGGTCGAAGCGGTCGACGGCGTTGATCAGGCCCAGCACCGCGACCTGGGCCAGGTCTTCCTGGGACTCGCCGCGGTGGCTGAAGCGGCGGGCGATGTGCTCGGCCACCGGCAGGTGCTCGGTGACCAGCTCGTCGCGGAGTTCGGGGCGCCGCGGATCCTTCTCGTCCAGCTTCGCGAGCTCAACGAAGAGCGGCGCCAGCTTGTCGTAGCGCTCGTTGCGCGAATGAGTGGAATCCGCTCGTCTCACACCTGAGCCGTCCGTCCCTTGGTCAACTCGATCCGCACCAGGTGGTTTCCGTTGGCAGTGGGATCCGACTCGACCGAGGTTGACACAACGTCGGCCAGCGCGCTGAGCACGCGCCAGCTGAAAGTGTCCTTGCGGGGCCCAGAATCGTTCTTGCTGAGTACTTCTGCGGTGATCGACAACTGCTCTCCGGCTTGCCGGAACCGGCAGACCAGGGGAGCGTCCCGTGCGGCCAGCCGAACCAGCGAGGAGCACGCCTCGTCGACCGCCAACCTCAGGTCCGCGATCGAGTCGACGTCGTGATCGGCCCGCATCGCCAGGTCGCCCACGACGGCCCGCATCACGGACAGCTGGTCGGGTTCGGCCGGCACCCGGACTTCGACCTGGTTCGGAGCGGAAGTCTCAGGATCCACCTGGGCGACCTCGCGTTCCACGCTCATCTCGCCGACCACCTCATCTCGGAGCGGCGTTCACTCGTGGTGACCTGCCCTTGCGGCTAACTGATACCCGTGACCCCGGTCGAGCAAACGGACGCCCGGTCAGAGGCTCGTCCAGTAATCCCAGAACCGCTGCAGGATCAGGGCCACGATCACGACGTACCACACTACGACCACGACGCTGTGGAACCGCGTCAGCGCCACGCCGAGGGACCGGCCGCCGCCGAAGTGCCCCTCGCGCAGGTTGTGCAGGGTCGTGTACCAGAACAGCGGGATCGTCACGGCCCACACGACCATGCAGTAGGGGCACAGCGCCCCGATCGAGTACAGGCTCTGCACGATCAGCCAGTGGATGAACACCACGGCGAGCGTGGTGCCGACCTGCATGCCCAGCCAGAACCAGCGCGGCGGGCGGAACCCCGTCAGCACCGCGACCCCGGCGGTGACCACCACCGGGAACGCGGCCACCCCGATCAGCGGGTTCGGGAAGCCCAGCAGCGCGGCCTGCGAGCTGTCCATCACCGAACCGCAGGAGACGATCGGGTTGATGCTGCACGAGGGGACGTAGCCCGGATTCGCGAGCTTGGCGAGCTTTTCGACGATCAGCGCGAACGAGGCGCCGAGCCCGATCACGCCGCCCACGACGTAGAGCCAGGCCAGGCCCCGCGGACCGGCTGGGGGCCGCTGCGCGTCGGGCGCGGCTTGTTCGACGGCGTGGGCGGTGGTCACTTCGCCAGCTCCTGGTCCAGCTGCTGGCGGAAGGACTGCTCGACGTTGTCGCCGCTGGGTTCGAACTTCTGACCGTTGATGAAGATCGTCGGTGTCCCCGAGACCCCGGCGGCTTCGCCGTCGGCCACGTCGCGGTCGATCTTGGACTGGACGTTGGGCGAGACCATGTCCTGCTTGAAGCGGTTGACGTCCAGGCCGATCTGCTGCGCGTACTGCTCGAACTTCGCGTTGGCCTTGGCCTCGTCGCTGTTGAGCTCGCTCGCGTTCACGGTCGCCCAGTCGGCCCAGTTGTCGAACAGGGCGTGGTACATCTCCTTGAACTTGCCCTGCAGCGCGGCCGCCTCCGCGGCGCGCGCGGCGTTCTGCCCCAGCGGGTGCATCTGCAGCGGGAAGTTGCGCGGGACGAGGGTGATCCGGCCCGCGTAGTCGTTCTCGACCTTCTTCATGAGCTGTGAGTAGTACGCGTGGCACGTCGAGCACTGGTAGTCGAGGAACTCGGTCACGGTGACCTTGCCGTCGGGTGCTTCGGTGAGCACGTTGCTGTCGGGCTTGCGCAGCAACTCGGCCGCCACCGGCGGCTGGCCGGATCCGCCACCGGTACCGCTGTCGCCGGAGCGGTTGAGCAGCAGCACACCACCGATCACCAGTACTGCGACGACCACCACCACGACGGTGAGGATGATGTTGGTGGAGACCCCGCTCTTCTGAGTCACCGGGTTCTGGTTCTTCGGCATCGCGCGCATTCACCTTCGGCGGTTGTGAGGGGAACCGACCAAACCAGTCTCGCGCATTCACCCGGTCGGGAACTTCTGCGGGGGTCGACTCACAGCGCTCTCACAGGCACCTCTCAGCTTGTCGGTGATCCGACCTGGGGTGATGCTGAGGCGCATGACCGATCTGGCCGGCCTGCTCGACGAGGACGCGCGTTCCGCGCTGCGGGCCTGGCAGGGCGGGACGTGGTACCCGCCCGCGCTGGCCACCCTCACCCACCACGAGTTCTCCGACGAGAACTGGATCTACGAGCGCAAGCTCGACGGGGTCCGGCTGATCGCCGGAGCGGACGGTGGTGAGCCGCAGCTGTGGTCGCGCAACCGCAAGCGGGTCGACACCGCCTACCCGGAGATCGTCGACGCCCTCGCGGCCCAGGGCGCTCCGAGCTTCGTGCTCGACGGTGAGGTGGTCGCCTTCGAGGGCGACAGGACGAGCTTCGCGCGGCTGCAGAAGCGGATGAACCTGACCAGCGCGGCCACCGCGCGGCGAACCGGGGTCGCGATCTACTACTACGCCTTCGACCTGATCGCCTTCGGCGGCGTGGACCTGACCGGGCTCGCGCTGCGGACCCGCAAGCGCCTGCTGCGCGAGTGCTTCGAGTTCACCGATCCGCTGCGGCTGAGCCAGCACCGCAGCGGCGACGGCGAGGAGTTCTTCGCGCAGGCGTGCGCGCGCGGCTGGGAAGGACTGATCGCCAAGCGCGCCGACCGGCCTTACCGGTCCGGGCGCGGGCGGGACTGGCTGAAGTTCAAGTGCGTCTCCGGCCAGGAGTTCGTGATCGGCGGCTACACCGATCCGCGGGGCTCCCGCTCCGGTTTCGGCGCGCTCCTGGTCGGCTACTACGACGCCGAGGGCCTGCGCTACGCGGGCAAGGTCGGCACCGGCTACGACGAGCGGACCCTGCGCGAGCTGTCCGCGACCATGGACGACCTCGCCCGGCCGGAGTCACCGTTCGCCGACGCGATCCGGGAACCGGGAACGCACTGGGTCGAGCCGGAACTGGTCGCCCAGGTCGGATTCAGCGAGTGGACCGACGACGGGAAGCTCCGCCACCCGAAGTTCTCGGGGCTGCGCAACGACAAACCGGCCCAAGACGTCCGGCGCGAGGCTTAGCGCTCGGCGACGATGGCCGACTGGTTGGCCGCGGGGTGGATCTGCTGCGCCGGATCGTTCGGATGAGTGGACACCGCGAGCAGAACGGTCAGCACGACCATCGAAACCGTTCCGACAACCGACACGATCGTGCGGCTGTTGATCTGCATCGCGCTGCTCTCCCTCAAGACGTTCTCGTGCGAAGTGGGTGAAGGGCGGGGCTTCTCGGCGAGCGCCGAAGACCGTCGTCCCACAGTAGGTGTCGCCGCAGGCGGCGGAGGCGTTACCCGCGTCGCCGCACATTCTCGGTGTGACTCGGAACATTCTGCTGCGCCAGGCCGTTTCGGTTCGTCCGGCACCGAACCGCGGACGCGTTAAGTGATGGATCAGTGACCCTCCGGTTAGGCGCCGACTCGCGGCGAATCGGCGTTCGCGGCCTCGCCGCGTCGCGCTGACCGGTATCGTCGAAGGGCGTGGTAGCCGATCCTGCCGATCTCCCGAACGTGACTCACGCGCTGGCCAGAGCCGGGCTCGACGACGTCCCGGCGCTGACCGAGCGCCTGATGTCGGCGATCTTCACCGACAACCCCGAGTGGACCGATTACCGGCCGGTGCCCAAGGAAGATCTGTGGGAGGGCTGCCGCCAGTACCTGGAGCGGATCCTGCAGATCCTCAGCGGCGAGGTCGACATCTCCGATCGCGACGACGACGTCGCCGCGGCCATCGGCAGACGCCGCGCCGAACAGGGCGTGCCGCTGGAGGTCATGCTGCGGACGTTCCGGCTCGGCGGACGCGTCGTCTGGGAGGCGCTGGTCGACCAGGCGCACCGCGACGGCGCCGACCCGGACTCGGTGCTGGGCGTGGCCACCTCGATATGGCGGGTCATCGACGGGTTGTCCTCGACGCTGTCGACCTTCTACCGCAACACCGAGCTGGAACGGCTCCGCCGCGACGACCAGCGCAGGCACGCGCTGGTGGAGGACCTGCTGGCCGGCCGCGCCCGCGACGTCGCCTTCGCCCAGCGCACGGCCAAGGAGCTCGACCTGCCGACCGGCGGTGCGTACCTGGTGGTCGTCGCGGAGATGACCGACGACGCGGGCTTCGCGCTGCGCGGCCACTCCGAGGCGCTGGCCGCGCTGCACTTCCGCTCGGTCTGGCAGGTTCGCGCCGACTCGCTGGTGGGCCTGATCGCGCTGGAGCAGCATCCCGCCGAGCTGGCGCTGGACGCTCTGCGCCCGCTCGCCCGCGCCCGCGTGGCGGTGTCTCCGAAGGTGCAGGGGCTCTCGGAGGTCGGGCTCGCGCACCAGCTGGCGCTGACCACCTTGGGCACGTCGGCGCCCGGTGCCGCGGAACTGGTGACGCTGGAGGAGCGCTTTCCGGAGGCGCTGCTCGTCCAGTCGCCGGACCTGGCTCAGCGGCTCCTGGAGACGCAGCTCGGCCCGGTCCTCGCGCTGCCGGTCAAGGAACGCGACATGCTGCTGGACACGCTCCGGGCCTGGCTGGAGGAGAACTGCTCGACGGCCAACGCCGCCGTCCGGCTGCACTGCCACCGCAACACGGTCCTCAACCGCCTCCACCGCATCACCACGCTCATCGGCCAGCCCCTGCACGGCCGCACGGCCTACGTCTCACTCTCCCTCGCCCTCTCCACCCTCCACCTCCGAAACGACCCCCAGACCTGAACACCCCAGGCCCCAAGGTCCCCAGGCCTCCCGCCCCAAGGCCCCCGGGTCCCAGGGCCAGGGCCGAGGGCCGTCGAGAAATCCCCTCGCGTCGAGGTGTGGGGCACCAGGGGGCAGTTTTGGTCCGAATTGACCGGGCGAAACGGATATCGATCATGGACGGTTCGGACCAAAACTGCCCACTGGTGAGCACCGCCGAACCCCGCGGAGCGGCTCCTCCGACGATCGAGGCCACTCGGGGTGCGATTGTGCAGTGGGCATAGTTGGAAAAATTTGGGTTCTTTTCGCTGGTAGTGGGCGTAACCGCAGGCGCTGGGGTTTTGTGCCTGGATGTGTTCCGCATGTGACGGGGGTCGCGGCTCCCTTGAGTAACTGCGGAGCCACGTGTTGTGCCCATCACGGCATGCGATGTGCACACTGCACAGTTGGCCGTCTCAAAGTCTGGGCGGCAGGGCATAGCGCGAACGTGGTCGTGCTCACGACACTCTGGATGTGGATGGCCCGCTCCTGAGCCGGGTCGTCGATTGACCGGCGCGTGCGTTCAAAGGAGCACAGCGAAGTGCAGGAGTTCGACCTTCTGGTGTTGGGCGGCGGCCCCGGTGGCTACGTCGCCGCGATCCGGGCCGCGCAGCGCGGTCTCTCGGTGGCCGTGGTGGAGAAGGAGCGGCCCGGCGGTGTCTGCCTGAACTGGGGCTGCATCCCGACCAAGGCCATGCTGCGATCCGCCGATGTCTACGAAACCGTGCTGCACGCAGCCGATTTCGGTGTGAACGTCGAGGGCGTCAGCATCGACTACGACGCGATCACCCGCCGCAAGGCCAGCGTCGTGAAGGGTCTGACCGACGGCGTCGCGGGCCTGCTCAAGGGCAACGGCGTCACGGTCATCAACGGCCACGCCCGGTTCACCGGCCCGACCACCGTGGACGTCTACGCCACCGGTGAGTCCCCGCTGGGCGCCGACGGCCCCCGCTACGCCGCCGAGCCGACCGGCGCGAAGCCGATCGATCAGGTCAAGGCCACCGACGTCATCATCGCCACCGGTTCGGTCCCCGTGCAGCTGCCGCTGCCCGGTGCGGACCTGCCCGGCGTGATCACCTCCGACGGCGCCTTCGGCCTCACCGAGGTCCCCAACCGCATCGCCATCATCGGCGGCAGCGCGGTCGGCGCCGAGTGGGCGACGCTGTTCAACACCCTGGGCAGCGAGGTCAGCATCATCGAGATGCAGAAGACCCTCGTCCCGGCCGAGGACGCCGAGGTCGGCAAGGCGCTGGGCCGCTCGTTCAGCAAGCGCGGCATCAAGGTCCTCACCGACGCCACCGTCTCCCGCGTCGACCAGGCCGACGGCGGTCTGGCGGTCACCGTCGACGGCGCGAAGCCACAGCAGATCGACGCCGACTTCGTGCTGGTGGGCGTGGGCCGCAAGCCCAACACCGCGAGCCTCGACCTCGACAAGGCCGGGATCGCCACCGACCAGCGCGGTTTCATCACGGTCGACGACAAGCTGCGCACCAACGTCGAGCACGTCCACGCCATCGGCGACGTGACCGGCAAGGCGCTGCTCGCGCACGTCGCCTCGCACCAGGGCGTCGTCGCCGCGGAGACCATCGCCGGTCACCACGCCGCGATCGACTACGACGTCATCCCAGCCGCCACGTTCACCCACCCGGAGATCGCCTCCGTCGGCCTCACCGAGGCGCAGGCCAAGGACGCCGGGCACGACGTGGTGGCCTCGAAGTTCCCGTTCGCCGCGCTGGGCCGCGCGCAGAGCTACGGCGACACCGAGGGCTTCATGAAGATCGTCGCCGGCAAGAAGTACGGCGAGGTCCTGGGCGTGCACATCATCGGCCACGCCGCCAGCGACCTGATCACCGAGGGCGCTCTGGCCATGGGCCTGGAGGCCACCCTCGACGAGCTCGCGGAGACCATCCACGCCCACCCGACCCTCGGCGAGGTCGGCATGGAGGCCGCGATGAACGCCCTCGGCCTGCCCGTCCACGTAGCACCGCCCAAAAAGCGCTAGAGGTAAGAGAAAAGGGGATCCGCGATGGCACAGACCGCCACCCGCAGCAAGCCGTCCACGCGCACCGGCGCGACCAAGACGCGGCGTTCCACCTCGGCGCGGGCCGCTGAGCGGGGTCGCTTCTCGGGCGAGTCGCCGGAGCTGCTTCGCGACTACTTCTACGAGATGACGCTGATCCGCCGCTTCGAGGAGCGCGCGGCCCAGGGCTACACGCAGGCCAAGATCGGCGGCTACTGCCACCTCAACCTCGGTGAGGAGGCCACGGTCGTCGGCCTGATGCGCTCGCTGCGCAAGAGCGACCTGCTGTTCACCAACTACCGCGAGCACGGCTACGCCATCGCCAAGGGCATCGAGCCGGGTCGCGTGATGGCCGAGCTCTACGGCCGCTCCACCGGCACTTCCAAGGGCTGGGGCGGTTCGATGCACATGTTCGACGTCGAGGCCGGTCTGCTCGGCGGCTACGGCATCGTCGGTGGCCAGATCCCGCTGGCCACCGGTGCCGCGCTGGCCATCGACTACCGCTCCGGCGACCAGGTCGTCATGTGCCAGATGGGCGATGGCACCACGAACATCGGCGCCTTCCACGAGGCGCTGAACATCGCCGCGCTGTGGAACCTGCCGGTGATCTTCGTGGTCATCAACAACCAGCTCGGCATGGGCACCACGGTCGAGAAGTCCTCGGCGGAATCGGAGCTCTACAAGCGCGCGGCGGCCTACCGGATGCACGGTGAGCGCGTGGACGGCACCGACGTCCTCGCTGTCCGCGACGCGTCGTCCCGGCTGGTCGAGCAGGCCCGCGAGACGGGTCGTCCGGCGCTGCTGGAGCTGACCAGCGAGCGGCTGAAGGGCCACTCGGTCGTCGACCCGGGCAAGTACCGCGACGCGGAGTCGATGGAGAAGGCCAAGCAGGCCGACCCCGTCGCGAAGTTCCGCGCGGAGCTGATCGACGCAGGGATCCTCGACGAGGCCGCCGCGGCCGACATCGAGACCAAGGCGCAGGCCGAGGCAGACGCCGCCGTGGCCTTCGCCGACGACAGCCCGCACCCGGACGTCGAGACGCTGTTCGACTACACCTACGCCACGCCGGTCGCCAACGACTCGCGCCGCCTGCCGGCCGACCCGCTGTTCGTCGCCGGCTGAGCAGGTCTCCCTTCACGTCCCCTTGCGGTTTTTGCGACACCCCGCCACGTTTCGCATCCCCGTGGTCCTGAGTGTGGGGAAGTTTTCATGAAAACTTCCCCACACTCAGGACACGAGGCCGCTGCTTCCCGCTGTCAGGAGAAATTCCCTTGGCACTCATGACCTATCGCCAAGCGCTGCACGACACCCTCCAGGAGGAGATGCGGCGCGACGAGGACGTGTTCCTCATCGGCGAGGAGATCGGAGTCTTCGAAGGCTCCTACAAGATCACCGCCGGACTGCTCGAGGAGTTCGGTGAGAAGCGCGTGCGCGACACCCCGATCGCCGAAGAGGGCTTCGTCGGTGCGGCGGTCGGCGCCGCGATGCTGGGCCTGCGCCCGGTCGTCGAGCTGATGACGATCAACTTCTCGCTGGTCGCGCTGGATCAGATCGTCAACCACGCCGCCAAGATCTACGGCATGTTCGGCGGCCAGACCAGCGTCCCGATGGTGCTGCGCACCCCCGGCGGCGGTGGCCAGCAGCTCGGTGCCACGCACTCGCAGAACATCGAGCTGTACTACGCGTTCGTACCGGGCCTGAAGGTCGTCGCGCCGAGCACGCCCGCCGACGCCAAGGCGCTGCTGCTGGCCTCCATCCGGGACGACGACCCGGTGCTGTTCCTGGAGAACCTCGCGCTCTACAACACCAAGGGCGAGGTCCCGGACGTGGTGGAGCCCGCCGAGATCGGCAAGGCGAAGGTGACCCGCGAGGGCACCGACATCACGATCATCGGCTACTCCCGGATGGCCACGGTCGCCCAGCAGGTCGCCGAGAAGCTGCACGACGAGCAGGGCATCAACGCCGAGGTCATCGACCTGCGCAGCCTGCGCCCGCTGGACCGCGACACCGTGGTGCAGTCGGTGCGCAAGACCGGGTGCGCCGTGGTCGCCGAGGACGACTGGCTGACCTACGGCATCGGCGCGGAGATCGCCGCCTCCATCTCCGACGGTGCCTTCGACTACCTCGACGCCCCGGTGCGGCGCGTGGCGGCGGCCGAGGTGCCGCTGCCCTACGCCAAGCCGCTGGAGCGTGCCGCCCTGCCGTCGGCGGAGTCGCTGACCGCCGCCGTTCACCAGACCCTGGACGCGGTGGGCCGCCGCCGCTGAGTCCCGCGCTCACCTGAGGAAGACGATGACTGACATTCAGATGCCGAGGCTCTCCGACACCATGGAGGAGGGCGTGATCGCCAACTGGCACAAGCAGGTTGGCGACAAGGTCTCGCGCGGCGAAGTGGTGGCCGAGATCGAGACCGACAAGGCCCTCATGGAGCTGGAGGCCTACGACGACGGGGTCCTGGAGAAGATCCTGGTCGAGGCCGGCACGACCGTGCCGATCGGGGAGCCGATCGCGGTGCTGGGCGACGGTTCCGGCGCAGCCGCCGAGGCGGCTCCGGCGCCCGCCGCTCCCGCTCCGGCCGCCGCCGAACCCGCTGCGGAGGAAGCGCCCGCGGCTCCGGCCCCGGCTCCGGCTCCGGTCGAGACGGCGGCCCCGGCCGAGTCCGGGAGCAAGCCGAAGGCCTCGCCGCTGGCGAAGGCCGTCGCCAAGGAGAAGGGCGTGGACCTGGGCTCCGTCCAGGGTTCCGGCCCCGGCGGGCGGATCATCCGCGCCGACATCGAGGCCGCCGCGTCCTCGGCTCCTGCGGCTCCGGCTCCTGCCGAGGCGGCCCCGGCTCCCGCGTCGCAGACCGCGCCTGCGGTCGTCAGCGACGACGTCGAGGAGGTCCCGCTGTCCAACATCCGGAAGGTGACCGCCAAGCGCCTGACGGAGAGCAAGCAGAACGCGCCGCACTTCTACCTGACCAGCGCGATCGACGTCACCGAGCTGCTGGAGTTCCGCGGGAACCTCAACGAGCGGTTGCAGGCCGCGGGCGGCCCGAAGGTCAGCGTCAACGACCTGATCGTCAAGGCGGTCGCGACCTCGTTGCGCGCCAACCCCGGCGTCAACGTCTCCTTCGCCGGGGACAAGATGCTGCAGCACAAGCGCATCAACCTCGGCGTCGCGGTGGCGATCGAGGGCGGTCTGGTGGTGCCGGTCGTCAAGGACGCGGACCGCAAGAGCGTGTCGGAGATCGCCACCGAGAGCCGTGAGCTGGCCGGACGGGCGCGCGAGGGCAAGCTGAAGCTGGACGAGATGTCCGGCGGCACCTTCTCGATCTCCAACCTGGGCATGTTCGGCATCGAGCAGTTCAGCGCGGTGATCAACCCGCCGGAGGCTGGGATCCTGGCCGTCGGCGCGGCCCGCGACGAGGTCCAGGTCCGCGACGGCGAGTTCGTGGCCCGCAAGATCCTGCGCGTGACGCTCTCGGCCGACCACCGCGCTGTCGACGGCGCGGTCGGTGCCGCGTTCTTGCAGCAGTTCACCTCGCTCCTGGAGGACCCGCTCCGGATCATCGCCTGATCCGGTCGCGAGAGCGAAGAGCGGCCACCGCCGACCTCCCCCGAGTCGGCGGCGGCCGCTCTTCGCGTTCCCGGGCGAGTGCGGAGCGCTCGCTCGTCGGCACCAACAATTGATCTTCACGTGGGGCGGCCGTCGCCGGATTGAGTTCCGTCGGCGGCCTTTTCGCATTCCGGAATTGTTCGGGATTTGAGTAGGAGTACCTATTTCTTGCGCGCGTTTAACAATCCGGATCGGATTGGATGTACCGCCGATCGGGTTGTCTTGCTGGCTGGTCTTTGCCAGGTTGTGGGCTTTTTCAGTGATCTAGATTTCGTTTTGATCGAAATGGCATTGGTGCGCGATCGCGGTTGGAAGACTCCCGCCCCGGATTCCGGCCGAAGTGCAACAGAGGAGGACAGGTCCGCGAAGTGCTGGAAATCAGGGGGAAGCGCCTGGGGGCGTTGATCGCTGCGACAGCGGCGGTGACGGTGTCCTGCGGTCAGCAAGCGCCGCAGGCGCAGCAACCACCGGCGGTGGTGACGGTGACCCAACCCGCGCCGCAGGGGAGTGCGACGAGCAGTTCCGAGGCGAGCACGGAGTCCACTGAGGATTCTTCGGAGGCGACGTCGAAGTCGAAGGAACCTGAGGCAGAAGATGGCCTCGCGTGCGCTGCCGATGAGCTGCAGCTGCAGTTGGATCCGAACTACCCGCAGGCCGACGGCCACCACATGACGCTGAAGGTCACCAACATCGGCAGTCGTCCGTGTCAGATGCGCGGCTACGGCGGCCTGCAGTTCGTGGACTACTACGGCAAGCCGGTGGACACGAAGCTGAACCGGCTGCAGGCGAACCCGCCGACGGTCACGATCGAGCAGAGCCAGAGCGCCGCGCTGGACCTGACCTGGGACATCTACCAATCCCCGTGCGTGGAACCGGAAACGCTCCAGTTCACGCCGCCCGGGGATGACAAGACGATCAAGTCGGTCTGGGGCCGTGGCGCGGTCTGCCGTGGCGGGCTCGTCGACGCCACCGCGTTCCGCAACGTTTGGGGCGGCTGACCAGCGGACCTGCGAACCAAGAAGAACAGTGAAGTGCAGGGGGATTGACTGACAGTGTTTCGAACGAGAACGCAGCGCCTAGGCGCGTTGATCGCCGCGACCGCGGCGGTGACGGTGTCCTGCGGCCAGCAAGCGCCGCAGGCGCAGCAACCACCGGCGGTGGTGACGGTGACCCAACCAGCGCCGCAGGAGACCACCGAATCGCAGGATTCCTCGGAGGAGACCTCGGAGCAGGGCGGTTCTTCGGAGACGAAGGTCAGTCATCCGGAGGAGATCCCGACGCAGAAGCCGTGTCAGACGTCGCAGCTGCGAGCCCGGTTCTACCCGGACACGCTTGTCGGGCTGCACGACGACCCCACGCAGCCCGCCGGAGGATCACGCACGAAGCTGCGGTTGGCCAACGTCGGAGCCAAGGAGTGCACGGTTCACGGCGACGCGAGGATCGAGTTTCTCGACCGAGCCGGCGCCGTCATGCCCGCGACCTTCGTGGACAAGGCGGGAACGCCGCCTGCCGAATGGATGAGCATCGGCACGCGTGAGGGCGTGGCCCAGGAGCTGTACTGGATCTACCAGACAGGCGATTGCGTCGACGACCCGGCCAAGGTGCGCATCTACCCGCCGGACAACACGGAGCCGATCACGCTGGACTGGAACTTCGGCACGGTCTGCGGCGATCGTCGCGTCGAACGAACCCACCTCCGCTCGGATTGATCCGTTCCTGAACTCCCGCAGACGAACAGGCTCAGAGAAACAAGGGGAGAAAGATGGCCAATTGGCGACTCGCGGGCAGCTTGGAAACACTGCTCGCCCAGTTCGACGCAGCGTTCCCGCAACGGAACAAGGCCAGCGACGGCACCATCGGTGATGCGTCGCACCAATCTCGGGACAGCGACCACAACCCGTGGGTCGGTCCGGGAATCGTGACCGCGGTGGACATCACGCACGATCCTCAGAACGGCGTCGACATCAACCGGATCACCGACGAACTCGCGGCCAGTCGCGACCCGCGGATCAAGTACGTGATCGCCAACGGCCTGATCATGGACAGTCGTCCTGGGCAAAGTCCGTGGCAGTGGACCAAGTACACCGGTAGCAACCCGCACGCGAAGCACTTCCACATCTCCGTGATGAACTCGCCGGCGTGTGACGACCGGCGGCCTTGGACGTTGCCGATCCTCGGTGGCGCGCCGCCACCACCGCAGCCGCCGCAGGGTCAGCCTCCTCAGGGGCAGCCCGTCCCGCCGCCTCCGCCTGGTCCCGGCCCGCTTCCTCCCGCACCGCCCGGCCCACCCCCGCGGATGGGGAAGCCGGGGCCTCCCGACCCCGAGGTCATGCGGACCGTTTACCTGGTCGCCAAGGAGATGCAGGTTTCGCAGAAGCTCTTGCTCGCGGCATTCGAGACCGGACTGGTCGAATCTCGGATGTCGAACATCGACGGTGCTCGCGACCACGACTCCTTGGGCGTGTTCCAGCAGCGCCCGTCGCAGGATTGGGGCGCACCTGAACAGGTCTTGAACGTCAACTACGCGGCGCACAAGTTCCTGGAAGCGGCGATCAGGGAAGAGCGGAAGGACCCGAATCGCACCGCCGGGCAGATCGCTGCTGACGTGCAGAGGCCCGCGAAGCAGTACCGCGATCGTTACGACCAGCACGAGGCCGAGGCGCACAGGCTGATCCAGGACACCGAGCGGGCGCTGAACATGGCACCGCCACCGGGACCGAACCCGCCGCCGCAGCCGCCGCCCGGACCGAATCCGCCTCCGCCGCACGGTCAGCCGCCGGGACCGCCGCAGCCGCCGCACCAGGGCCCGCCGCCGCAGCAGCCTCCGGCGCCTGCTCCTGCTCCGCCTCCGCCGCCGCAGCCGGTGGTGCCGACCGTGTTCGGGTCGTGGATCCTGCCCGGTGCGGATGGTGCGCTGTCGGCGTTCGCGACCTCCACGTCCGGTGAGGTCGTCACGGCGTGGCAGGTTTCGCCCGGTGGTGACTGGGTCGGTTGGCTGGGCATCGGTGGCGAGCCCGCGGGTCGTCCGGTCGTCGTGCGCGAACCTTCAGGCTCGACCGCGGTTTTCGTGCGGGACCGCAACGGTGAGGTGATCACCTCGTCCTGCCCGCAGCTGGGGGCGAAGTGGAGCCCGTGGATCGGTCTGCGGGGTGCGATCGCCGAGGACCCGGTGGCCGTGCTGCGGCCGGACGGTGCGATCGCGCTGTTCGCCGTGGGCGAGGACGGCAAGCTGCACAGCGCCGCGCAGGCCGGTCGTGGCGGGCACTGGACCGACTGGGACGACCACGGCGGCGACCTCATCGGCCGTCCGGCGATCGCGCTCGGCCCGAACGGTGCCGTGTCGGTGTTCGCCCGCAACTCCCAGCGCGAGGTCGTGATGTCCACCCAGGGCACCGCGGGCGCGGGCTGGTCGGAGTGGAAGGGCCTGGGCGGCAGCATGGCCGGGGACCCGGTCGTGGTGACCCTGCCCGACGGCGTGGTGGTGCTGCTCGCGGTCGGCGACGACCAGCAGCTCTACTGCGTGGAGCGGCCCGGCGAAGGCGGCAACTGGTCCGACCTGGGCGGTGACTTCACCGGGACGCCGGCGATCGCGGTCAACCCGGGCGGACGCGTCGAGGTGTTCGTCCGCGACACCTCGGGTGCGATCCACACCGCCGAGCAGCAGTCCGCCCACGGCGGCTGGTCCGCCTGGACAGACCTGGGCGGTTCGCTGGGTGGCGACCCGGTCGCCATCAGCCGCCCGGACGGCGCCTCCACCCTGTTCGGCGTCGGCCACGACGGCGACATGGTGACCTCCGGCCAGCCCGACCCGGACTCCTCGTGGGAGCCCTGGGCGGACCTGGTCGACTCGCTCAAGGCGTAGCGCGGCGGGGGATTCGAACTTCGCGCGAAGTTCGAATCCCCCGCGAACGTCAGGAGAGGGCTTCGAGGAGCTTGGGGGTGAGGTGGTTCAGGGCGAAGGGGATGCTGGAGAGCGTTGCCGAGCCCAGGGCCATCGTGAGGTCGTAGTCGTCGAGCACGACCAGCGAGCCCCGCTTGGCGGCCGGGAGGTTGTTCAGCAGCGGGTCCTTGCGCACGGCCTCGACGTCGGTGGCCTTGGCGGTGGTCACGATGACGACATCCGCGTCCAGCAGCGACACCTGCTCCTTGCTGACCTTGACGTTGAACTTCCCGCCGCTGTCCATCCCCTCGATCGCGGGGGACAAGCGCAGCCCGAGCTGCTCCAGCAGCGCCGTGCGGGCGTCCTGCTTGGTGTAGGCGGCGTAGGTCCCGGCGGCGTCGGTGCGGACCGTGACGTGCGTCTTGCCCTCGAAGATCTGGTTCGCCCTTCGGGTTTCGTCGATGCGCGCCTGCGTCTGCTCGATGAGGCGGGCGACCTCGGCCTGCTTGCCCAGGGCCTGGCCGATCGTCTCAGCCTGCACCCGCCAGTTGATCCCGTAGTCGATGGAGTTCGGCGGCTGCGCGACGACCGGCGCGAAGGTGCTCAGCCGGTTGTACTGCTCCTGCGTCAAGGCGCTCTGCACCGCGATCGTGGCATCGGGGGTCTGGGCGATGACGCCTTCGACGTCGACCTCGCTGCCGAACACCTTGGGTCGCCGGCCGCCCAGCATCGGCTCCACCCACGGGCCGACTCCGCTCTCCCACGGGCCCCACTTCGTCAGGCCCGCCGGGATCACGCCCAGCGGCAGCAGGACGTCGTGGTCGGTGATGCCCAGCGTCACCAGCCGCTGCGGTGCCGCCTGGAGGTCGGCCGCGCCGTAGCGGTTGGGGATGCGGACCGGGAAACCGGGGCCGGACGGTGCGTTCCCGCTCGGGTTCGCGCCGCCGCCGCTGCACGCGGCCAGGCCCGCCGCGACGAGTCCGGTCGCGCCCATCAGGAAGCCGCGACGGCCGATCGAGCTGGGGGGAGGAGTCATAGCGGAGTCCTTGTCGTCCGGTTCCGGGTTCACCGCCCGAAGTGCTAGCACAAGAGAGGCTAACCTAACCCACGCTGCGATCGAGCTGCGGTCGATCGGTGAATCTGCTCACCGAGCGCGCGCTACCGTGGATCAAGATCGCCGATCACGGGAGTTGTCGCATGAGTTCGTTCGCCACCGGAATCCGCAGCCTCGGGTCCGGTCTGGGCATCATCCTGCGCAGCCCGAAGCTGCTGCTGCTCGGCGCCATCCCCGCCCTGATCAGCGCACTTCTGCTGCTCGGGAGCCTGGGAACGCTGATCTACTTCAGCGGTGACCTGACGACCTGGATGACCCCGTTCGCCGACGGCTGGGCGGACTTCGCGCGCAGCGGCCTGCGCATCCTGCTCGGCGTCGCCCTGGTGGGAGCGGCGGCCGTGCTGGGGTCGATCTCGTTCATCGCGCTCACGCTGCTCATCGGCGGACCGTTTTACGAGCACATCGCCGAGCAGGCCGAGAAGCAGCTCGGGCTGGACGCTTCCGACGACGGCGCCGGCTTCGCCCGCCAGCTCGGACGGGGAGTGCGGGACTCGCTCAAGCTCGTCGTCGTGGCGCTGATCGGGGCGATCGTGCTGCTGGTCATCGGGTTCATCCCGGTCGCAGGGCAGATCGCGGGCGCCGTGCTGGGTGCGCTGTTCGGTGCGTGGGTGATCAGCATGGAGATGGTGGGCCTGGTGTTCCAGCGGCGCGGACTGGCCTTCGGCGAACGCCACCGCAGGCTCCGCGAGCACAAGGCGATGACGCTGGGCTTCGGCCTGCCCGCCTACCTGCTGTGCCTGGTGCCGGTGCTCCAGCTGCTGATCATTCCCGCTGCCGTGGTGGGCGGCACCCTGCTGGCCCACCGCGTCCTCGACGAGCGCGGCGCCGTCTCCACCGGGTGATGTCCGCGACGGCTTAGAGTCTGGGTGTGACACAGCCCGTTCAGCCTGATGAGTCCTACCTGCGCGCCGTGGCCGCCGCGACCGAGAAGGCCGTGGCCTCCGCGGAACCGCTGCGGTCGGGGTACGCCGGAGCCGATGAGGCGCTGCTCGCGGAGACCGAACGGTGGGTGACCGAGCACGGCGAGGACCTGCTCGGGCTGAGCCACCAGCTGCACGCGGACCCGGAGGAGGGCTACGCCGAGCACCGCTCGGTGGCGCGCGCCGCCGAGCTGCTGCGCGGCTTCGGCCACGACGTCGAGGTCGGCGTGGGCGGGCTGGACACCGCGCTGCGCACCGGTGCCGGTGACGGCGGGCCGCACGTGGCGGTGCTGGCCGAGTACGACGCGCTGCCCGGCATCGGCCACGGCTGCGGGCACAACATCATCTGCTCGGCGGGCGTCGGCGCGTTCCTCGCCGCTGCCACAGCGGTGGGGCGGACCGGCGGGCGCGTGAGCCTGTTCGGCACCCCCGCCGAGGAGGGCGGTGGCGGCAAGGAGCATCTGGCCAGGGCCGGGCTCTTCGACGACGTCGACGCCGTGGTGATGCTGCACCCGTTCTCGCACGACATCGCCACCCACCCGTTCCTCGGTCGCAGGCAGGTCGAGGTCGTCTTCCACGGCGTGGCCGCGCACGCGTCCGCGCAGCCGTTCATGGGCCGCAACGCGCTGGACGCCGTGGTGGCCACCTACCAGGGCGTGGCGGCGATGCGCCAGCACATGCCCTCCACCGACCGCGTCCACGGCGTGATCACCGACGGAGGCAAGCGCCCCAACGTCGTCCCGGACCGGGCCGCCGCGCTGTTCTACGTGCGCTCGGCGGAGCCGGGTTCGCTGCAGGACCTGGCGCGCAGGGTGGAGTCGATCGCGCACGGCGCGGCCTCGATGACCGGCTGCGGGGTCGAGCTGAACTGGGACCACAACCCCGCCTACCTGCCGATCCGGCACAACGACGCGCTCGCCGCCCGGTGGGCCCGCCACCAGGCCCGGCGCGGCCGGACCTCGCTGCCGCGCGGCGTCGTCCCGGACTACCTGACCGGCTCGACGGACCTGGGCAACATCAGCTTCCGGACACCGGCGATCCACCCGATGATCGGTCTGAACGACGCCGGCCTGTCGCTGCACACCGAAGGTTTCGCCGCCGCAGCCGGTTCCGACGCGGGCGATGCCGCGGTGATCGACGGAGCCATCGGCCTGGCGCTGACCACAGTGGACTACTTGGCCGACGGTGACCTGCGCGCCGCGGTGGGTGACGAGTTCGAAGCGGCCGGAGGCGCGCTGGACGTCCCGAACTACTTCACCTGACCGGATAGGGTTCTACGGCGGTTCGTGGATGGGTGGGTGGGGAAGTTTTCATGAGAACTTCCCGACCCACCCACAACACGGATTCGCGGCGAGCTCGCCGCGAATCCGCTCAGACCCCCGGCGGGGCAGGTTGCTCAGGTGGTCCCCAGGACGACAAAGTGGCTCCGCCAGCCCCAGAAGACCTAGTAGTTCGGATGTGTTGTGGACGAATTAGTGCAGGGCGCGACGGCGCGGCTCCTCGACTCCGGGAACGTCGCCGCGCTCATCGCCGGATTGGTCGCGCTCGTCGTGGTGCTCAACCGGGCGACCTGGTTGCCGCTGCGCAACGTGGTGACCATCGCTCACGAGGGCGGGCACGCCGTGGTGGCGCTGGTCAGCGGCCGCAAGCTCAACGGCATCCGGCTGCACTCCGACACCTCCGGGCTGACCGTCTCGACCGGGCGGGCGCACGGGCCCGGGATGGTGTTCACCCTGCTCGCAGGCTATCCGGCCGTGTCGCTGCTCGGCCTGGGCGGTGCGTGGCTGGTCACCGCCGACCGGGAGCGGTGGATGCTGTGGGGCTGCATCGTGCTGCTGGCGTTGCTGCTGCTGGCCGTGCGCAACGCTTTCGGCGTGCTGTCGGTGCTGCTCACCGGCGGTGCCATCGGTGCCGTGTCGTGGCTAGCGAGCCCGTCGTGGCAGGCGCTGTGCGCCGCGCTGCTGTGCTGGTTCCTGCTCATCGGGGGCATCCGCCCGATCAGCGAGCTCGGGCGCAAGCGCCGACGCGGTCGCGCCGGTGATTCCGACGCCGACCAGCTGGCGCGGCTCACCGGGGTCTCCGGGGGAGTCTGGATGTTCCTGTGGTTGCTGACCGGTCTCGCGTCGTTGCTGGTCGGCGGGTACTGGTTGCTGCTGATGCCGCAGGTGTAGGAGCTGTTGAGGTGGTCAGCTCGCAGAGCGGTGCGGGTGGCGGAACCTGAGCGGCTTCGTGGTCTCCGCGCGCCGCTCCTGCCACGAAACCGCTGGCGAACCCGCGGCGGTGCCGGCTGCGAGCGTGGTGAAGGAGAACAGCGTCGTGGTGTGCCTCGGCACGACTTCTTGCTGATCAGCCGGTTTTCCCGCAGCATCGACCCGTGACGACTGCGAATGCTTTGGGTGGCAGGTTTCCGCTCGGTTCGGGCCTGGAGGTCAACCGCGTCGGGTTCGGCGCGATGCAGCTGGCGGGTCCGGGCGTGTTCGGCCCGCCCGCCGACAGGGAGGCCGCGATCGCGGTCCTGCGCCGTGCCGTCGAGCTCGGCATCGATCACATCGATACCAGCGACTTCTACGGCCCGTGGGTGGTCAACGAGCTGATCGCCGAGGCGCTGCACCCCTGCGACGAGAACCTGGTGGTGGCGACCAAGATCGGCGCCTACCGCGACGACCAGGCCAACTGGCTGCCGCTGAACCACCCCGCGGCGCTGCGCGCCCAGGTGCACGACAACCTGCGCCGGCTGCGCACCGACGTCCTCGACCTGGTCTACCTGCGCGACATGGGGCCGCAGGCGGGCATCACCTTCGCCGACCAGGTCGGCGCGCTGCACGAGCTCAAGCAGCAGGGTCTGATCCGCGCGATCGGTCTGTCCAACGTGGAGCTCGGTCTCTACGCCGAAGCGCGGGAGATCACCGAGATCGCCTCGGTGCAGAACCTCTACAACGTGGTCAACCGCACGGCCGCGACCCTGCTGCAGGCCACCGCCGAGGCGGGAGCCGCGTTCGTGCCGTTCTTCCCGCTGGGGTCCGGCTTCGCCGACAGCCGGGCGCGCGGCGACGAGGAGCTGAAGGCCATCGCCGACGCGCACGACGCGACCCAGGCGCAGGTCTCGCTGGCGTGGCTGCTGCGCCGCGCGAGCAACGTCCTGCTGATCCCGGGCACGTCGTCGGTGGCGCACCTGGAGGAGAACACCGCGGCCGGGACGCTCGCCCTCGACGACTCGGAGCTTGCGCGGCTCGACGCGCTCGTCGCGGAGGGGGAGACTCTCGAAGAAGCGCACTGATCGACTTCCGGTTGATCGATCTCGATGTGCCCGCCGTGCCATCCCGGTGGCGCCCGCCCGGTATCCTGTGCTGGCGTGCGCCACCGGAGGCGGGCGCGCAGGTCGATTCGCTTCGCCAGGTTGACGCTGACGGACGGTGAGATGAGCGAGGGTGATCCGGACGGGCCGCCGCCGGAATCCGAGTGGCGGTCCGATGTCGCGCGCCGGTGGACGGCGGAACTGCGCACCACCGCCTACCTCCCCTTCTCACCCGCGGAGGTCCAGGAGACCCTGGAAGGTCTGCTCGACCTCGTCGCGCTGTCGCTGGACGACCCCTCCCGAGCCGCTGAGACCGGCCGCGTCGTGGGTTCCCGGCTCGTGGAAATCCGCGCGACCGGCGAGGAAAGTCTCTCGGTGAGCCTGAAGTTCCTTCAGGACGCGCTGCTTTCGGACGACACCAAGGTCGATGTGCTGCTGACGGTGCTCACCGAGATCGCCGCCGGGTACGCGGCGGCCGACCGGGAGAGCACCTTCGCCCAGCAGGAGACGCTGAACAAGGCGCTGCTCAAGGCCAAGCTGAAGACCGACCGCGAGCTCAAGGCCAGCGAAGCGCGGTTCAGCGAAGTGTTCACCTCCACCCCGATCGGGGTCGCCATCAGCGATCTCGAAGGCCGGTTCGTGCAGGTCAACCCGGCGTTCGAGCAGGTGCTCGGGTATCACGCCGACGACCTGGTGCCGATGACCATCGACCGGCTCTTCCACCCCGAGGACGCCGAGTACCTCAGCGCCTCCTACCGCGAGCTGATCGAGGGCGCGAGCTCCAAGCGGATCAGCGACCGCAAGCGGCTAGTTCGCGCCAACGGCGAAGACGCGTGGTGCTACCTGGGCGTTTCGGTGCTCCAGGGCGCAGACGGGGCCCCCAGCGGCGTGGTCACCATGGTCGAGGACATCACCGAGCTGCACCTGCTGCAGGACCGCTTCCAGCACCAGGCGCTGCACGACGCGCTGACCGGGCTGCCCAACCGCGGGTTCTTCCAGACCCGGCTGCAGGCCGCCCTGGTCAACCTGCCCCGCGATGCGCGGCTCGCGCTCTACCAGCTGGGGCTGGACGGCTTCGAGCTGATCAACGACGGCCTCGGCTACCTCGTCGGCGACCAGCTGATCAGGACCGTCGCCCGCCGCCTGGAGCACCTCGTCGAGGGCGAGGAGGCGCTGGTCGCGCGCTTCGGCGGAACCGAGTTCGCGCTGCTGGTCTGGGAGCAGGCCGACACCCCGGCGGTGCCGGTGATGACCCAGCTGATCAACGAGATGCTCGCCGAACCCGTCTACGTCGGTGGGCGGGGCATCGCCGCGTCCGCCAGCGTCGGCGTGGTGCAGCGGATCGTGGGGGAGGCCGACACGGCGAACCTGCTGTGGTCCGCCGACATCGCGCTGCGCCGCGCGGAGGCGGCGGGGAAGCGGCAGTGGGCGCTGTTCGACCCGGACCTGGCGCCGGAGGAGCACGAGGAGAGCCAGCTCGCGGCGATCATGCCCGGTGGGCTGGAGATGGGCGAGTTCGACGTCGTCTACCGCCCGCAGGTCTGCCTCCCCGGCCGCGACCTGTGCGCCCTGGAGTGCGAGTTCCGCTGGGACACCGGCGATTTCGGAGTCATCGAGCACGACGAGTGCCTGCGGCTGGCGGAGCGCTCCGGGGTGACGCTGTCGATGCGCGACTGGATGGTGCACCGCGCCTGGCAGCACCTGGCGGAGTGGCACGCAGACGGGCACGAGGTGCGGTTGTCGGTGTCGCTGAGCCCGAACCAGGGCCGCGATCCGGATCTGGCGGCCCTGGTGCACAAGGTGCTCGACGAGTCCGAGCTCGATCCGAGCTGGCTGCGGCTGTGCATGCCCATAGCGGCGATCAGCGAGAACGAGGAAGCGCGGGAGAACCTGCGGTACCTGCACTCCCGAGGTGTCCGGACCGCGCTGCACGACTTCACCGGCTCGCCGGGTGAGCTGCACCTGCTGCGCGAGATGCCGGTGGACTCGGTGCGGCTCTCACCCGAGATCGTCCGCCTGGTGCACGAGGCCGGCACCCCGGACGCGCCCGAGATCCAGGCGCTGCGCGCGCTGATCCCGCTGATGAACTCAGTCGACCTGTGCGTCGACCACGTCGAGTCGCAGCAGCAGGTCGCCCTCTGGCAGGACATCGGCTGCGCCGTCGTCGCGGGACCGCACCTCGGAGGCCCGCTGCTGTCCTTCGACGTCCCGGATCTCCTCAGCTCCTGACGTCGTGGGGGTGGGGAAGTTTTCATGAAAACTTCCCCACCCCCACGAACACCCCTAGTTGCTGTAGACGGGTTGGGTCTGCGGGTTGAACTCCTCGTAGCGGACCTTCTTGGCCGAGTCCGTGCGCTTGTCGCGGAGGTCGAGGACGTCCAGTCCCTCCTGGATGCCGCTGGAGTAGATGTGGCCGTTGTAGTAGTACGCCGACCACGAACCCGCCAGCTGCAGCTCGTTCGGGTTGAACGGCGAGCGGTCGAAGTGGGCGATCTCCTGCGGCTTGGTGGAGTCGGTGAAGTCGAACACCGAGATCCCGCCCTGGTACCAGGCCTGGACCATGAAGTCCCCGCCTGCGACCGGGATCAGCGATCCGTTGTGCGCCACGCAGTTCTCGGTGTCCGCCTGGTGCCGAGGGATCTTGTAGTAGCTCTTGAACGCCAGCTTCGAGTCCGCGCCCGAGCCGCTGATGTCGTAGATGCCGTTGGCACCGCGCACCGGGCCGGTGGCCTCGTTGCAGGTCGCGGCGCCGCCACCGCCGAGCTCGTCGGTGAACACGACCTTCGTGCCCTCGTTGTTGAACGTGGCGCTGTGCCAGAAGGCGAAGTTCGTGTCGTCGCGAACCTGGTTGATGACGCGCGGGTTCTCCCGGTCGGAGATGTCGAACAGCACGCCGTCGCCCATGCACGCACCCGCCGCCAGGTCCTTGGACGGGAACGCGGTGATGTCGTGGCAGCCCGTGGTCGCGCTGATGCCTTCCGGTGCACCGGGGTTGCCGCCGTCCGGGAACAGCACCGGCGCGTTGATCAGCTCCGGCGCGGCCGGGTTGGCCAGCGGCACCTTGATGATGGAGATCTTGTCGTGCGGTGGCTGGCAGTTCGGGAACTCCGCCTTCGGGCCGTAGGACGAGACGTAGAGGTAGACGGCCTCTCCGGCCTTGTCCGGCACGAGGGTGTGGGTGTGCGAACCGCAGTCGGTCGCGATCGCCGAGACGTAGCGCGGCTTGGCCGGATCGCTGATGTCGAAGACCTTCATGCCCTCCCAGCCGTTGGGGTCGGCCGAGTCGGTCTCCTCGCTGGTGCAGGTGTTGTTGCTGCGCGGGTAGTCCGTCGAGACGAACAGCAGGTCGCCCGAGACGGACATGTCGCCCTGACCGCCCGGGCACTGGACCTGGGTGATGATGCGCGGCTTCTTCGGGTTCGCGATGTCGTAGACGACGAAGCCGTCGTAGTTGCCGACGTAGGCGATGTTCTCCTTGAACGCGATGTCCGTGCCGTAGGCCTCCACGGTGTCGAAGGGGGCCTGCTTGGGCAGGTTCGCGACGTGCTCGACGTTCTCGCTCTTGTCGATCTCCCGGTTCGGCGCCGGGACCTGCGCAGCGGAGTACTGCTCAGGACCGTCGCTCGGTGGCGTCGCGGCCGTCGCGGGTGCGAGCGACAAGCCCAGCACCATCGCTCCGATCACCGCGCCCAGCGCGCGCCTCCGACCGGTGGACTGAGGGATCACAACCGATCTACCCCCTGGTTCGACGAAGTCGCCGCCACCCGTGGGCAGCCGCCGACAGCGGTTTCGGACGACCGCATCTGACCAGTATCGTGTTCCCAGAATGAGGCCGAAATAGGACGTTTCAGCGTCTTTTTCACGGTTTTCCCAGAAGGGCGGCCATGGTGCGGAGTTCGGTGGCGGGAGTTCTGCTGGCAGCCTGCGCGCTGACGGGGTGCGCGGCGGAACCACCCGCGCCACCCGGCCCTCCCGTCGTGCAGCCCGGCGCCCCCGGTGACGAGCCGGAGGTGGTGTCCAGCGCGGCCCGCGACCGCGGCGGAGCGAGCCAGGTCGAGGTCGACTACCTGCGGAACATGATCGCCCACCACCAGCAGGCCGTGGAGATGACGGCGCTGACCGCCGAGCGCGCGCAGAACCCGAAGCTGCGGTCGCTGTCCGACCGCATCAGCGGCGCGCAGGGCCCGGAGATCGCGATGATGCAGGGCTGGCTCAACACCCGGGGCGCGAACGAGCACTCGGGTCACGCTGGGCACGACCACGCGATGATGCCCGGGATGGCCACGCCGGAGCAGCTGGCACAGCTCGCGTCCTCGCGCGGCGCCGACTACGACCGGCTGTTCCTGCGGTTGATGATCGCCCACCACGAGGGCGCGGTGATCATGGCGACGCAGCTGCTGACCACCGGCCGCGACGAGCAGGTCCACGAGATGGCCCAGGACGTCCTGGTCACCCAGCAGGACGAGATCGCGACGATGCGAGGTCTTCAGTCCGAGGTCGGGTAGGCGGTCGCCGGGAGCCTCCTACGCCTTCAGCGCGGCCTGCACGATCGCGAGCGCCTCGGACTTCGGGATGCCGAGGGCCTGGGTGATCTGGGCGTAGGTCGCGGCGGCTTCGGCCGCGCGCGCCGCTGTCTGGTCGCCCGCGTCGCTGACGAAAGTTCCGGCCCTGCCGCGGGTTTCGATGAGACCCGCGTGCTCCAGCTCGCGGTACGCCTTCGCGGCGGTGTTGGCCGCGATGCCGAGCTCGGCCGCCAGCGCCCGCACCGTGGGGAGTTTCGCGCCGACCGCCAGCTCGCCGGAGTTGATCTGCGCGGCGATGCGTGACCGCACCTGCTCGAAGGGCGGTACGTCGGAGTCGGGATCGACGTTGATCCGCATGCGTTCACCGTCCAGACTCGCGCGAACGACGTCATGACCCGCCCAGTATCTGCCCTTCCCGTGGGCCGGGGTCGGGTGGGGCCCGGTTCGCGCGGCGTGTTCGTGGTCGTGGGAGCCGGGAGGGTCAGGAGCTCTGGCGGAAGGCCTGGAGCAGGCGTTCCGTGGCGAGGCTCGCGGTGAGCTCGCCGGCGCGGACCTGCGATTCCACCCCGCCGACGATGTCGCGGACACCGGGGTCGTGGGTGAACTCCGACATCAGCTGCTCGCGCACCATGGCCCAGGTCCACTCCAGCTGCTGCCGGCTGCGCTTGGCGGCGAGCTCACCGGTCTCCGAGAGCGTCTTGTGATGCTGCTCGACCTGCTCCCAGAGGGTGTCCAGCCCCAGCGAGCGCAGTCCGCTGCAGGTCAGGACCGGGGGAGTCCACGACGCGCTGACCGGGGTCAGCAGCCGCAGGGCGCTGCGGAGCTCGCGCGCGGCCTTCTTGGCCTCCATCTCGTGCTCGCCGTCGGCCTTGTTCACGGCGATGATGTCGGCGAGCTCCAGCACGCCCTTCTTGATGCCCTGCAGCTGGTCACCGGTGCGGGCCAGCGACAGCAGCAGGAAGCAGTCGACCATCCCGGCGACCGTCACCTCCGACTGCCCCACACCGACGGTCTCCACCAGCACGACGTCGTAGCCCGCGGCCTCCATCAGCAGGATCGTCTCGCGGGTCGCGCGCGCCACGCCGCCGAGCGTGCCCGCCGACGGTGACGGGCGCACGAACGCCGCCGGGTCGGACGCGAGCCGGCCCATGCGGGTCTTGTCGCCGAGGATGCTGCCGCCGCTGCGCGTCGACGACGGGTCCACGGCCAGCACCGCCACCCGGTGCCCCTGCCCGGTGAGCGTGGAGCCCAGAGCCTCGATGAAGGTCGACTTGCCCACGCCGGGCACACCGGTGATGCCGATGCGGTGCGCACCGCCGCTGTGCGGGAGCAGCTCGGTGAGCAGCTGCTGGGTCAGCGCGCGGTGGTCGGCGCGGGTGGACTCCACCAGCGTGATGGCCTGCGCCAGCTTCGTGCGCGAACCGTCGAGCACGCCCTGGGCGTAGTCGTGGATGTCGATCGTGCGTGGCATCAGTGTTCGAGGCGGGTTCGGAGTTCGTCGAGTAGCCCGGTCGCGGCATCGGCGATGACGGTGCCGGGCGGGAAGATCGCCGAGGCCCCGGACTGGCGCAGCGCGTCGAAGTCAGCGGGCGGGATGACGCCGCCGACGACGATCATGATGTCCTCGCGGCCGACCGCCGCGAGCTCTTCGCGCAGCGCGGGTACGAGCGTGAGGTGCCCGGCGGCGAGGCTGGAGACGCCCACGATGTGCACGTCGGCTTCGGCGGCCTGGCGCGCGACCTCGGTGGGGGTCTGGAACAGCGGGCCCACGTCGACGTCGAAGCCGAGGTCGGCGAAGGCGGTGGCGATGACCTTCTGGCCGCGGTCGTGGCCGTCCTGGCCCATCTTGGCGACCAGGATGCGGGGTCGGCGCCCCTCGGCCTCGGCGAAGTCCTCGACCTGCCGGCGTGCGGTTTCCAGCTGCTCGGAGGGGCCGGACTCTTCCCGGTACACACCGGAGATCGTACGGATCTGGCCGGAGTGGCGGCCGAAGACCTTCTCCAGCGCGTCGGAGATCTCCCCGACCGTGGCCTTGGCGCGGGCGGCGTCGACGGCCAGGGCCAGCAGGTTGTGCGCGAGGTCGTCGGGCCGCTCGTCCGACAGCGACGCTTCGGCGGCGGCGGTGAGCTTGCGCAGCGCGTCGTCGCAGGCGGCGGAATCGCGTTCCTCGCGGAGCCGGCGCAGCTTCTCCAGCTGCTGCGCCCGGACGTCGGCGTTGTCGACCTTCAGGACCTCGATCTGCTCGTCGCCGTCGTAGCGGTACTTGTTGACGCCGATGAGCGGCTGGCGGCCGGAGTCGATGCGCGCCTGGGTGCGGGCGGCCGCCTCCTCGATGCGCAGCTTGGGGATGCCGGCGTCGATGGCCTGGGCCATGCCGCCGGCGTCCTCGACCTCGCTGATGTGCGCCCAGGCGCGTTCGGCGAGGTCCTGGGTGAGCCTTTCCAGGTAGTAGCTGCCGCCCCAGGGGTCGATGACCCGCGTGGTGCCGGACTCCTGCTGCAGCACGAGCTGGGTGTTGCGGGCGATGCGGGCGGAGAAGTCGGTGGGCAGCGCGAGGGCCTCGTCGAGTGCGTTGGTGTGCAGCGACTGGGTGTGGCCCTGGGTGGCGGCCATCGCCTCGACGCAGGTGCGCGCGACGTTGTTGTAGACGTCCTGGGCGGTCAGCGACCAGCCGGAGGTCTGCGAATGAGTGCGCAGCGAAAGCGATTTCGGGTTGGTCGGCTCGAACTGCTTGACGAGCTTGGACCAGAGCAGCCGTGCGGCGCGGAGTTTCGCCACCTCCATCGCGAAGTTCATGCCGATGCCCCAGAAGAACGACAGCCGGGGCGCGAACGCGTCGATGTCGAGACCGGCCTGCTTGCCCGCCCGCAGGTACTCGACGCCGTCGGCCAGCGTGTAGGCGAGTTCGAGGTCGGCTGTCGCTCCGGCTTCCTGGATGTGGTAGCCGGAGATGGAGATGGAGTTGAACTTCGGCATCTTCTGGCTGGTGTAGGCGAAGATGTCGGAGATGATCCGCATGGACGGCTGCGGCGGGTAGATGTAGGTGTTGCGGACCATGAACTCCTTGAGGATGTCGTTCTGAATGGTCCCGGCCAGCTGCTCGGGTGCAACACCTTGTTCTTCGGCGGCCACGATGTAGAGCGCCATGACCGGCAGCACCGCGCCGTTCATGGTCATCGACACGCTCATCTTGTCCAGCGGGATGCCGTCGAAGAGCTGCCGCATGTCCAGGATCGAGTCGATCGCCACACCGGCCATGCCGACATCACCGCCCACGCGGGGGTGATCGGAGTCGTAGCCGCGGTGGGTGGCCAGGTCGAAGGCGACCGACAGGCCCTTCTGCCCGGCGGCGAGGTTGCGCCGGTAGAAGGCGTTGGAGGCCTCCGCGGTGGAGAAGCCCGCGTACTGGCGCACGGTCCAGGGCTGGTTGACGTACATCGTCGGGTACGGGCCGCGCAGGAACGGCGCCAGACCCGGGTAGGTCGACAGGAAGTCCAGACCGTCCACATCGGATTCCGTGTAGAGCGGCTTGACGTCGATGCCCTCCGGGGCCTCCCACGACAAGGCGTCGGACTCCTTGCCGGTGGCCGCCAGCACCTCTGAGCGCCAGCGCTCCTCGTCCGCTCCGGGCGGGTCCTCCAGCGGGACCTCGGCGAAGTTCGGGATCTGCGTCATCGTCGGACTCCCAACTCGGCGTGCACGGCGTCGAGGACGGTCAGCGCATCACAACCGGCGTGGATGTGACCGTCGACGGCGTGGGCGTCATTCGGTTTACCCGCCAGCAGAACGGTTTCCGCCCCGGCCTGCTTCAGCGCGAGCGCCGTGTCGGCGGCGCGCTCGGCGTAGATCTTGTCGCTGGAGCACAGGCACACCACCGGGGCGCCCGAATACGCGGCCAGCACCTCATCGATCGACTCGGTCGGGCCCGCCTCGGTGGCGTCCAGCCCGCCGGCGGCGAACAGGTTGCGGGCGAACGAGGCCCGCGCGTTGTGCGCCGCCAGCGACCCCAGCGTCGCCAGGAACACCGAAGGACGCTCGCCCGTCTCCGCCGAGCTCGCGTCGGCGGCGTCGCGCAGCGCCTCGAAGTCCTCCGCGTAGCGGTGCACGGGAAGCCCGCCACCCGGCCGCTCCGGGGCGGGCGTGCGCTCCAGCAGCTCCTCATCCAGGTTCGGGAACTCGCTGACACCGGTGATCGCGTCGCTGCGACGGGCCACCGCAGCACGGCGCTCCTGCCAGATGTCCTCGATCTCCTCGCCGACCAACCCCGACTCCAAGGCCTCCGGCAAACCGCCGACCGCCTCGATGCGCTGGAACCACGCCCACGCCTTGCGGGCCAGCTCGTCGGTCAGCGACTCCACGTACCAGGACCCGCCCGCCGGGTCGATCACCTGCGCCAGGTGGGACTCCTCCAGCAGCAGGGCCTGGGTGTTGCGGGCGACGCGGCGGGCGAAGTCGTCCGGCAAACCGATCGCGGCGTCGAACGGCAACGTCGTGACCGACTGAGCGCCGCCCACACCGGCGGCGAAGGTGGCGATCGTGGCGCGCAGCATGTTCACCCACGGATCGCGGCGGGTCAGCATCGCCTGCGACGTCACCGCGTGCTGCACCTGCGCCCGGGCCGGCTCGCTCACCCCGGACGAGCGGGTGACCTGCTCCCACAGGCGACGGGCCGCGCGCAGCTTGGCGATGGTGAGGAACTGGTCGGCGGAGGCGGCGTAGCGGAACTCCAGCTGCGCGGCAGCGGTGTCGACGTCCAGACCGGCCTCGGTCAACCACCGCAGGTAGGTGACACCCGCCGCCAGGGAGCAGCCCAGCTCCGCGGCATCGGACCCGCCCGCGTCGTGGAACGGCAGCGCGTCCACGCTCAGCGCCCGCAACTGCGGGAACTCCGCCGCGCAGCGCTGGGCCAGCGCGACCGCCGCATCGCGATCCCCGGTGACGCCGGTCCGGGCCTGCACCGCCAGCGGATCCGCACCGAGGTTGCCGCGCAGTTCACCGGCAGGCACGCCCTGCTCGGCAGCGAGGTCCAGCAGCGCCTCCGCCGCCGTCGCGAACTCGGCGCCCGCGTCGAGGCTCACGCCGATCATGTCCAGGTGCACGCCGTTGAGCGCGTCCGCCAGGTCCCCGACGGCGATGCCGCCCGCACCCAGGCGCAGCCACAGCGACGACACACCGTTGTGGAGATCGGCCAGCACCTCGCGGTTCGTCTCCGCGACATCCGGGTGCTCGTGGCGCTGGCGGACGTCCCAGCCCTCGGCCACACCGCCCTGCGGACGGCTGCCGCGCACGAACGGCGCCAACCCCGGAAGGCCCGGATCGGCCGGCGCGGAGGTGTAGAGCGGGCGCACCCGGACACCGTCGTGCGTCGTCGAGTTCAGCACGCCCTCGACCGGACCCGACGGCGGCTCCTCGCCGATCAGGCCGGATCGCTCCAGCACCTTGTGGACCTGGACCTGCCACTGCTCGTGAGTCGGCTCGGGGAACTCCGCGGCCAGCGGGAGTTCCGGCCGGCCGCCGCTCGTCGTCGAGTGCGCCACCATGGACCAGATGGTAGGCCGCGTGGACCGGCCTGAACCCGATCAAACCTGTGACGCGTGTCTCCGCCGGTAAACGGGGTTCACTCGATTGTTGGAGATGTTGTTCGGGGGGCGTGGGTCGTGGGGAAGTTTTCATGAAAACTTCGACCTTGTCCCAGTGGGGACGGAAGTTTTCATGAAAACTTCGGTTTTCGGAACTACGGTCTTGTGCCGCAGAGGTGGTACACCCAGCCGTTCTCCGGGGTGTAGTGGAGTTCGTACTGGGTTTCGATCTTGGGGCCGTCGTGCAGGTGGATGTGCTTGAGGAGGCGGCCTGCTACCGCTTCGTGGTCGCGCAGGTCCTGGACTCTGCCGTCCAACGGACCGCCCACGAAGCGCACGTTGCGGGTCGACATGGCGCCTCTCCTTCCGCCTGATGCCCGGGCCTGGTCCCATGGTCGCTGATCACCCGGGTCTTCCACCAGCGAGGACACCGGTGTGGAGGAAGCGGGGCCGACTCGTACCCCGGATGCCCCGCGTCGGGGGTGGCCAGGGACGATGGAACGACGATGAAGCTCACCGACCAGCTCCCAGCGCTCACCGCCGGCGACCCCGATCCCGACGCCCAGTTCGAGTCGTTCGTCGAATGGACGATCTCGTTGGGCATCGAGCTCTACCCGGCGCAGGAAGAAGCGCTGATGGAGGTCGTGACCGGCGCGAACGTGATCCTGTCCACGCCCACCGGATCCGGCAAGAGCATGGTCGCCACGGGCGCGCACTTCTCCGCCCTGGCCACCGGCAAGCGCAGCTTCTACACCGCGCCGATCAAGGCCCTGGTCTCGGAGAAGTTCTTCAGCCTCGTCGAGGTCTTCGGCGCGGAGAACGTCGGCATGATGACCGGCGACTCCAGCGTCAACGCCGACGCGCCCATCATCTGCTGCACCGCAGAGATCCTGGCCAACATCGCCTTGCGCGACGGCGTCGACGCCGACGTGGACCAGGTCGTGATGGACGAGTTCCACTTCTACGCCGAGCCCGATCGCGGATGGGCCTGGCAGGTGCCGCTGCTGGAGCTCACCCGCGCCCAGTTCGTGCTCATGTCGGCCACCCTCGGCGACGTCAGCTCGTTCGAGGAGGACCTCACCCGCCGAACCGGACGCAGCACCGCGGTCGTCACCTCGGCCGAGCGGCCCATCCCGCTGAACTTCCGCTACGCCAAGACCCCGCTGCACGAGACCATCGAGGAGCTGCTGGCGGGTCAGCAGGCGCCGGTCTACGTCGTCTACTTCAACCAGGCCTCGGCCCTGGAGCAGGCGCAGGCGCTGATGAGCGTCAAGGTCGCCTCCCGCGAGCAGCGCGACCGCATCGCCGAGACGATCGGCGATTTCCGGTTCACCGCGGGCTTCGGCAAGACGCTGTCGCGCCTGGTCAGGCACGGTATCGGCGTCCACCACGCAGGCATGCTGCCGAAGTACCGGCGGCTGGTGGAGCAGCTCGCCCAGGCGGGGCTGCTCAAGGTCATCTGCGGCACCGACACGCTCGGCGTCGGCATCAACGTGCCCATCCGCACCGTGCTCATCACCGGTCTCACCAAGTACGACGGCGTCCGCACCCGGCACCTCAAGGCGCGCGAGTTCCACCAGATCGCCGGTCGCGCCGGTCGAGCCGGCTACGACACCGCCGGGTTCGTGGTGGTGCAGGCGCCGGAGCACGAGATCGACAACGAGCGGGCGATCGCGAAGGCGGGCGACGACCCGAAGAAGAAGCGCAAGGTGGTGCGCAAGAAAGCACCCGAGGGCTTCGTGTCGTGGAGCGAGAAGACCTTCGACAAGCTCGTCGAAGCCGAGCCGGAACCGCTGCGGTCGAGCTTCAACGTCAGCCACTCGATGCTGCTCAACGTCATCAACCGGCCCGGCGACGCGTTCGCGGCGATGCGCCGGCTGCTGGAGGACAACCACGAGGACCGGCCCACCCAGCGCAAGCACATCCTGCGCGCGATCGCGATCTATCGGGCCCTGCTGGCGGCCGACGTGGTCGAACAGCTCGACACCCCCGACGAGCAGGGGCGCAGGGTCCGGGTGACGGTGGACCTGCAGTTCGACTTCGCGCTCAACCAGCCGCTCTCGCCGTTCGCGCTGGCCGCGATCGAACTGCTCGGCACCGACTCGCCGACCTACTCGCTGGACGTCCTCAGCGTCATCGAGTCCACACTGGACAACCCCAGGCAGGTGCTCGCGCAGCAGCAGTTCAAGGCCCGCGGCGAGGCCGTCGCCCAGATGAAGGCCGACGGCATCGAGTACGACGAGCGCATGGAGCTGCTGGAGGAGATCACCCACCCCAAGCCGCTCGAAGAGCTCCTCGAAGCCGCTTACGAGACCTACCGCAAGGGGCACCCGTGGGTCGGTGAGCACGAGCTGTCGCCGAAGTCCGTCGCGCGCGACATGTACGAGCGGGCGATGAACTTCGTCGAGTTCGTCAACCACTACGGGCTCGCCCGCTCCGAAGGACTCGTGCTGCGCTACCTCGCCGACGTCTACAAGGCGCTGCGGCACACGGTTCCCGACGACGCCAAGACCGAAGAGCTCACCGACATCATCGAATGGCTCGGCGAGCTGGTCCGGCAGGTCGACTCCAGCCTGCTCGACGAGTGGGAGAAGCTGCGCCACCCGGGCGACGACGCCGTGCAGGCGGCCCCGCCCGAACCGGAGCGGGTCACCCGCAACCTGCGGGCGTTCCGAGTCCAGGTCCGCAACGCG
The DNA here is from genome assembly GCF_054778355.1 of Saccharopolyspora tripterygii. Taxonomy (NCBI): domain Bacteria; kingdom Bacillati; phylum Actinomycetota; class Actinomycetes; order Pseudonocardiales; family Pseudonocardiaceae; genus Saccharopolyspora; species Saccharopolyspora tripterygii. The sequence goes on along the minus strand of NZ_BAAGZP010000018.1, from coordinate 82,828 downwards.
CTGTTCCGCCGCGTCGAGCTCGCTTCGCTGCGCCGCTACGACCAGCTCGGCGAGCTCGACGCCGAGGAGGGCTGGGACGCCGAGGCGTGGGCCGACGCGCTGGACGACTACTTCGCCGAGCACGACGAGATCGGCATCGGCCCGGACGCCCGCGGCCCGCAGATGCTCATGATCACCGAGGAGTCCGACCGCTGGCTGGTGCGGCAGATCTTCGCCGACCCGGCCGAGGACCACGACTGGGGGATCAGCGCGGAGGTCGACCTCGCGGCCTCGGACGAGGCGGGCAGCGCGGTCGTGCGGATCACCGACGTCGGCGAGCTGTAGGGCGCCAGGAGCTGGTTATGGACTGCTTTGCGTGGCGGTGCGGGTAGCGGAAACCCCTGATGGGGACGCTCGACGACCCTTCGGGGGCTGCGCCGAAGCCGTCATCGCAATACGATCCGGGCAAGATCCCCGCAACTCGTGCGAAGGAGCGTCGTCATGCCGCAGACCGTCGTCGTCGGAGTGGACGGATCTCAGGAGTCGGTGCGCGCGCTGCGCTGGGCCGCCGATCACGTGCGGCAGGTGGGCGGCATCCTGCACGTGGTCACCGTCTGGTACCAGCCCGTCCAGTTCGGTTACCGCCTGGCGTCCCCCGACACCGAGCTGCAGAAGCAGGGCCAGCGGGCCCTGGACTCGACCGTGGAGCAGGTCAAACCCGAGTTCCCGAACGTCGACATCAGGCCGAGGCTGATCCGGGGCCAGGTCGTCGACGAGTTCGTGAAGCTCTCCCGGCAGTGCGATCTGATGGTCGTCGGCGACAAGGGCCACGGGGCCTTCGCCGGGATGATGGTCGGATCGGTCGCGATGAAGATCGTCCACCACGCGGTCTGCCCGGTCACCGTCGTCCGCTGAACCACGCCCCGTGATGGCGGGTTCACGAGCCGTGCCCGCTCGCGATGATCCGCGCCCGGTACTCTTCGGTGCCTGAGAAGTGTGCGTCGGGGGATGCGGGCCGCTGCTGCGGCGCGCGGGCCGAGCGAAAGCGGTGTGCGATGCAGCAAGCCGAAGACCTCACGCTGTTCGAGCTCAGCGGGTGGAGTTGGCTCAACGAACCGGCGAACTGGCTGACCTACGCCGGTCTGACCGTCACCAGCGACACCGACACGGACTTCTGGCAGACGACGCACTACGGGTTCACACGCGACACCGGGCACGCCTTGCTGCGGCCCGTCGGCGCCCAGTTCCGGATGCGCGCCCGGTTCTTCGGCGACTACCGCGAGCAGCACGACCAGGCCGGGCTGATGCTGCGCGTCGACGCGGACAACTGGATCAAGGCCGGCATCGAGTACGTCGACGGAGAGCAGTACCTCTCGGCGGTGGTCACCCGCGAGCACTCCGACTGGAGCGTGCTGCCGCTGACCGCGGCGTGCGGTGATGTCGAGTCGGTGACCATCGAGATCGATCGCTTCGAGGACGCCGTGCACGTCCGCTACGCCGCCGAGGGCGGTGAGCCCGTCAACAACCTCCGCATGGCCTACTTCCCGCCGGACGTCCCGGCCCAGGCCGGGCCCATGTGCGCCTCGCCGGACGGCGCCGGGTTCCCGGTCCGCTTCTCGGAGATCACCTTCTCGGAGTGATCTCCGCCCACTCCGCCTGACGGGGGTTCGTCTCAGGTATCGGCTGGACCCCGGCTTCGTCGCGCGCTACGGTTAGGGCAGTCGTACAGGACGAGTGACCTGGAGGGTTCGGGATGAGTTCACCTGCGGCGGAGCGCGGGCGCGAGGTCCGGCAGCGGCTGCTGGCCGCCGCGGTCGAGCTGATCCCCGAGCGCGGCTGGACCGCGGTGAGCACGCGCGTTCTCGCCGAGCGGGCGGGTGTCACGCCGAGCGTCGTGCACTACCACTTCCCGTCGATGGCGGAGCTGCTCAACGAGGCCGTCCTGGGGCTGATGCGGCAGGTCCTCGCCGCCTCCGAGGAACAGGTCGGCGAGGGCGGTGACCCGGCTTCGTCGATCCGCGCGATGGTCGCCTCGGTCGCCGGGTACACCGGCGACGACCCGACCTCGCTGGTCTTCCTGGAGGCCTATCTGGCGGCGACCCGCGACGCGGGGCTGCGGGAGCGGATCGGTGCCGAGCTCAGGCGCTTCCGGGACGGGGTCGGTGCGCTGCTGGCCGCCCACGGCGTGCCCGAGCCCGAGGCGACGGCGGCGGTGCTGGCCGCCGCGATCGACGGTCTGCTGCTGCACCGGGCTCTCGCCGAGGGCCCGGACACCCGGGCCGTGGCCGACGTGCTGGGGAGATTGGTCCCCGGGGAGGAGCGACGATGAAGATCGTGGTGTGCGGAGCCGGTATCGCCGGGCTCGCGCTGGCCGGGCAGGTCGCCGAGACCGGTGCCGAGGTCGTGCTCGTGGAGCGGGCTCCAGGGCCCCGGCCCGAGGGCTACATGATGGACTTCTTCGGGCCGGGCTACGACGCGGCGCGGGAAATGGGACTGCTGCCCGCGATCCGCCGGCGCGCCTACCAGGTCGAGGAGATGAGCCTGGTCGACGAGCGCGGCCGGCGACGCGCGGGGCTGGGCATCGCCCAGTTCTCCGACGGCGACCTGTGCAGCATCATGCGGCCGGACCTGGAAGACGTGCTGCGCGAAGCGCTTCCGGCCGGGGTCGAGCCGCGTTACGGGGTGCGGGTGGTCGGAGTCGACGAGCACGACGACGGTGTGCGCGTCGAGCTCTCCGACGGTGCGGAGGTGGAAGCCGACCTGCTGGTGGGCGCCGACGGCATCCACTCCTGCGTGCGGCGGCTGGTCTTCGGCGAGGAATCCCGATTCGTGCACCACATGGGTTTTCACACCGCGGCGTTCACGTTCGACTCGCCGGAGATCCACCGCGAGGTGGCCGACCGGTTTTGCCTGACCGACACGGTGGGCAGGCAGATGGGCTTCTACGGGCTCGCCGGCGGACGGGTCGCGGCCTTCGCCGTGCACCGCACCTCGGATCCCGCGCTGCCGTCCGACTTCCGGTCGGCGGTGCGCGACACCTACGGCGGCATGGGCTGGGTGGTGCCGGAGGCGCTGGAGAAGTGCCCGGAATCGGGGATCTACTACGACCAGGTCGCGCAGGTCCGGATGCCCGCGTGGAGCAGCGGGCGCGTCGTGCTGCTCGGCGACGCCGGGTACGCGGTCTCGCTGCTGGCGGGCCAGGGCGCATCGCTGGCGATCGCCGGGGCCTACGTGCTGGCGGACCGCCTGGCGCGGGCGGATTCGATCCCCGAGGCCCTGGCCGACTACGAGCGGTTGTGGCGTCCGATCGTCGAGGAGAAGCAGCTCACGGGCCGGAAGGCCGCCCGCTGGTTCCTGCCCGCCTCGGCACTGCAGCTCCGGCTGCGCCGTGCGACGTTGCGCCTGGCGGGCTTGCCGGTGCTCGACCGGTACGTCGCGGCGCTGCTGGCGGGCAAGTCCACGGCGCTGATCACCGAGCTGCGGCGCGACGCCCGCGTGCAGCTCAGACAGGGCGGGGCGCGTACATGATCACGCCGACGCCGACCAGGCAGATCAGCGCGCCGATGATGTCCCACCGGTCCGGGCGGAAGCCGTCGAGCAGCACGGCCCACACCAACGAGCCGGCCACGAACACCCCGCCGTAGGCCGCCAGGATCCGGCCGAAGTGCGCGTCCGGCTGCAACGTCGCGACGAAACCGTAGACGCCGAGCGCGAGCACGCCCGCGCCCATCCACAGCAGGCCCTTGTGCTCCCGCACGCCTTGCCACACCAGCCACGCCCCGCCGATCTCGGCGATGGCGGCCAGCACGAACAGCACCACGGACCGAACGATTCCCATGAGTGCACCGTAGGCCCTCTCGCGGAACGTGATCGAACGCGCACGGTCGGTTGATCTCGGGCGGCGGGATCGTGGTCGTGGTGGCGGAGAACTCGAACAGCGGTCCGGACTCGAACTTCGCGCCGAATTCGACTCATCCCGGGGTCACGGGATCTGGCGGGCCGCGGTGATCAGGTCGCGCGTCTCGGTCTCGTCGAGGACGTGGTGGGGGCCGAAGTCGACCTGGCCGCCGGGGGAGAGGATCTGCCGACGAGGTGCCGCGTGGATCTCGTCGATTCCGGTGGCCTCGGCGATGCGGCGGGCGTTGTGCGAGCGGATCCCGCCGCACGCGGTGAGGGCGACGCCTGCTCGCGCCATGCGCCGCAGCACCGGGAGACCGTCCTCGGCGCGGGTAGCGCCGCCCGAGGTGAGGATGCGCCGGATGCCCAGTTCAGCAGCGGTGTGGGCCGCCTCGACCGGGTCCGGGCAGACATCGATGGCCCGGTGCAGGGCGACCGGGACGCCGCCGGCTTCGGCGATGAGCTCGCCGAGCACGGCGGCGTCGAGCCGTCCGTCCTCCCCGAGCGCGCCGACCACGACGCCGGCCGCACCTGCGGACGCGGCGTGCCGGACGTCGGCGCGCATCGCGGCGACCTCGGAGGGCGAGTACGCGAACCCGCCCTCCCGAGGCCGGATCAGCACGTGCACCGCGCTGCGGTGGCACCGGTCTTGCACCGCCGACAGCAGGCCGGGCCCGGGCGTGAGACCGCCCAGGGCGCCGGCCGAGCACAGCTCGATCCGGTCGGCTCCCAGGCGGTCCGCCGCGACGGCGCCGTCGACGCCGTCGGTGCTGATCTCGACCTTCACATCAGCCCGGTGATGTTGCCGTCCGCGTCCAGGTCGATCGACTCGGCCTGCGGGTGCGAGCCGAGTCCCGGCATCGTCCGCATGTCACCGCAGATCGGGTAGACGAAGCCCGCACCGACCGACGCCCGGACCTCGCGCACCGGCAACGTCCAGCCGGTGGGCGCGCCCAGCAGCGACGGGTCGGAGCTCAGCGAGAGGTGCGTCTTGGCGATGCAGACCGGCAGGTGGCCGTAGCCGTTGGCCTCGTAGCTGTCGATGGACTTGGCGGCGGCCGGTGCGTAGCTGACGGACTCGGCGCCGTAGACCTTGGTCGCGATCGTCTCGATCTTGGTCCGCAGGTCGGCCTCGTCCGGGTAGAGGACCTGGAAACCGGCCGGTTCCTCGCAGGCGGCGACGACGGCCTCGGCGAGCTCGGTGCCGCCCTTGCCGCCCTCGGTGAAGTGGTTGCTGACCGCCACGTGCGCGCCTTCGGCTTCGGCGACCTGGCGGATCGCCTCGTGCTCGCTGGTGAAGTCGCTCGGGAAGGCGTTGATCGCCACCACCGGGGAGACGCCGTGCAGGCGGATGTTGTCGATCTGCTTGCGCAGGTTGTCGGCGCCCGCGAGCACGTCCTCCGGGTTCTCCTCCAGCATCTCCGGCGGCAACGGTTTGCCCGCGACCACCTTGTACCGGCCCGAGTGCGCCTTGAGCGCGCGCACCGTCGCCACCAGCACGGCGGCGTCGGGCTGCAGCCCGGAGGTGCGGCACTTGATGTTGAAGAACCGCTCGGCGCCCATGTCCGCGCCGAACCCGGCCTCGGTGATCAGGTAGTCGGTGCAGCGGCTGCCGACGAGGTCCGCGACGATCGAGGAGTTGCCGTGCGCGATGTTGCCGAACGGCCCGGCGTGCACCAGCACCGGCGTGTTCTCGGTGGTCTGCATGAGGTTCGGCTTGAGCGCGTCGCGCATGATCACCGCCATCGCGCCCGCGGCCTTGAGCTGCTCGGCCGTGACCGGCTCGCCGTCGGGGGTGTAGCCGACGACGATGCGCCCGAGACGCTTGCGCAGGTCGGCCAGCGACGTCGACAGCGCCAGCACGGCCATCACCTCGCTGGCGGCGGTGATGTCGAAACCGGTCTGCCGCGGTCCGCCGTCCACCTTGCCGCCGAGGCCGGAGACGATGTTGCGCAGGTCGCGGTCGTTGACGTCGAGCACCCGGCGCCAGGTGATCCGGTGCGGATCGAGGCCCAGCGCGTTGCCCTTGTGCAGGTGGTTGTCGACCATCGCCGACAGCAGGTTGTGCGCCGCGGTGACCGCGTGCATGTCACCGGTGAGGTGCAGGTTCAGCGACTCCATCGGCACGACCTGGCTGTAGCCGCCGCCTGCCGCGCCGCCCTTGATGCCGAAGGTCGGGCCCATCGAGGGCTGCCGGACGGCCACCGTGGAGCGCTTGCCGATGTGGTTGAGCGCCTGCCCGAGGCCGACGGTCGTGGTCGTCTTGCCCTCGCCCAGCGGGGTGGGCGTGATGGCCGAGACCACGACGTAGCGCGAGCGCGGGCGGTCGGAGAGCTCGTCGATCGCGTCGAGCGAGATCTTCGCGACGTTGCGCCCGTAGGGCTCCAGCAGGTGTTCCCCGATGCCCAGCTGGCCCGCGATGTCGTCCATCGGGCGCAGCTCCGTCGCACGGGAAATGTCCAAATCGGACGGTATGGTCATCCCAGAACCTCCTGCGAGGTGGTCGGTCACGCCGGGCGGTCCGCGTAGCCGGACAGCCGGACCGCCAGATCGTCGCGCCACCGCACCGTCTTGGTGACCTCGTTGAAGGTGAACAGGTGCCAGCCGGCGATCGGCGAGTCGGGGTCGGTCAACTGCGTGGACAGCTCGTCGAACAGGTCCTCCGGCGTGTAGCGTGCCAGCATCTTCGAGACCGCGTCGTACTGCTTTCGCAGGAACCGCGTCGACTCACCCAACCCGATCCGCATCGCGATGCGCAACAGTCGGCGCGCGTCCACCACCCCGGGCACTCCCACGTACACCGGCGCGCGCACGCCGCGAAGCCGCACGTCACGGGCCCAGTCGGCGATAGTGCGAGGGTCGAACGTGATTTGCGAAACCACGTAGTCGGCGTAGTCCGATTTATCCGACAACGCCCGAATGGCGCATTCGTCCGTGATAAGCGCGTGGCGTTCCGGGTACCCCGCCACGCCGATGCGGGAGGGCAACCGGCCCATCCGCTCCATCGCGCGCAGCAGGGACAGCGAATCGGCGAACTCGCCCAGCGGCCGAGGGGAGTCCCCGGCGACGGTGAACACCTCGCTCACCCCGGCCGCCTCCAGCCGGTCGAGCACGCCCGCCAGGTGCGCGCGATCGCGGATCGACCGGGCGGCCAGGTGCGGCACCGCGTGCAGGCCCCTCGCGGCCAGCCGCTCGGCGGTGTCGATGGTCGGCCCGATTCCCTTGGCGGGCGAGGCGGTCACGGTCACCGTGCTGCCGGGTTCGAGTTCCTCGACGTGGGCGTCGCCGACCGGGAGCACCTCGTAGCGCATCCGGTCGAGGGAAAGCCGCAGCTCTGATGCCATCTCGCCCCCTTCACGCGCTGCGCGTCAAGCGCTTGGGGATGTCCTTGGTCGGGTCCAGGAACGGCTTCTCGGACACGACGGCCTGCTGCGGGCCGTGCTGGGTGTGCACGACGAGCTCGGTGCCGGGCTCCTGGTAGGCGATCGGCACCATCGCGTAGCCGATGTTGGCGTCCAAGCGCGGGGACCGGGCCGCCGAGGTGACCTCGCCGATGCGCAGCCCGTGCGGGTCGTGCACGTCGAAGAAGTCGATCATCGATCCGTCGTTGAACGAGCCGACGCTCGGTCCGTCGATGCGCACGCCCACCAGCTTGCGGCCGACGCCCTCCCGCTTGATGCGGCGCAGCGCCTCCTTGCCGAGGAAGTCCGCCTCCTGGTCGAGGTCGACCATCCAGGTCTTCTCGAAGCCGTAGCCGGCCTCGAAGGGGTTGGTCTCGGCCGTGATGTCGCAGCCCCACGACAGGATCCCGGCCTCGATCCGGCGGATGTGGCAGGGACCGATCACCGTGAGGTCGTGCGGCTCGCCCGCCTCCCAGATCGTGTCCCACAGCCGCACGCCGTCGCGGGAGGCGTGGTGGAGGTAGATCTCGTAGCCGAGCTCCGCGGTGTAGCCGGTGCGGGAGACGATCACCTGCATGCCGGCGAGCTCTCGTTGCACCGCGTAGTAATAGGGGATGTCCAAGATGGACTCGCCGAACAGGTCGGCCATCACCTCGCCCGACTTCGGGCCCTGGACCTGCACCGGTCCGACGTCCGGTTCGCGGATGTCCACGTTCATGCCGAGGCCGTGGGCGAGCGCCTTGGCCCACAGCAGCACGTCGCTGTCGGCCAGCGAGAGCCAGAAGTGGTTCTCGCCGAGGCGCAGCAGCACCGGGTCGTTGAGGATCCCGCCGTCGGTCCCGGTGACGAACACGTACTTGCACTGACCGACCTTGCACTTGGTGAGGTCGCGGGGCACGAGCATGTTGGTGAACTCGAAGGCGTCCGGCCCGGTGATCTCCACCTGGCGCTCGACGCCGACGTCCCACAGCGTCACGCCCTCCAGCAGCGCCCAGTACTCGCCGACCGGATCCCCGTAGTGCCTCGGGTGGTACGTGTGGTTGTACACGCTGTACATGCCCACTCCGTGCCGCCGCGACGCGTAGAAGAACGGCGATTTCCGGAGCCGCGGGTACAGCAGGACTCCAGGATCCGAGTTGACGCCCATGATGCTCCTCCAAGTCTCGTTCGACGCGGTGTCGGCGGAATGCCCACGAGGTCGGTGGGATTCCGGGTCTGGATTTCGGGTAAGCGACCACCTGGGGTGATCGACGGTTGCCGGGTGCGGGTCGGGTCACCGGCGCATGCGGGTCATCCGCGGGTCGTAGGCGGGGTCCGGGATGACCGTGACGGGGTGGCGTTGGTCGAAGTAGGTGACCGTCAGCCGGGTGTCGGGGCGTGAGAGGTCGGTGGGCAGCCAGGCGTAGGCGAGGCTGGCTCCGAGGGTGTGGCCGTAGGCGGCGCTCGTGGTGAAGCCGACGGGCCGATCGCCGTCCAGGACCGGTTCCGAGCCCATGAGGACCGTGCCGTCGTCGACCCGCAGGCAGCACAGCCGCCGGGCGGGTTCTCCCTGGCGGAGCAGGGAGTCCCGGCCGATGAAGGGGCCCTTGTCGGGCTTCACCGCGAATCCGACGCCGGCTTCGGCGGGCGTGTGCTCGCTCCACATGTCGGTTCCCCAGGCCCGGTAGCCCTTCTCGATCCGCATCCCGTTGAACGCCCCGCGACCGGCAGGGAAGATCTCGTGCCCGGAGTCGGCGAGCAGATCCCACAGGCGGCGGCCGAAGTCGGCGGAGGTGTAGAGCTCCCAGCCGAGTTCGCCGACGTAGGACAGCCGCAACGCCACCACCGGGACCTCGCCGACGTGCAGTCGCCGGGCCCGGAAGAAGCCGAACGCTTCGTGCGAGACGTCGGCGTCGGCCAGCGGGGCGAGCACGTCGCGGGCGCGCGGCCCCCACAGCCCGACGCAGCAGGTGCCGCCCGTGATGTCGCGGACCTGCGTGGTCTCGTCGGCGTGCGCCCGCAGCCACGCGACGTCGCGGGGGCCGTTGCAGCCGACCTGGAAGTGGTCCCGCTCCAGCCGCGCCACGGTGATGTCCGACCGGATGCCGCCTTCGGGCGTGAGCATCAGCGTGTAGGTCACGTACCCAGGGGAGCGATCGATCCTGCTGGTGGTGAGCTGTTCCAGCAGCGCGACCGCGCCGGGGCCGGTGACCTCGGCGCGCGCCAGCGAGGTCATGTCGAACATCGCGACCCGCTCGCGCGCGGCCTGGTGCTCGGCCCCGACGATCGGCGACCAGAACCGGCCCGCCCACTCGCCCGGGCGCGCGATCTCCCGCCCGCTGACCAGCGTTTCGTTGCTCGCGTACCAGTGCGGACGTTCCCACCCGGAGGATTCGAGGAACACCGCGCCGAGGTCGCGCTGCCGGTCGTGGAACGGGCTGGTGCGCAGCGGCCGGGGCTGCTCCGGCGGCTGCTGCGGGTGGATGATGTCGTAGACCTCGCGGAAGCTCTGCGCGCTGCGCTGCGCGAGGTAGGCCGGGCTGAGGGCGAAGTCGTCGAACCGCCGCAGGTCGGCCTGCCGGAGATCGACCCCGGGCGTGCTCCCTGCCAGCCACTGCGCCATCGCCCGCCCGACGCCGCCGGCGTGGGTGATCCACACGGCCTCGGCGACCCAGAAGTTCTCCACCTCCGACGGGCCGAGCACCGGCATTCCGTCGGAGGTGAACAGGAACAGCCCGTTCATGCCCTCGTCGATCTCGGCGTCGCGCAGCGCGGGCAGCAGCTGCCGCGCGGCTTCCCACTGCTCGGCGAAGTCCTCCGGGGTGAACGGGTGCACCGAGGCCATGCCCTTCCAACCGCCGCCCTCGGCCGGGGCCTCGGTCCCCGGCGTGGCGGTGGGGGAGAGCTCGTCGGTGTGCACAGGAATCACCCGGTGCCGGTAGGAGCCGATGCCGTAGCGGTCGTGCGCCTGCCGGAAGTACATCGACCGGTCCTGGTGCCGCAGGATCGGTTGCGCCACTTCGGTTTCCCCGTCGCTCAGCACCGGCGTGGTCACCGCGTACTGGTGCGCGAGCGGTTGCACCGGAATGCTCACCCCGGCCATGCGCCCGATCTTCGGCCCCCAGATCCCCGCGCAGCACACCACGGTTTCGGCCGCGATGTCGCCGGAGCTGGTGCGCACGTGGGTGATCCGGTCACCGCTGAGGTCGAAACCGGTGACCTCGGTGCCGCCTTCGAAACGCACGCCGAGTCGACGGGCCTCGCGGATCATCGCTTCGGCGGCCCGCACGGGTTTGGCGATCCCGTCGGAGCCGACGTGCAGTCCGCCGTGGATCCGCTCGGGGTCGATCGCGGGGATGCGTTCGCGCACCTGCTCCGCGTCGAGCAGCTCGCCGTCGATGCCCCACGCGGTGGCCAGGCCGAGCTTGCGCCGCAGGTCGTCCCAGCGCTCCGGGGTGGTGGCCACCTCGATGCCGCCGACCTGGTGGAAGCACGGTCTCCCGTCGACTTCCAACGAGGAGTACAGGTCCACCGTGTCGGCGGCGAGCCTGCTCATCGTCTCGGAGGCGTTGGTCTGGAAGACGAGACCCGGCGCGTGCGAACTCGACCCGCCGGTGGCGGGGAGCGGGCCCTGGTCGATCACGAGGACATCGGTGATCCCCAGGCGCGCCAGGTGGTAGGCCGTGCTGCACCCGACGATGCCGGCCCCCACCAACAGGATGGTGACGCGTGAGTCCATGGCTTCCGCCTTGTTGCGCCTACGACAACTACCTGCGCATATCGCAACAGTGCGCTCGGCGGGAGGGGTGCGTCAAGGGTTCTCCGGGGGGAATTTCTGGCGTGGATCTTGTTGTGGGACAAGGGAAAGCGGTGTCCCTCTTTCGTGGATTGGCCCGCCGGTCGGAGCGCTCCTAGCCTGGGCTGACATCCCCACGTCAGGGAGGTGTCCGTGGTCGCGGCACCGCTTCCGCACCCGCCCGCCGGTGAGCCGGGCGGTGGTGAGGTGCGGCGTGGCGTGCTCGCGGACCGCGCCGCCGAACTCGCGGAAGTCCTGACCGAAGAACCGCTCCTGAGCCAGCTCGACCTGCGCACAGATGCCGAATTCGCGCTGGGGTTCCGGCTTCCGCGCACCAACCTCGTCACCGGGGGCGAGCACCGCGCCGCCCTGGGCCTGGGGCCGGACGAGTACCTGCTGATCGGGGTCGTCGGCACCGAGCCCGGTCATCGCAGCGCGGTCGATGTCTCGGCCGCGCGAACCTCGCTGCGGCTCAGCGACCGGAACGCGCTGCAGTCCCTGTGCGCCCTCGACCTGCACCCCCGCGCGTTCGCACCGGGGACCTGCGCGCAGACGCGGCTCGCCCGGGTCCCGGTGATCCTCTGGCGGCTCGGCACCGACTACCGGGTTCTCGTCAGCAGCTCCTACGCAGGTCACGTCGCCACCGCGTTGCTCGGCGCTCGCCAAGCGACCCCGGGTGTTGCACAATGAGGAACAGAACTGCCCGTCCATCCCGGATGATCGCGGAACAACTCCGGCGAGCCGATAGGGTCTGGCCCGTGGCTAGTGCGTCTGAATCTCGCGGAAGCAGCTCGGGTGCCCTCGTGCAATCGGTGGACCGGGCGGTCACCGTGCTGGAACTGCTGGCCCGCAACGGCGAGGTCGGCATCACCGAGATCGCCGGCGAGCTGGGCGTGCACAAGTCCACCGCCTCCCGCCTGGTCAGCGTGCTGGAGTCGCGAGGTCTGGTCGAGCAGCTGGGCGAGCGCGGCAAGTACGCCATCGGTTTCGGCATCGTGCGCCTGGCGGGTGCGGCCACCGAGCGGATGGACCTCTCGCGCATCGGCCAGTCCTACTGCGATTCGCTGGCCACCGAGCTCGGCGAGACCGTCAACATCGCCATCCGCGACTACGACGTGGCGATCAACATCAGCCAGGCGCGCGGCACCGCCTCGGTCACCGCGCACAACTGGGTCGGCCAGCGCACACCGCTGCACGCCACCTCCAGCGGCAAGGTGCTGCTGGCCAACGCGCCTCGCGACGACCAGGACCGCATCCTGGCGCGCAAGCTGGAGCAGTACACCGAGAAGACCGTCACCGGCGCTCGCCAGCAGCGCAAGGACTTCGACCTCATCGTCCAAGACGGGTACGCCACCAGCTACGAGGAGTTCGAGATCGGGCTCAACGCCGCCGCGGTCGCCGTCTACGACCACGAGGGCAACGTCGTCGCTTCGCTGAGCGCGTCCGGCCCCACCTACCGGTTCACCCGCAAGCGGGTCCGCGAGGCCGTCGGCTTCATGCGGGAGGCCGCCGCGGACCTCTCGGCGCAGCTCGGGTTCCTGCCGTCAGTCCCGGGTGAGTGACAGCTCCTCCAGGTCGAGCTGGTGCATGACCCGGCGCAGCACCTCGTCGTCGATCCGCCGGGCATCGCGGAACCGCACGAACACCGCGCGCTCGGCGGCCAGCATCTCGCTGCGCAACCGCCGGTAGGCGGCGGTCGGGCTCTCGCCCAGCTCGTCGTCGGAGCGTCCCAGCCGTTCCCACGCGCGGTTCGCGCGCTCCTGCGCGGCCTGCCGGAGCTGCTCGGCCACGTCCCCCGGAGGCTCGGCCTCCCCGGCCAGCTCGTCGAGGCGCTGCTGCGACGCGCGCGCGGCGTCGTGCCTGGCCTGGGCCTCGGCGAGCGCGTCGGTGTAGTCCTCGCCGCCGGTCACCCCCAGCCGCTCGATCAGCCTGCTCAGCATGGTGCCGTGCAGCAGCAGCGTCACGAGGGTGACGAACAAGGTCAGGAACAGCACCTCGTCGCGGTGCGGGAACGGCTCGCCGGAGCTCGTGACCGTGGGGATCGCCGCTGCCGCCGCCAGCGACACCACCCCGCGCATCCCGGCCCACGACACGACCAGCTTGTACCGCCAGTCCGGCCGCTTCCCGCGCACCCACTCCGGCAGGTACATCACGCCGAACACCCACACGACCCGCGCGAGAACCACCGCGAGCGTCAGCGCGCAGCCGGCCAGCAGCAGCGGCCCGAAACCCGTCTTCACCCCGGCCACGACGCTGCTGAGCTGCAGGCCGATCAGGGCGAAGACGACCGATTCCAGCAGCGTGTCCACCGCTCCCCAGACCGCCTTGTCCTGCACCCGAGTCGCCGCGCTGCGCGCAGGGGACTGGTACCCCAGGTAGAGCCCGGCGACCACCACCGCCAGCACGCCGGAGGTGTGCGCCTCCTCGGCGACGAAGTAGGCGAAGAACGGCACGATCAGGCCCACCGCGCTCTCCAGCACGTCGTCGCGCAGCAGCGGCTTGATCCGGTGCACCACCCAGGCGATCACGAAGCCGATCAGCGTTCCGCCCACCGCAGCGAGCAGGAACATCCCGAACCCCGTCAGCAGCGAGGTGCCGGTGCCGATCGCCGCGGCCACCGCCACCCGGTAGGCGGTCAGCGCCGTCGCGTCGTTGACCAGGCTCTCCCCGCTGAGCACCGTCATCAGCTTGCGCGGCAGCCCGACGCGCCGGCCGATCGCCGTCGCCGCCACGGCGTCCGGCGGCGCGATCACCGCGCCGAGCACCAGGGCCGCGCTGAGCGGCAGGCCGGGGACCAGCCACCACGCCACCAGCCCGGCGACCGCCGTGGAGAACAGCACGAGCCCGATGGCCAGCAGGCCGATCGGGCGCAGGTGCGCCTTGATCCCCACCGTCGAGCTCCGCAGCGCCGCCGAGTACAGCAGCGGCGGGAGGATCAGCAGCAGCACCACTTCGGGGTTGATCGCGTAGTCCGGCACGCCCGGGATCGCCGACACCGCCAGTCCCACCACGACCAGCAGCAGCGGGGACGGCACTCCGAGGCGTCGGGACAGGGCCGTGATGGCGAGCGCGCCGGCGAGCAACGCCATCAACGCGGGCAGGTCGTGCATGCTCACTCCCGTCGGGACATGCTGGGAGGCAGGAAGAAGAAGGGACGGACGATGTCGGATCGTTGCGCACACCTGACCAGTGCCGCCACCCAGCGGCCGAACCCCAGCAGCCCGGAGGGATGCGAGGACTGCCTGGCCGAGGGCGAACGGGTGTGGGCCCACCTGCGGCTCTGCACCGAGTGCGGGCACGTGGGCTGCTGCGACTCCAGCCCCAACCGGCACGCCACCGCTCACCACGAGCAGACCCGCCACCCGGTGGTCCGCTCGTTCGAGCCGGGGGAGGACTGGATGTGGTGCTACCCCGACGAGCAGCTCACGGCGTGAGCTCGGCCAGCCGGGCGGTGTGCGGGCGGACTCCTGCTGGGATTCCTCGGCTGGTCTCGCCCCTGGCCGGCCGGCTGCGCTGCCTGCCGTGGACGAAGTAGATCACCAGGCCGAGGGAGCATCCAGACGCCGAAGCACAGCCAGTTCCAGCCTTCGAGGTCGAGCATCAGGTAGCGGCACGCGACGGCGGCCAGCGCCGGAACGAACGGCACCACCGTTCGCGACCTGCGACGTCATCCCTTGGTGTGCTCGTTGAGGGCGTCGAGCGCCGAGGTCTTGGTCTCCTGGTCGACCGAATCGGCCTGGGCCTCGGGCGGCGCGACCGGCTCCAGGTCCGGGCGAGTGGGTTCGCGACGCTCGGCCACCGGCTGGAACCGCGGGTGCGAGGGCGGTGCGGGCGGCATCGGCCCGCGCCGCGCGAGCCCCCGCGGCGGCTGGCTGGCGCTGATGTAGAAGCCCTGCAGCAGCAGCACGATGATCCCGACGATCAGCGCGGTGATGGCCAGGTAGAGGCCGTTGCGGTCGTTGTTGAACCACCACAGCCCGCCACCGACGCCGCAGGCGATGCCGGCGACGACGGCCAGCAGGTGGAAGAGCAGGTGGACGGGATAACCCCGCACGGCCGACACCTCCCCGGTGCAACGCGGCGTGGGAACTGGCCCTCTCGAAATCAGCACGCGCACGGACCGCGGCCGGTTGCCCCGGGGCCGGATTCGCCACGCGGCGATTCCTCATCCGATGCTAGACCCGGAGACCCGCGATCCGCTCGATCAACGATCGTTCGGAGCAGGCGAATCGATCCGAGACGGGTCCCGTTTTCACCCGTTGGGGCGATCGGGACCGGACGCGAGCAGCGTTCAAGACGACCCGCCCCTACCGTTGAAACCAACAGGCCACAGTGGATCCGCGCAGTTGATGACCCGGGTGCGAACGGCCGATCGGCCGGGTTCGCCGGAGAGATCGCGCGGGTATCCGATGGGTGAGAACCGGCTAGTTTCGGGGGTGTTGCCGGTGCTGAATTCGTTGACCGGGTTCGCCGCGGCGGCGGGCGTCGGCATCGGAACGGTTCTGGTGTTCTCGATCGTGATGTCGTGGGTCGAACGCGGCATGCTCGGCTCCGGCACGACTCGCCGCGGGAGGCACCGCGAGCGGCGCAGCTTCACCGCGTCCTACCGGAGGCGCCGGGCCGCGCTGCTGGCCAGGGGCGCCTCCCTTCCCGCGGTGGCGGCCGCCGCCGAGACCGCGCGGCGTCGGCGCACCGCCGTCGTCATCGCCGGAGGTCCGGGCGCGATGCGCAGGCCGGGCGCGCGGCACTCGTACTTCGACCGGCCTACAGGACCTCGAAGTCGGCGAAGTCGAACCCAGGCGACACGACGCACGTGACCAGCGATTCGACGGTCGCCGCGGCCGAGGCGCACTGCCAGGTCCCGGCCGGGATCACCGCCTGCGGCGTCTGACCCGCACCCGCGCCCAGCACGACCTGCTCGGGGTGCTCCGAGGGCTTCGCGCCGGTGCCGCCCAGCTGCAGCGCGAGCGGGCCGCCGCGGTGCCACAGCCACACCTCGTCGGAGGCCACCACGTGCCACGCCGAGCGCTGGCCGGGCGGGAGCAGGAAGTAGATCGTGGTCGCCGTGGGGCGCGTGCCGTTCGGGCGTTCGACCTCCACCGAACTGGCCCAGGTCCGCCGGTACCAGCCGCCCTCGGGGTGCGGCATCAGGTCGAACTCCTCGGCGGTGCGGCTGCGCGACTCCAGCGACAGGAAGTGCCCCTTGACGTCGCGGCGCGCGTAGCGGATGCCGATCACCGACTCGCGCTCCAGCGCGCCGTAGACGTGCGGGAACAGCTGGTCGGCGGGCACTCCGGGCGGTGGCGCCGGTTCGGCGGCCTCCCAGCGCACCGGCGAGGACAGCCGCGCCGGGTCCAGCTCGATGGCGACCATCGGCTCCTCGACGTGGCTGTAGAGCGCGTTGGCCACGGCCAGCGTGGTGGGCACGTCGGGGGAGCAGTGCACGAAGCCCTGAGAGCTCAGGCTCTCGGCGGTGATGGGCTGGTCGCGGTCGCTGTGGAAGGTGCGCAACGGCAGCAGGTGCAGCAGGGTCGATCCGGTCACGTGCCACAGTGTCCCTCGTCCTCGGCGCCTGAAGCGATCACCCGGTTAGGATTTTCGCCGTCTCGTGATCGCCGAACGGGAGGTTCGCCATGCGCATCGCAGTGCTCGACGACTACCAGGACGTCGCCCGGAGCTACGCCGACTGGGACGGGCTCGACGCCGAGGTGTTCACCGAGCACATCGCCGACGTCGACGAGCTGGTGGCGACGCTGGAACCGTTCGACGTGATCGCGGCGATGCGCGAGCGCACCCGCTTCCCGCGCGAGGTGATCACCCGCCTGCCGAACCTGAAGTTGCTGGTCACCACCGGTATGCGCAACGCCGCGATCGATCTGGAGGCCGCGAGCGACCACGGCGTGGTCGTCGCGGGGACCGGCAGCGGCGGGGGCTGGGGCGCGACCTCCGAGCTGACGTGGGGGCTGATCTTCGCGCTGCTGCGCGACATCCCGGGACAGGACCGGCAGGTCCGGACCGGTGGCTGGCAGACCGGCGTGGGGGTCGAGCTCGGCGGCAAGACCCTCGGCCTGCTCGGGCTCGGGCGGCTCGGCTCGCAGGTCGCCGATGTCGGACGGGCGTTCGGGATGGACATCATCGCCTGGAGCAGCAACCTGACCGAGCAGCGCGCGGCGGAGGCAGGCGCGCGGCTGGTCGGCAAGGACCAGCTGTTCGCCGAGTCCGACGTGCTCAGCGTCCACATGGTGCTCGGCGAGCGGTCCCGCGGCCTGGTGGGCGCCGAGGAGCTGGCGCTGATGAAGCCGACCGCGTTCCTGATCAACACCTCGCGCGGTCCGATCGTGGACGAGGCCGCGCTGCGGGCCGCGCTGCACGAGGGCCGCATCGCGGGCGCCGGCATCGACGTGTACGGCACCGAGCCGCTGCCCGTCGACGACCCGTGGCGCAGCACCCCGCGCACGGTCCTGACACCGCACATCGGCTACGTCACCGACGACACCTACGAGGCCTTCTTCACCGAGACCGTGGAGAACATCCGAGCCTTCGCGCAGGGGTCCCCGATCCGGGTGCTAAACGGAGGCTGACCGGCCGGAAAATCACCCCTTGACTCAGGGGGAGACCGACATCACAGTCATACCAACCAGTCGGTCGGCCTGTGGACAAGGGAGTCCTTCCATGACTGTTCAGGAGCCCCCCAGAACCCCCAAGAGACTGCTCGGCGCGGCGCTGATCGCGAGTTCGATCGAGTGGTACGACTTCTTCATCTACGCCACCGCGGCCGCGCTCGTGTTCGGCACGCTGTTCTTCCCCGACGCCTCACCGCTGATCGGCGTGCTGCTGTCCTTCGCGACGTTCTGGGCCGGGTTCGTCGCCCGTCCCATCGGCGGTCTGGTCTTCGGCCACCTCGGTGACAAGATCGGCCGCAAACCGGCGGTCGTGACCTGCCTGATCCTGATGGGCTCCGCGACGTTCCTGATCGGCGTGCTGCCCGGCGCGGGAAGCATCGGCGTGGCGGCCCCGATCCTGCTGGTGACGCTGCGGTTCCTGCAGGGCATCGCGGTCGGCGGGCAGTGGGGCGGCATCGTGCTGCTGCTCACCGAGAACAGCGCGAGCGGGAAGCGCGGCATGGCGGGCACGTTCGGTCAGATGGGCGTGCCGTTCGGGGTCATCTTCGGCAACCTCGCGTTCCTCGGCGTGGGCGCCCTGATGAGCCAGGAGGAGTTCATCTCGTGGGGATGGCGGCTGCCGTTCCTGTTCAGCGCGGTGCTCGCGCCGGTCGTGCTCTACATCCAGCTCAAGATCGAGGACACCCCGGTGTTCCAGGAGCTGCAGGAACGCCAGGAGAAGCAGGTCGTCAAGGCTCCGCTGGTGGAGGTCCTGCGCGAGCACAAGCGCAGCGTGCTGCTGGGCGCCGGACTGCTGTTCGCCACGAACACGTTCTTCTACATCGGGATCTCCGGCCTGCTCGACTACGGCACCCGGGAGCTCGGGCTGCCCCGCCAGCAGCTGCTCGGCGTCACGCTGCTGACCTCGCTGGCCGGCATCTTCGTGATCTTCTTCTCGGGCTCGTTGTCCGACCGGCTCGGTCGTCGCCCGATGATCCTGCTAGGCGCGGGGATCCTCGCGCTGTGGTCGTTCCCGTTCTTCTGGTTGATCGACACCGCGTCGATCTGGCTGATCGCCCTGGCCGGAGTGATCGGCAGCGTCGGCCAGAGCATGACCTACGGTCCGCTGGCGGCCTACCTCAGCGAGCTGTTCCACCCCAGGGTGCGCTACTCGGGTGCGTCGCTGGCCTACCAGCTGGCGGCGATCCTGGTCAGCGGTGGAACCCCGTTCATCATGACCGCGCTGCTAGCCGCCACCGGCACCTCGGCGTCGGTCTCGGTGTTCCTGCTGGCGATGTCGTTGTGCACCTTCGGTGCGGCCTACTTCCTGCGCGAAACGCGCACGGCTGAAACAACGTCGCCCCGAACGCGCGCCGAAGCCTGAACCTGGGAACGGGTCTCCGCGACGAGCCGCGTGGAGGTCCACGAAGGCCGATCGGCCCGGGGTTCGCCCCGGGCCGATCGTCGTTGCGCTGCCGTCGTCGGGTCAGACGTCCTGGGCGAGGGTCTTGACCTGCTCGATGAGCTTGGCGCGGCCCGGGGCGTCGCCGGCGAAGGGCGTCACGTTGAGGGTGGTGACGCCGGCTTCCTTCATCGCCGCCAAGCGCTCCTTGACGTGGGACTCGGTGCCGATGAGGGAGATCTTCTCCAGCAGGTCGCGCGGAACGGCCGCGGCGGCCTCGTCCTTCTTGCCGTCGAGGTAGAGGTTCTGGATCTCCTCGGCCTCGGCCTCGTAGCCGTAGCGGCGGGCGAGGTTGTTGTAGAAGTTCTTGCCCTTGGCGCCCATTCCGCCGACGTAGAGCGCGACCATCGGGCGCACGAAGTCGACCAGGTCCTCCAGACCCTCGCCGATGGCCAGCGGCGCCTGGGCGACCACGTCCAGCGGCGGCAGCGAGGCGTCGCGCTTGGCCTTGCCCGCGGCGAGCGGCTCGCCCCACACGTCTCCGGCGCGCTCGGGCAGGAAGAAGATCGGTTCCCAGCCCTCGGCGATCTCGGCGACCATCTCGACGTTCTTCGGGCCGATCGCGGCGATGAGGATCGGGATCCGCTCGCGCACCGGGTGGTTGATCAGCTTCAGCGGCTTGCCCAGACCGGTGCCCTGCTCGGCGGGCAGCGGGATGTTGTAGTTCTTCCCGCTGTGCTCGACCTTCTCGCGGCGCCACACCTGGCGGCAGATGTCGACGATCTCCCGGGTGCGGCCCAGCGGCGCGTGGTACGGAAGGCCGTGGAAGCCCTCGATGACCTGCGGCCCGGAAGCGCCGATGCCGAGGGTGAACCGACCGTCGGAGACGAAGTCCATGCCGGCCGCGGTCATCGCGGTCAGGGTGGGCGTGCGGGTGTAGATCTGCAGGATGCCGGACGCGATCTCCAGCCGTTCGGTCTTCGCGGCGATGAAGCCCATCTGGCTGACCGCGTCGAACGAGTAGGCCTCCGGGACGTAGACGATGTCCAGCCCGGCCTTCTCGTACGTCGCCAGGTCGTCGACGGTTTCCTTGAAGCCTCCGCTGTAGTTCAGCGGCATCCCGATGCGCATCGGCCGTTCCTTCCCAGGTCCAGCGGAGGCGGGGTCGCGCGGCGACACCGCCGGGTTCTCCCGGCGAGGTTACCGCTGAGTACTGTTCAGCGGGGAGTGCGCCGGTACCGCCACATCGTGTGACTCACGTCCCAAAATCAGTCGTTCGATTTGCCCGAACCACGGTCGTCCCGGCCATGCTGTTGGCATGTCGTCAACCGAGTCCGTGAGTGCGTCGTGAAGCTGGCCATGCTCGACATCGGTTCCGCGGCGGCCCGCCTCGACATCGTCGACCTCGCCAGTCCGCGGATGCCGCGCGCCACCTGGAGCGTCAAGTCCCGCACGCGGCTCGCCGAGCACACCCGGCCCGACGGGCGGGTCACCGAGGAAGGCATCGCCGACGCCGAACGCGCCGTGCGGCACTGCGTGCGCGCCTCGGCGGACAAGCCGGTGGAAGCGCTGATCGCCTACGGGACCTCCGCGGTCCGCGATGCGAGCAACGGCGCCCGGATGCGCAAGCGGCTCGGGGAGGCCGCCGGTGTGCGCATCGGCGTGCTGACCCCGCGCGACGAGGCCGCGGTGGCCTACCACGCGGCGCGCCGCTGGCACGGTCGCGGCGGCAGGCCGATGACCACGGTCGACATCGGCGGCGGCACCATCGACGTCGCGACCGGCACGGGCATCGACCCCGGCCGCGTCGTCTCGCTCCCGCACGGCGCGGCTCGGCTGACCAGGCAGTTCCTCGCCGACGACCCGCCGACCCCCGAACAGCTGGCCGAGCTGCGCAGCGAGCTGCGGGAAACGATCCCGCCGGCGCTGCGGCGGGTCGAGAGCGGTCACCCGCTGGCGCTGTCGAAGGTGCTGCGCCAGCTCGCGGTGCTCACCGAGAGCTCGCCGGACGCCGTGGTCCGCCGTCCGCACCGGCTGCGCCTGGAACGCCTGTCGGAGTGGATACCGAGGCTGGCGGAGCTCGACCACCGCAAGCGCGCGAAGCTGCCCGGCGTCTCCCGCAGCCGGGGCAAGCGCATCCTGGCCGGGGCCATCGTGGCCGAGGTGATCATGGAATCGCTCGGGCTCGTGGAGCTGGAGATCTGCCCGTGGGGCCTGCGCCAGGGCCTGGTCTACCGGTTCCTGGAAGCGCGCACGCGCACCCGCGCCGACGCGCTCGACCTCGTCGGAACGCTATTCGA
This sequence comes from Saccharopolyspora tripterygii, assembly GCF_054778355.1. NCBI lineage: Bacteria > Bacillati > Actinomycetota > Actinomycetes > Pseudonocardiales > Pseudonocardiaceae > Saccharopolyspora > Saccharopolyspora tripterygii. The sequence continues at coordinate 61,472 of NZ_BAAGZP010000018.1, read as the reverse complement.
CTGACCGGCGCGCGCGTTCGGCGGTAGCGTCTCGGGTAGATCGACTAGGGAGGCGCTGTGGCACTGGTGTTGCACATCTTGATCACGATGGCCGCGGTGTGGATCACCACCGCGCTGCCGGGCATCGAGCTCTCCGGCCAGGACACCACGGCGAAGATCCTGACGCTGCTGGCCGTCTCGGTGATCTTCGGCCTGGTGAACCTGGTGCTCAAGCCGATCGCCAAGACCCTCGGCTGCCTGCTCTACGTGCTGACGCTGGGGCTGTTCGGCCTGGTCGTCAACGGGCTGCTGTTCTGGCTGACCAGCTACCTCGCCGGGCAGCTGGACCTGCCCTTCCACGTCGACGGCTTCTGGGCGGCCTTCTGGGGCGCGCTGATCGTGTCCATCGTCAGCAGCGCGCTGGCGGGCATCGTCCGCCGCGTCGCGAACCCGCAGGAGGACTGAGCCGGTGCAGTTCGGACAGCGCGAACTCAGCGCGCTGCTGGTCGACGTGGTGCCGGAGGTCGCGGAATTCCTGGGCGTCGCACCCGCACCCGGTGACCTGCCGGAACAGGAGCGGGACGTGGCGCGGGTGCTCTCCCGCGCTTCGGTCTTCGGCATGGCCGAGGTGCGCGCCGCGGACGAGTCGGAGCTGCGCGCGGTCGTCGCGGTCGGCGACGGCGGTGGGATCCGGGTCCGGGTGCGCGGCGACGAGGTGACCGCCGACGTCGTGCGCCCCGACGCCCCCTGGCCGGCGCTCGTCGGGTGCCTGCCCAAGTCCGAGCCTGCCGGTGGCTGCGAGGTCACGGTCCCGACCCGCGAGCTCGCCGAGGCCCGGGCGGAATCGGCCGAGCGGGACCAGGCAGCGGACTGGCTCGCCTACGAGCTCAAGCAGCGCCAGGTCCCCACCGACGACGCCCGCGCGGTGGCCGACCTGCTCGTCCGCGCCGACGACACCGAGGCCTGGTTGCGGGTCGCCTACCGGGACGAGCACGGCGGGTTCCAGCGGTGGCGCCACGGCATCGAGGTCCGGCACTCGCCCACCGGGCGGTCGGCGGTGATCCCGGAGTCGCCGGACGACACGTTCACGATGGTCGCCCCGGCCGACGCCTACCTGCTCGGCAAGACCCTGCAGGAATACCTCGAAGACCTCACCCAGTCGGACCAGTGAATTCGAAGTTTTCATGTGAACTTCGACCCCATCCGATCCACCGAGTGAGGTCGAAGTTCTCATGTGAACTTCTACCCCACCCGACCTACCGAGTGAGGTCGAAGTTTTCATGTAAACCTCTCAACCACGGGACTCCAGGCGCCCGGCGATGTCCTTGCCGATCAGCAGGGATGCCGTGGCCGCGGGGGAGGGAGCGTTGAGGACGTGGACCCAGTTCTCGTCCTCGACCACCAGGAAGTCGTCGACGAGAGTCCCGTCCGGAGTGACGGCCTGGGCTCGCACACCGGCCTCGGCGGGCAGCAGATCATGTCCGCGCAGGTCGGGGAGCAGTGAGCGGGCGGCCCGCAGGAACAGCGGTTTGAACGCGGAGCGGGCGATCTCGGTCGCTCCGGCGCGCCAGTGCTTCTTGGCCAGCACCCGCAACCCCGGATCGGTGACGAGGCGCTGCAGGTGCCGGGGTGAGACCGCGCCCCAGCGGTACCCCTCGCGCGAGAGCGCAGGCACCGCGTTCGGCCCCACGTGCAGGCTGCCGTCGACCATGCGGGTCAGGTGCACGCCCAGGAACGGGAACGCCGGGTCCGGCACCGGGTAGACCAGCGCGTTGACCAGGTCGCGGGTGAACGAGGTGGTCTCGTAGTACTCGCCGCGGAACGGCAGGATCCTCGCGGGCGGGGTGGTTCCGGCGAGCTCGGCGACGGCGTCGCTGTGCAGGCCCGCGCAGTTGACCGCCCGCCGGGTGCGGATCTCGCCGCGGTTGGTGCCCAGCACCAGCTCGGAACCGTCGCGGCGGACCCCGAGGAGTTCGGTCGCGGGCCGCAGGTCGACGCCGCGCTCGGCCAGCAGCTCCGCGAGCTTCGCGCTGACCTCGGCGAAGTCGGTGATACCGGCGTCGGGCACGAGCAGCGCGCGCACCCCGCGCACGTGGGGTTCTCGCTCGCGCAGGCCGATCAGGTCCAGCTCGTGGGCCTGCACGCCGTTGGCCTCACCCCGCCGTTGCAGCTCGGCCAGGCGGGGAAGTTGATCGTTCGAGGTGGCGACCACCACTTTTCCGGTGCGCCGCACCGGGATTCCGTGATCGGTGCAGAAGCGGTACATGGCTTCGCCGCCTGCCCGCGCGAAACGCGCTTTCGCGCTGCCCGGCGGGTAGTAGAGTCCACTGTGGATGACCCCGGAGTTGTGCCCGGTCTGGTGCGCGCCCCAGTGGCGTTCCTTGTCCAGCACCGTGATCCGGTGGCCCGGATGTCTCTCGCTGAGCGCGTGAGCCGTGGCCAGCCCCACGATCCCGCCGCCGATGATCGCCACGTCGTTGGTCATGCCGCCATCCTGCTAGTCCGGATGCGGGGATGGGTGGGTGGGGAAGTTTTCATGGGAACTTCCCCACCCCACCTCCACCTGCCTTCCACGAGGGTGAACCGCCCTGGGGAATGTCCTGATCACCCGTTTCTCGGAGGCTGGGCGCGAGGCGATGTTCATCCGGCCTCAAGATCACCCTGTGCTAGGGTTCGTTCATCCTGTCGGGCGAACGAAGTTCGTTGCTGACAGTGGTATCGGCTTGATTACGAGCAGTGAGTTCAGAGCTCGCGTGGCTCATGCTGATGCCGAATTCCGCGCCGCATCCCCGGTCGCGGAGCCCTGCTGAGTTGAGTCGCGATTCGCCGCGCACGCGCCGAACCGCGGCCGGTTCGACGGTTACGAGGCGCTGTGACGCGGAGCAGTTCGGGTAGTGAGCACAAGACGATCCGGGCCCGCCTGACGCGCGTCGGGCTGGTGCCCAGCATCATCCTGCTGGCGATCTGGTTGGCGTTCTCCGCTGTGCCGATCTACCAGGGGTTCCACTCCCGGATGGTCGCCACGGAAGTCCGGGACGCGGCCATCCCGACCGCCGACGCCTTCGCGGCGTTGCAGGAGGAGCGGCGGCTCGTCGTGGACCGGTTGAGCTCCGGCGGAGCCGACCCGGCCGCGCTGGCCGCTCAGCGGCCCAAGACCGACCGCACCGTCGGCGAGATGCGCCGCACGCTGCGGACCGCGGGCGAGTCGAGCACCCCGGAGATCGCGGACAAGATCAAGTCGTTGGACGGCCTGCTGGCCCAGCTGCCCAAGCAGCGGCAGCGCGTCGAAACCGGTCAGGTCGGCCGGAACGACGCCCTCGGCTACTACAACCAGGTCCTCGACGCCGGGCTCGACGTGTTCGAGGCCTACACCGAGACCATCTCCGACACCGAGAGCGGCCACGCCGGGCACGTCGGCACCGAGCTGTTCCGCGCTGCCGACCAGATGTCGCGCGCCGCCTCGATCGGCACCGCTGCGCTCGCGGCAGGCGAGTTCAGCACCACCGAACACCTCGAATTCGCCCAGCTCGTCGGTTCCTACCGCAACACCCTCTCCGCCGAGGTCCCCGCCGCCGAGGCGCGCGCGGGCGACATCGCCGACCGGCTGCGCGAGGGGCCCGCCTGGATCCAGCTCGACGGGCTGGAGAACCAGCTGATCGAGCACCCGCCGCAGCGTCCCGGCAACTTCGACGTCAACGAGTCCGCCTGGCGCCAGAGCACCGCGCAGGTCTCCGCCGACCTCTCGAACATCGCCGTGGAGCAGGTGCGCTCGGGCGCGCTGATGGCGGTCAGCAACGCCAGCGGACACCTCATCGGCGTGATCGTCGGCAGTCTGGTGGCGCTCGCCGCCATGCTGATCGGCATCCTGCTGGCCGCCCGCAACGCCCGAGTGCTGGTCAACCGGGTGCTCGTCAGCCGGCTGGAACGGCTGCGCGACGACACCCTGCTGCTGGCCACCGAGCGCTTGCCCAACGTGATGGAGCGGCTCGAGCACGGCGAAGAGCTCGACATCGAGGCTGAGCTGACGCCGCTGAACTACGGCGCCGACGAGATCGGCCAGGTCGCCGACGCGTTCAACACCGCCCACCACACCGCGGTCGTCGCAGCGGTGAAGGAGAACCAGGCCAAGGAAGGCGCCAACAAGGTCTTCCTCGGCATCGCGCACCGCAACCAGGGCCTGGTGCACCGCCAGCTCAAGACCCTGGACAAGATGGAGCGCAGCGAGGAGCACCCGGAGCGGCTGGAAGGCCTGTTCCAGCTCGACCACCTCGCCACCCGGTCCCGGCGCAACGCCGAGAACCTGATCATCCTCGCAGGTGAGAAGCCGGGCAGGCAGTGGCGAAAGCCGGTGCGCCTGGTCGACGTGATCCGCTCGGCGGTCGCCGAAACCGAGCACTACTACCGGATCCGGGTCCACGCGGCGCCCGAGCTCTCGCTGGTCGGAGCCGCCGTGGGCGACGTGATCCACCTGCTCGCCGAGCTGATGGACAACGCCACCTCGTACTCGCCGCCCCGCTCGCAGGTCCAGGTCTACAGCAGCGACACGCCGCGCGGCGTGCTGATCCAGATCGAGGACGAGGGCCTGGGCATGCGCGCGGCCGACCGCGACGAGGCCAACGTGCTGATGGCCACCACACCGCGGTTCGAGGACATCACGCGTCGCGGTGACTCCCGGCTGGGCCTGTTCGTGGTCGCCAGGCTGGCGGCCCGCCGAGGCATCGAGGTCGACCTCCGCGAGGCCGAGGAGCAGGGCACGATGGCGTTCGTGCTGCTGCCCCCGCACATCGTCGCCGAGGAGTCGGCGCAGGCCGACAAACCGAGCATGTCGCAGCTCGCCGAGAAGGCACTCGAACGCGCCTCCGGGCAGTCCGTGGTCCGCGAGGCCCGGACCGAACCGGTGAGCGCGATCGACGAGCCCGTGGCCGAGTTCGAACCGCGCTTCCCGTCGGACGATCCCGACGCGGAACGGCCCGAACTGCCGCGCCGCGACCGCCAGCAGAGCCTGGCGCCGCAGCTGCGCGACGACCCCGACGGGGGAGTTGCGCACGACACGGCGGCGCTCCAACCGGAGCGGACTCGTGGCACCATGTCGGCGTTCCAACGCGGAACCCTGGATGCCCGCCGGGCCGGCGGCCGCGACCGAGCTTGACCCGACGATTCGAGGAGCAGCGCAGGAATGAGCGAACAGATCGGTTCTGACAACGACCTGAACTGGTTGTTGGACGACCTGGTCAACCGGGTCGTGGGCGCCCGCGACGGCGTGGTGCTCTCCGGTGACGGGCTGCTGCTGGCCAGGTCGGAGGGCTTGACGCCTCAGGACGCCGACCACCTGGCGGCCATGGCCTCCGCGTTGCAGAGCCTCGCCAAGCAGACCGGGAAGCACTTCGGCGGTGGAGGCGTCCGGCAGACCGTCGTGGAGCTGGACACCGCGTTCCTGTTCGTCACCGCGGCAGGTGCGGGTGCGTGCATGGCGCTGCTCGGCGACGAGAACGCCGACGTCGGCATGATCGCCTACGAGATGAACCTGATGGTGATCCGCGTCGGCGAGTACCTGAGCTCGGCCCCGAGGGTGGACGCCGCGGCGCAGCTGCGTCAGCAGTGAAGGCCGCACCATGTCTGAAGACGGCCAGCTCTGGCTGGACGAGGAGTCCGGGCCGCTGGTGCGGCCGTACGCGATGGTGCACGGACGCACCCGCCCCGCGCGGCCGGACCTCGACGTCGCCACCCAGCTGCTGACGTCGTGGGGCGGTGCGGATCGCAGCGGCTTCTCGGTCGAGCACGAGGAGATACTGCGGTTGTGCGTGCGCCCGATGTCCATCGCGGAGGTCGCGGCGCACCTGGACACACCCATCGTGGTGGCCAAGGTGCTGGTCTCGGACCTCATCGACCGCGGCGATCTGGTCACCGACAAGGCCTCTCGCCAAGTCCAAAGACCCAACCGCAAACTCCTGGAAGCGGTCCTGGAGGGCGTCCGCCGCCTGTGATCCCAGTTTTAGGGGTCGTTTCAGTATCGCCTTGCTTGGCGGTGCGGGTAGCGGAACCTCACACGCCGCCTGGGCTCCGTGCGCCGCGACTTATGTATGCCAATACACGGCGTCGCGGCGTACTCACCCAGACGACGTGTGAGAACCCGCGGCGGTGCGGGCTGAGTCCCACACCTGAAGCAACGGCTCCGCCGCATTCTGAAACGACTCCTTAGTCCAAACCGAGCGCCTTTCGTGCCCGAAATGTTCGCTCAGTTTGGACCAAAACTGGGAGGCTGTCGGGGAGAATCGCTCCCACACCGCGATTCGCTGCGGCACGATGGCGCCATGCGCGATCTCCACCCGCAGCGGGAACCCCACGCCTCCGGGCAGCTCGACGTCGGCGACGGCAACCTCGTCCACTGGGAGGAGAGCGGCAACCCGGACGGAAAGCCCGCGGTGTTCCTGCACGGCGGGCCGGGCGCCGGCTGCGTGCCGGCGCACCGCGGCCTGTTCGACCCCGACGTCTACCGGATCGTCCTGTTCGACCAGCGCGGATGCGGGCGCAGCACCCCGGACGCGGGAGAACTCGGCGCCGACCTCAGCACCAACACGACCTGGCACCTGGTCGCCGACCTGGAGCGGATCCGCGAGCACCTCGGCATCGAGTCCTGGCTGGTCCTGGGCGGATCGTGGGGCAGCACCCTGGCGCTGGCCTACGCCGAGACCCATCCCGAGCGCGTCACCGAGCTCGTGCTGCGGGGCGTGTTCACCTGCCGCCAATCCGAGATGGACTGGATCTACGCGGGTGGCGCGGCGAACCTCTTCCCGGACCGCTGGGCGGAACTCGTGGCGCTGGTGCCCGACGCCGAGCGGGACGACGTGCTGCGCAGCTACCACCGGATGCTGCACGACCCCGCCGAGCAGGTCAGGGGGCGTGCCGCGATCGCCTGGAGCCGCTGGGAGGCGAGCCTGATCGGCCTGCGGCCACGGCCCGAGGTGGTCGAGAACTTCGGCGATCCCGCGTTCGCGGCGGCCTTCGCCCGCATCGAGACCCACTACTTCGTGCACGGGGCCTGGCTCGCCGAAGGCCAGCTCCTCGCCAACGCCCACCGCCTGCACGGCATCCCGGGCACCATCGCCCAGGGCCGCTACGACGTCATCACGCCACCGTTCACCGCGTTCGACCTGGCGGACGCTTGGCCGCAGGCGGAGCTGAAGATCATCCCCGACGCGGGGCACGCCTACGACGAGCCGGGGATCCTCGACGCCCTGATCGAGGCGACGGACCGCTACGCGCGCTGATCACATCCACAGCACGCCGTCGTCCTCGTGCTCCCGGACCCGGTAGGCGATCATCCGGCGGAGCAGCTCCTCCGGAACCGGCTGCCCGTAGCGGAGCTTCACGGTGCCCTTGCCGGTCTCGAAGTCGGTGAGGTCGACGTCGAAGGCCTCGCGGGTGCTCGGCGTGAACGCGAAGTTCACGTGCTTGGCATGCCCGCTGAAGACGAACAGGATCGTCCCCGAGGGGTGCACCTAGGCCGGACTGCCCCACTTGATCGCCTCGGTCGCGTCGGGCACGGCATCCGCCGCCAGCTGCCGCAGCTGCTCCAGCAGCTCGCGCTTCTCACCGGAGAACCCGGCGAGGTACTCGTCGATCGTCGTCGGTCTGGCCATGCGGCGAGTCTGGCACGACGAGCCCGGCTCAGCGCCGGACGACGCGCAGCATGGTGTCCGCGTGCTCGCGGCGTTCGACCGTCTCGAAACCTTCGGAGGAGTAGAGGCGGATGGCCGGATTCGCCCGTTCGACGCTGAGGCTGATGCGCAGGATCCCCCGCTGCTCGGCGGCCTCGAACAGCGCCCGCAGGAGCGCCCGGCCGACTCCACGACCCCTGCTCGCGCGTTCGACACCGATGGCCAGTTCGGGTACGTCGGCCGCGACGAACCCGTGCGCCGGAGCGGTCTCGGTGAAGTACCTCAACCAGGCCGCCCCGAGCGGCGCGTCACCGTCCACCGCGATCACGCCGAGATCCGTTGCACGAGGCCATCCTTCGGCGTAGTGCCGGATGTCGAGCAGTGCGAGCGCTTCCGCGCGGCTGCGGCCCGGGTGGCTGGGTGCGTTGGCGGCCTCGACGAGCATGTCCTCGATGAAGACCGCATCTCCCGCCGCAGCCGGCCGAACGGTGATCGCGTCCATGCCGGCAGCATCGGGCTTGGGAGGCGCAATCGCAAGCAGCCGTCGGTGCGGGCGGCCATACTCGGCGGATGTCCAGTCGGATCGCTGTTGTCGCCATCGATGCCCACGACCCCGACGCGGTCGCCGCGTTCTGGTGCGAGGTCCTGGGCTGGAGCGTCGTCGATCGCGAGGAGGACGGCCTCGCGATCGGCCCGGCGGACGGTTCCTGGCCGCGCATCGACATCTTCGAGGTGCCCGAGGCGAAGACCGTCAAGAACCGCCTGCACTTCGACCTCCGCGCCGAAGACCGCTCCACGGCTGAGGAACTGCAACGCCTGGAGGCCCTGGGCGCCCGCCGCGTGGACGTCGGCCAGTCGCCGGAGGACACGTGGGTGGTCCTCGCCGACCCGGAGGACAACGAGTTCTGCCTGCTGCAGAGGTCGGTTGAGGACCTCCCGGAGGTTGAGCGACCCGCGGGTGGATGAGGCGCCCCCGGACGGATCGCCCCGTTGACCCGACTCGTGCCGCGCTCAGCGGACCGCGCCGACGCCCGTGATGTGAGCCGGCCCGCCGCCCGCGGCTCAAGTCAGAGCGGCTCGCCGTCGAGCCGGGGTTCGAAACGGCGGTAGGCGGCGATGTCGCGGAAGTGACGGCTGTAGAGGTCGTTCGTGGTGCTCAGGTCGTCGTTCAGCGCGGGTGCGACGTCGACGACTTCCAGGAGCCGGCTCGTGATCGTGTCCCCGAACGCGTTCTCGTGCGAGGTCTCCTGATCGCGTCCGTGCCGTTCCGCCGCGGTCTCCGCATCGTCGATCGAGTTGGCGTGGAGCACGACCAGATCTTCCCGGTAGAGCGGCCGATAACCGGGCGCTGGGGACGTCGACTCGAACAGGAGCGCGGCCACGAACATCTGCTGGTCTGCCATGTCCGCATTGTCGTTCGAGGGGCGCTCGCCGACATCCGGCTGAACCCGGAGACGGGTGGGGCTTCCTGCGGGATCGGCCCCAGCGCGGTGAAACGAGCGATGACGTCACGAGCCGGTGCGTGCGTGGGATGTGCCCTCGCAGGGGTGTCGAGCGGGAGGTGGCCGGGCGACGGTCCTGCCGGTGCCGGCGGCACCAACGGGCTACTGTTCGCCGATGAGGTGGTTGGACGAGACGCGGGAGGCCTACGACAGCATCGCGTCGAGCTATGCCGACGAAACCCGCGACCTGCTCGACAGGCTGCTCCACGTTCGCGCGGGAGTCGTTTTGTTCGCCGACCTGATCCGCGCGAGCGGTGGTGGACCGGTCGCCGACGTGGGCTGCGGGCCAGGGCGCACCAGCACCTTCCTCCGGGAGCTGGGCGTCGATTCGGTCGGCATCGACCTGTCACCGGCGATGATCGAGATCGCCCGGCGCGAGCACCCCGGAGGTCGGTTCGAGGTCGGGTCGATGACCCGTTTGGAGTTCGACGACACCTCGTTGGCCGGTGTGCTCGCGTGGTGGTCGTTGATCCACATCCCGGACGAGACGGTGCCGGACGTGCTCGCCGAGTTCCACCGGGTCCTGCGGCCTGACGGGGTGCTGGCGATCGGATTCCACGTCGGTGATGGCGTGGAGCGCACCGGCGCGTACCCCTCGAAGGCGCAGGGCTACCAGCGCCGGCCGTCCCAGGTGTCCGACTGGCTCCGCGGTGCGGACTTCGCACTGGAGTCCCAGCAGTTGCTGAGTCCCGACGGCCCGAGACCGGGCGCAATCTTGTTCGCCCGCAAGCCGCTGGCGACGCGCACGACGGAGTCGTAGACCGGGGGATCGCGGCTTGACGTTGACGCGACGTCAACGCCTAGCGTCGATTCCGTCGAGGTCGAGGAGGTGATGGCGGTGGAGTGGCCGATCCAGGAAGTCGCTCAGTCAGCGGGGGTCAGCAGCCGGACGTTGCGCCACTACGGTGACGTCGGTGTCCTGCCCCCGACCCGGGTGGGATCGAACGGCCACCGCTACTACGACCAGGACGCTCTCGTGCGGTTGCAGCGGATCCTGCTGCTGCGCGAGCTCGGTCTGAGCTTGAGCGCCATCGCCGAGGTCCTCGAAGGGGAGCAGGACGCGGTCTCCGCGCTGCACACCCACCTCGGCTTGCTGGAGCAGGAGCACCAGCAGCTGACCCGCCGCATCGCGTCGGTCAGCACGACGCTCGGCAAGCTGGAGAGAGGGGAGCCCCTGATGCCTGATGACGTCCTCGACGGATTCGACCACACCCAGTACCGCGACGAGGTGATCGAGCGGTGGGGCCGCAACGCCTACGAGCGGGGCGACCGCTGGTGGAGCTCGCTGTCGGACGACGACAAGCGCGAGTTCCAGCAGACCCAGGAGCGGATCGCGGCCGACTACGGCGAGGCGCACCGCAACGGCCTGACCGCGGACAGCGCCGAGGTCCAGGCCATCACGGCGAGGCACTGCGAGTGGCTCGCGCTCGCGGCCGGTCCGCCGAGCCGCGAATACTTCAAGAACCTCGGCCAGATGTACGTGGACGACCCTCGCTTCGGTCAGAACTACGACAAGCACGGCGAGGGGGCCGTCGGCCTGGTCCGCGACGCCATGGCGGTCTACGCCGACGAGAACCTGGAGTGACCGACGGACGGGAGATGAGAACCGCTGGCAATTCAGCGGTTCTCATCTCCCGGCCTAGTGGGCAGCGGTGCGCGCGCCGGGTGAGGCGTGCACGTCCGGGGCGGATGTGCTCTCGCGGGACCCGCACGTCCGCTCGATACTCGGCCGCATGAGCGATCCCACTGCTTCCACGCCCGGCGGATGGCACATCGGCCACGGAGAACTGCTGCTCCGCCACCGCTACGAAACGGTCAGCATCGTCAACGACATCCTCGTCGCGCTCTGGTTCATCGCAGGCAGCGTCATGTTCTTCCAGCCCGCGATGTTCACCCTGGGCACGTGGATGTTCCTGCTGGGCAGCGTCGAACTGGCGATCCGCCCGACCATCCGCATGATCCGGCAGGTGCACCTGCGCCGCCTCCACCACGCGGCCGGACACGAATCGGACCAGGACTTCTAGCCCCGGCTCGCCGTCACGTCTCAGAGCCCGAAAGCACCGCCTTCGACGAGGATCACCAGTCCGATGCCGATCAGGACCGCGGGCAGCACGACGTGGCCCTAGCGCGACAGGGATCGAGCGATCACGGGCCGTGTGGCGAAGTACCGGCCCGCAGCGCACCACACCGCCACCAGCGCGAGGAACACGACCGCGAACACGGCCAGCCCACCTGACCCGGCGGTGGCGAACACGGGGACGTACACCCCGATGTTGTCCCCGCCGTTGGCCAACGTCACCGCGGCGACCGCCCACGTCGTCGGGCCACCACCGAGGGCACCGATGACGGCGGCAGCAAGGATCGCCCCGAAACCCAGATACTGACCGCCGCCACGGAGAACGCACCACCGGCCGATTCTTCCGAACCGGGAATCGAGCTCCGGAGAGCCACCACTTCAGGCAATGCGAGCGGGAATTGCGGGTGTCGACAAAAAGATGATCCCGACCGCGCTGGTCGGGACCATTCTTCAACGTGGGCGATACTGGGATCGAACCAGTGACCTCTTCGGTGTGAACGAAGCGCTCTCCCCCTGAGCTAATCGCCCTTGTTCTGTTGTTCATTCGCCGTGCGAGGCGAACGAGAGGAACAATACACGATCGTTTCTAAGGCCCGAACAGGGGGGAGGCCAACCACGTCCAGCGCAGGCCGAGCCAGCCTCCGATCGTGCCGAACATGCCCAGCAGCCACAGCGTCACCACGACGACGAGGCCGGTGGTGGCCATGATCGTGAGCTTGGTGGCCATGTTCTGGCGGCCCAGCCACTGCACCCAGCGCTGGTAGTGGCGCTTGGCGAAGTTGTTGACCCGGTGCGCCCAGTCGAACTCGGTGGCGAGGATGCCGAGGCCCGCGAAGACCACCAGCCAGCCCGGGCCGGGATACGGGATCATCAGGATCCCTGCGAGCAGGACCGTCGCGCCCAGCACGCCCAGAACGATCCGGTAGGTGAGGTTCAGGGTCGGGCGGCGGCGGACGTGCTCGCGGTAGCCGTGCAGGCGCTCACGCAGCGCGTGCAGGCGCGGGTGCTTGGGTTGCTCGTGGCTGCCCGGATCCGCACCGGTGGTTCGGGCTTCCGGCTCGGCTTTGTCGTTCAGGGCTGTCCACCTCGGAGCCGTTCGTCGGGTTCGCACGCTCAGGATACGGTCGCGGTAGGTGTCAGGCGGTGCACTGGGTCACACGCGCCGGTGTGTCGGCAGCGCGCAATTGTGCCCTCGCCGGGTAAACAGTGTCTTGCTGTCAAGCGGACAGACGGGTGCTCGACGCCTGGGGCTGTGACTCAATTGTGACTGGGATCATCGTCCGGTTCGTCCTGAGCCGGGTCTTTGGACTCTGTCGCGAGCTTTCGATCCTGGTCACACTGTGAGCCGACTCTCGACCGCGCGTTCGGTGTCGTGCGTGCGCTGTAACCGACGCGGTGAGAACGATTAGCCCGAACCGGTGACATCTCGTGGTGGACATCTCATCGAGGGCGTTTTCGGGAAAATGCGAAGGGCCTTCGTCGCTTATTCTTGAGTCACGTCAGGCGAACCCTGCGAAGCGTGAACCCAGAGGTCAGCGGGTACGCATGAGGAGGATTCACCGGGCGTGAGCGACCGATCTGCAGACCGGGCTCGGACACAGTCCACCTAGTTACGGACAGTAGCGACGGTGGGTCACTGGGCGAGGCGGGTCCTCTGGGCCGGCCGCTCTGATCGGGAAGAGTTCGCGACGGATCGAGTCTCCGGCGTGGGCGACGGGCCCGTCCGATCGGAAGAGGATCGGCCGGAACCGGCGACCACCTCGACCCTGGAGTTTCGACCACGGAGTGCACTCGCTTGATCGCCCAGCGAAGTCGGGCATGCCCCGTCCGGGTGATCTATGCGGGAGTCGCGAGTAAATCTGCCCGATGAGGCGTCACAACTGTGTTGCTCGGTCGATAAACGGACCGGGGGGAGCAGGAAGGGGAGGACAATGCGTAATGATCACGTGACACTCCGTTCTACGGCCGTGTTCGATCTGCTGGCTCCGCAAGCGCCCGCAGTGCCGGTCCAGGTCGAACTCCGTTACGACACCCAGGATCCCTACGCCGTGGTGGCCGCGTTCCGCACCGGCCGCGCCGGGTGGGTCGAGTGGGTCTTCGCGCGCGACCTTCTGGCCGACGGTCTGATCGCGCACGCCGGCGAGGGCGACGTGACGATCCGCCCGGCGGTCGACGACCCCGAGGTCGTCGCCATCGAGCTGAGCTCGCCGTCCGGGCACGCCGTCTTCGAGGCCTCCGCGCAGGAGCTCGCCGACTTCCTGGACCGCACTTACGACGTGGTCGTCCCCGGGAACGAGAACCTGTGGGTCGACGTCGACGACGCGCTCACCCGCCTGCTGCCCTTCGACATGGGCTGATCAGGCCGAAGTCGCTGTGCCCGGCTGCGGCCGGGCGAGGTGCGGACCCCCCTTTGATCCCGATCTTGGGCGTGGTCTAGAGTTCACTGTGCAACGCGGCGGACGGGCCCGGGGACACCGGGCCAGGATGTCGCAGCAGGCGGATGTAGCGCAGCTGGTAGCGCATCACCTTGCCAAGGTGAGGGTCGCGGGTTCGAGTCCCGTCATCCGCTCTGGTTCTCTGGCGTTCCAGCCGGCTTGGGCATGGATGCGGAGTCCGGCGGAGTGGCCGAGTGGCTTAGGCAAGGGCCTGCAAAGCCCTGTACGCGGGTTCGATTCCCGCCTCCGCCTCGCGCGATTAGCTCAGTGGGAGAGCGCTACCTTGACACGGTAGAGGTCACTGGTTCAATCCCAGTATCGCGCACCAATTCTTAATGCAGGTCAGCGGCCTTGCTCCTCCATGGGGCGGGGCCGTTTTAGCTTGCGAATGGCGATGAAATGGCGATTAGGTCTTCATCGGTGGCCAGACTGGCTCGAAGCCGCGGGATCCACAGCAGGAGTTGCGCCCGTTCAGCGACCGACAGCGAGGCGACGGATTTCACCCAACGCGTCTCCAACGACTGAAGTAGGTCTTCGGTCATCGCCGGAGTGACGTGGTCGTAGACCCGGGCAATGCCTTTCATCTTCTGCCCAAGTCGGGCTCGGCGAGCGACCTCGGGCACCCCGTCCTCGGTCATCCACGTGTTGTGGCTGTGTCGGCCTTCGTGGAAGCTGAAATCGGACAAGATCGCCGGGGCGTGCCTACTGTGACGGGGCTCGTCTGGCCGCACTCCGTCCCAAGCGGGACGCCAACAGCGTTGCCGGAAGTTCGACCGGCGAAGTGGTGCTCGGTCCGGGGTGCAGAACACCCAGGGGCTGTCGTGCGAGTGCATCAGCGTTTCGTACGCCGTGGCGATACCAGGTGGCAGCGGTACCCACCGGGTCCCGGCCGGGCTCTTCGTTCGTCCCCTCTTCGCCGCCCTTCCCCGTCGCTTCGGACGCTGGGAAGCCGATGCTGGGATTCCTTCGAGCTCGCCTCCAGGACCCACTCGGCGGCCCCCTTTGAACAGGTGCCCACCGATCTCCTTGAGCGGTTCCTGGATGCAGATTGCTCGGTTTTCCCGGTCGTACTCATGACGTTGCTGTCCGACCAGCTCGCTCCAGCGTGCCCCGGTGTAGAGGTCCATGAGGCAGAGGACAACTCCCGACAGCCCAGCGGTGTGGTGCAGGCGCATGGCGGCTCGGAGAGCTTGGACTGGGTTCGCGACCAGCCGGTCTGACTCATAGGCGCCTGAGGTGACTCGGATACCTGAGCACGGGTTGGCGGGCATGCAACGAGCTCTGACGGCTGCGTTCAGCATCGTGGAAAACGTCGCGAAAACCGACGCCACGGTCGATTCCGCGTAGTCTTCGTGCAGCTCCGACACCCACTTCTCGATCTCCACGTAGTTGTTGAAGATCCCGATCAGCGGCCACGCGGACCACTGCGGTAGGAGCTGCGAATCCAGGTGGGACTTGTACTTGGCGAGAGTGCTGGGCTCCAGCCGTGGCGCCAAAGCATCAAGGAGCTCGCGTGCGAACGTGCCGAACGGCGTCTCGCCATCACGAGGGTCGATCCACATGTGTCTGCGGATCAGTGCTTCCTGCTCGTTGCCCCAGTTCTCGGCTGCTCTCTCGGAGGGGAACCCGGACTTGCTGCCCAATGTTCCGTCAGGGCGCTTGTACCGGGCGCGCCATCCTCCACTGTCGTCTCGTTGGCCGTAGGCCATGACCACTTCCTTCCTTGCTCTTTTCCTTTGTGTGGCCGCCCGGGCAAGATCTGTCGGGGCGGACATTTGTGTGGGGCTGTGCCCGGGTCAGGCCGCCCGAAACCCCTTCCTCCCCTGAGGCGTGGGGGGTTTCCTGGCGAGCCTTACGATTTCTGCGGCGTCCTCGCGGCTGAACCGGTA
Organism: Saccharopolyspora tripterygii; assembly: GCF_054778355.1. Classification (NCBI taxonomy): domain Bacteria; kingdom Bacillati; phylum Actinomycetota; class Actinomycetes; order Pseudonocardiales; family Pseudonocardiaceae; genus Saccharopolyspora; species Saccharopolyspora tripterygii. Next base: position 45,932 of record NZ_BAAGZP010000018.1, on the reverse strand, counting down.
ATGCTTGCCGAACCTGCGGTGCGGGATTAGCCCGGCTGCTGCCTGCTCCTTCAGCGTGCGTGGTGATAGCCGCAGGAGGTCTCCGAGCTGTTCTGCGGTGAGCAATGCATCGGGGTCATGCGGCGCTTGTTCGGCCAGTGCGCGGACGGCGTCAGCTAGTTCACGAGCTGCCGAGGCGAGTTCGGTCGCTGCGGGGATCGTGTCAGCATCTGGAGTAGCAGCATCGGCGAGCGGATCGTGCGGGTTCATGTGGCAGCCCCCTCAACCCCGTCGCGAGCATCGCGGCGGGAAGCGTAACGCCGGCGGATGGGATTGAGTCGCGACTCCCGTGTCACACACCACTGCACGGCCGTCCGGCTACGCCGTCGTGTTGGAGGAAAACCCACGTTGCTGGTGCTACACAGCTTGACTTCAAGCAACGTTGGCTCCCGGATTCTTTTCGTTGGAGAGCTCGGTGCGCCCGTTCTGTTGGTGGAGTCGCCGCAGGAAGATGTCGTGATAGTCGGCCCGCAGATCGATTCCCTGGAAAGATCGGCCCAGTCGTCGGGCGGCGAGGCCGGTAGTTCCTGCTCCCGAGAAGGGGTCAAGGGCACCGCCATCTTCAGGGCAGCCGACCGAAATACAACGCTCTGGAAGGTCGATCGGAAAAGGAGCGCAATGCGCTTCAGGTAGTGGTCGCGTGGATATCGACCAGATGTCTCCGACGTTCTTCCCGCCTCCTCGCGGTTGCCAGGATGATCGGATTGTGTGCGGCTTGTTGCCTCCGCGATGGTTCTTCCGATGATCCGGACGGTTCGGTGACAATGGTTCGACTGCGTGGGCTGCGTTGAAGTAATAGTCCGGCTGCTTGACCAAGAGGAAAACCATCTCGTAGCGCGAGGAGAACCGATCTGATGACGGATCAGGGATGGCGTTGGGTTTGTGCCACACAATCGAGTTGCGAATGATCCAGCCATCTTGTTGCAAAGTTAGGGCAGTCCGCCACGGAATACCCATGAGACTTTTGTGGCGCACCACTGCGGAGGCTGCGTCGGGCGTGTTTCTGCGCGTGTTTCCTGTGCCGCTGTTGTGGTAGCTGAAACTGTCCCGGACATTGAGCCAGTAAGTTCCCCGTGGTGTGAGAAGGCGCCAGACTTCCGCACTCACCGCTCGCAGGCGATCAACGTAGTCATCGATCGTCGGCTCCAGACCATATTGTCGATCGTGCGCAAGAGCGCCGCACTTCCTGCAGTTCTTGTTCATGCTCGAATGAGGCCACGAGGATGTCTGCTTCTTGGTGGTCCGGCGTTGATGGGGTGTTGTCCCCAAGGTGTGTCGGCACTCAGGGTTACCGCCGAGCCAAACTGCGGTTCCGTAATCGCGCAATCCCCAGTGGGGTGGCGAGGTGACGACACAATCCACCGAAGAGCTGGGAAGTGATGCCATGACCTGAAGGGTGTCGCCAAGATGCAATTCGATGGTCTCGTCACGATAGTAGAGCCTGTTCACGCGACACCTCGCTGCGGAGTTTTTTTACGACTTGCGCTGGTGGGGAGGCGGAAAACCAGCACGTCAAGATGCGCCGAGATGGTTGTCGTACGGCCGTGAATGTCGGTGTTTTCCGGGAGGTTTCCCGCGCGGCTGACGATTCTCGGGCGCACCCGGTTTCCCCGAATAGTTGCGGTCAGCGCGATGCAATGGTCGGCGGGGACGAGACCGATCGCGTCCGCGGCGTCGTGGATCTTGCCGGGTAGGTCGAGCAGCTTTCCGAGGCGGCGCCAGGGGCGGCAGGTGACCACGATGTGCCCAGCGGGCCAAACCCAGTCGGCGACGGCGTCCAAGTCCTCATACAGCCCCACCAACACCCGGCTTGGGTCGCTGCGCGGGGTGTGCCGCAGTCCCGTGAGCACGAGGTCGACGGCGCCGGGCAGTTTGGCGGCGCGGGGGTCATCGACGCTGTCCAGCAGGGTCGCGGAGCCGACCGGGCCGGCTAGGCGGGCGAGGTCGAGATTGGCTTCCAGGGCGGATTCCCACCATGGCTCGGTGGGCAGGCCGATTGCGTCTCGGCCCGCCCGGAGGGCTTCGGCCAGGATCAGTCCGGGTCCCGGGTTGGGGTCGCAGACGGCGTCGCCAGGGGCGGTGTAGGTGGTGATGATCTGCCGCGCGACGTCCGAGGTGAGTGCGGTGTCGGCGCGGGTGGCTCCGACGTGCCTGTCCGCGATCTGCCGGGGTGGGGTGGTGCGGCCGGTGTCCCAGACACTGCCGGGACGCAGGCGGGTCTTAGGCATGGCGGACCTCCGGAGACGGGGGCGAGCGGCGGAAGACGCTGGCGGTGGTGTGGATGCGGCGGTGGCCGCCGAGGGCGATCTCCCTCCGGCTGCGCCGGGTAGTCGGCCGAGGGGGCGACGGGGGTTGGTGGGCCAGGATTAGCCGGTCGGTCAAGATCAATCCGGCCAGCGCCGCGGCACGCGACAACTGCCCCGAATGGCTGATTCTTGCTTGGCGCTGATTGCTACTGTGCGTGAGTACGACGACGGTGCCGGCAGGGGCGAGCAGCGGTGCCCAGTCGGCCATCGCGAACGGGTCTGCGGGTTGGTCGGACCAGCCCGCGATGATCAACGCGAAGCCGTCGGAACCCGGACCGAACGACTCGCCGAGGGACTTCTGGTCGGTCAGGTTCGCGACCGGCTCGGCGACGTCGCCGGGCCGGGGTCCGAGTCCGGACCCGGACCCCCGGGCGCCGGGCAGCCCCCCACCCGCCGCGGCGAACTCGTGATCGCTGTGAGGCCGAAAGTCCGGACCAGTGGTCGCGCCGCGGCCGAGTCGGAGGACGGACTCCACGAGCCGGTCCCGACGCGTCCGGCTCGAACCCGTCGCGGGTGCCTCGGGGGCGGCGAGCATGATCCTGTCGCCGGGCGCGGTGTAGGTGGTGCTGATCATCGAGACCGCGGCGGTGACGATCTCGTCGGCGTCCGCGGCGGGGTCGACGAGACACAGCCGCACCGTCGCCGACACCGGCGGGCCGGTGCGTTCGCGGCGTGGTTCGCGGACCGACCCGACGCAGGGGTTTGGCCCGTGGCCGTCGGGGGTGTCAGGAGGCGGTACCTCCGGCATCGGGAGGACAGACATCGCGTGCTCCGGTGATCGGTCGCGTTGGGCAAGGACACCCCTGAAGTCCGCGAAAACGGCCCCGATTCGCCACCGGCTTCCAAGATTTTTTCTGACGACTCCTCAACCGGAGCGGACACCTAGCGTCACTGGCTTCGTCGACACCACTACCCACTAGTTGATCTGGAGGAGGGCTGCGCAAGATCAACCGTCACGCCGATTGAAAGCGGGCCAGCAGAGCGCGCGGTGGGACTGTTCAAGATCGCCCCGGACGTTTCTCAAGATCCTTTTTCTTGTTCCGTTCCTCCGCCTGGGCGCAGTGACAGCAAAGGAACAGCGTCTGACTAACGCCGCAGCGCACAGGCTTGCTGCTCGCTTGGGGTGCGATCTTCAAGTTGACCAGATGATGATCTTCCTGTTCCGGAACACGAAGATCATTTTAGTTTCGTCTTAGTGCACAACCGTGCGCTGCGCTGTTCTGCGCCTGGCCCTCTCGGCGGCGTCATCAACCGCCGTTCGAGAGGAGCCGAGCAATGGCTCTCACTGCTCAGTCCGAGCACGAAGAGTGCCGGGGCAACCCGCTGGATGCCGCCCGTGACGCGTTCAGATGGCTGACCGCGGGGGATCACCCAGTGGCTGTGGATGGTCGCCTGTTCGACCACCTTCCGGGCCGGATCATCCCGGTCGACGAACTCCGGGACCTGCTGCTGGACCAGCGCTGCCCCCGCCGGGTGTGGGACCAGGTGTGGGCGCATGTGATCAGCCGCGCCCGCATCGAGGGCGGCACGTGGACGATCACCGCGGTCGGTCTGGCGCTGCCGATGCTGACCTCGCTGGCCGCCCGGCTGACCGAGCGCTACGCCGACGACCCCAGCGACATCCACGCCGAGATCCTTCGGGGGGTCCTCGACGCACTCCGGACCGTGGATCTCACTGAGGGGCGGATCACGGTCCGGCTGCGGTGGGCCGCCTACCGCGCCGGGCACCGTGCACTGCTGGACGGGATGGACGGGCCGACCCCGAAGCCGCCGGGGTTTCACTCCAGCGAACCCAAGCCCCCGTCCGGTCATCCGGACTTGGTCCTGGCTCGGGCGGTCGAGGCCGGAGTCCTGACCCGGACCGAGGCCGAACTGATCGGCGCGACCCGTCTGGAAGGCATCGAGCTGGCCGACTGGCCCCGCCGGCCAGGGCTGACCTACAAGACGCTGGCCAAGCATCGGCGCAAGGCCGAGAACCGCCTCGCCGCGTGGCTGGCCGAGTCCGACACCAACCCAGACGACGGCGACCCAACGGGCGCCGTGGCCATGACGTGGCAGTCCTCCAACGAGGTGGCCGGCGACGAGAGTCAGTCACAGAACGTAGCGAAAAAAGTTGGGGACGAGGTGGCGAATCAGCCCCCAAATTCCGGACTTCAGGGACGCGGGTGAGCCCTACCCCGCTTCGCGCTCCCGCTGCCTCGCACGCGCTGTCTGGAGGTCTCTCTGATGCGCTTCTCGTTCACCCCATGCTTGTCCCGGCGCGGTGCTCTCCGGCTGCTGATGATCGCCGGGATTGCCGCCGTCGGCCTGCTGGCGATCTCGATGCCCGCGGTCGCCGAGACCACCCACGTCGTCGCGCTGGCCCGCACGATCGACGACGTCCTCAACAACATCCGCAACTGGATCATGGGTCTGCTCGCCCTGCTGGCCACGGTCTTCTTGACTATCGGCGGGGTCCGCTACGTGCTGGCCAACGGTGACCCTGGCGAGATCGAGAAGGCCAAGCTGTCTTTCAAGTCCGCTGGGTTCGGCTACGCGCTCGCGGCGCTGGCGCCGCTGGTCGTGGAGATCCTGCGCGGAATCGTGGGGGCCTGATCCCATGTCGGCCACCGCGTATTCCACCTCAGGGGCGGGCCACCGCGTGGGCCGCGTGTGTACCGCGGTGACCGCCTTGCTGGTGCTCGTCGTGGCGGTGGCGGTGGCGGGGCTGGCTTGCACCGGTGCCGCGAGCGCCCAGCCCGCCCCGCAACCACCTGCCGCCCCGTCTGGACCCGTTCCCGCGCCTCCTCCGCCGCCGTGCCAGGGGCCGAGTTGCATTCCCCAACCCGTTCCGGTGCTACCGGCGAACCAGCCGCCCGGAAATCAATCGAACCCCAGTCAAGCTCCGGCCCAGGGGTCGTCGTGCGGGATCACCGACATTCCGGCCTGCGTGTCGGACGCGATCGAGTCGTTCTTCCGCGATTTGGTCACGCCCGGTTTGAACAGCCTGCTGGACCTGCTCGCGAAGTCGCTGTTGGTGACTCCTCCGCTGGACCAACTGCCGGTCATGGGACAGATATGGGGCAGCTCGCAGCAGATCGTCATCGCGGTCTACGCGACTCTCATCCTGGCCGCGGGCATCATCGTCATGGCCCACGAAACATTGCAGGCCCGGCATTCCATCAAGGAAATCCTTCCCCGGGTGATTGTCGGGTTCCTCGCGTCCAACCTGTCGCTATTTTTCGGCGGCAAGGTGATCGAAATCGGTAACGCGCTCTCGCGAGAAATCTTGGGAGATGGGGTGAGTCCGGAAATTGCGGGGCGTGCCATGCGTGACACCTTGATGCGTGATCTCGATGGGGGTGGGCTGTTCGTCATCTTTATCGCTCTGGCGCTGATCGTCATGCTCGTCGCGGTTTTGCTGACGTACATCGTCCGTATCACGCTGACCATCATTTTGCTCGCGGCAGCCCCGATCTTGCTTATGTGTCACGCGCTTCCGCAAACCGAAGGTATCGCGTTCTGGTGGTGGAAAGCATTCGCCGGGGTGATGGCCATTCAAGTTGGTCAATCGCTCGCCTTGGTTGCGGCGATCAAGCTCTTCTTTTGGCCCGGCGGCATCACGCTGTTCAACTAACAACAAGGGGGAAGCGCTGTGATTCAGTTTCTGGTTGCACTCGCCTTGTGCTATGTCCTCATCAAGATTCCGTTCTGGATTCTTGGATCTCTGCGCGGCGGCGGAGGCCGCTCTCTAGTCGGCAGTCTCGTCCGAGGGCTCATCGCCTACAAGACCTTCGGTCTCCTCAAGGGGATGGGCAGCGGCGGCGGAAAGACCCCTCGTTCCCGTGGCGGTCAGAAATCGGCCGACCCGCCGGACCCGTATGCCACAACGCGGGCCACCTCCAACGGCCAGTACATGCTCCCGCTGAACGTCAAAAGAACGCGGAAACCCACCCAGCGGCGACCGGCGCCGCAACCGTCCTCGCGCTCTCGCCCAGCCCCGCAGGGTAAACAGTTGGAGCTTCCGTTGGATGGCGAGTGGCCGGAAAACAAGCCACGACTAGGCCGTGACGGGCAATACCAGCTACCGCTGAACGTCCAGCGGCAACCTAAGCCGAAACCGGCTCCGGAACCACCCCCGGAGCGGAAGTCCTCGACGGAACCGCGTGGCCGGCAACTGGAATTCCCGCGCGACGGGGAATGGCCGGAAAACAAGCCCCGGCTCGGCCGCGACGGGCAATACCGGCTGCCGATCGAGGTGCAGCGCGTGCGGCGACCCGCGCCACCCCCGGAGCTGCCGAAACCGATCCGTCCAGCGACCCGGGAGCGACAGACGAAGTTGCCCGCCGATGGCGAGTGGCCGGAGAACAAGCCCCGGGTCGGCCGGGACGGGCAGTACCAGCTCCCGCTGAACGTGCAGCGCACGCGGAAACCAGCCCGCAGCCAGCCCCAGACACCGCCGCCTGAACCGCAGCGGCCGGGGCCGCGTCAGCAGGAGTTGCCGCTGAACCTTCCGAAGCTCCACCCGCCCCGGCCCAGCACTAGGAGGAAAGGAGGTGACCACCGATGAGCGTGCGGATTCCCGCCGACGTCGACCGGGAGGACCGGATTCTGGCCGGCTTCACCGCGCGGCAGGTCGCGGTGATGGCAGTGACGGGCCTGGTGCTCTACGGCGGCTGGCAAGCCACCCGCGCCATGATCCCAGTGATCGCCTACCTTGCCATCGCAGTCCCGATCGGGGTCGCGGTGACCGCGCTGGTCGTGGTCCGCCGAGACGGAGTGACCCTGGACCGCCTGTTGCTGGCCGCCGTTCGGCAGCGGCTACAACCGCGGCGCCGGGTCGCGGCCGGGCAGGCGCCCGCCGAGGTGCCGGAATGGCTATCTGGGGTAGCCCACGGACACGAAGCCGTCGCCGCGGGCGGGCTCGACCTGCCCGCCCACGGGGTCGCCGAAGCGGGAATCGTCGATCTCGGCGACGACGGCGTGGCTCTGGTCGCGGCGTGTTCGACGGTGAACTTCGCGCTGCGCACTCTGGCTGAGCAGGAAGCGCTGACCGCAGCGTTCGGCCGGTACCTGCACAGCCTCGGCGCGAGCGTTCAGATCCTCATCCGCGCCCAACGACTGGACCTCTCCGGCCAGATCGCGGAGCTGCGCGAGCGTGCGGCGGGGTTGCCGCACCCGGCGCTGGAGTCCGCAGCGCTCGATCACGCCGACTACCTGGCCCAGCTCGGGCAGCAGGCCGACCTGCTAAGGCGGCAGATCCTGCTGGTGGCCCGCGAACCGGTGCGCACCACCCCGCAGGACTCGCTGACCCAGCGCCGCCGCGTCGGTCGCGCACGCGGCGGAGGCCAGCCGTCGGACGGAGCACACAAGGCGGCGGCTTCCCGGCTGCTGCGGCGGATGAGCGAGGCCACCGAACTGCTCTCGCCCGCGGGCATCAGCGTGACCCCGCTGGATGCCGCACAAGCCACGGCGGTGCTGTCCACCGCCACCAACCCCGACAGCCCGCTACCGCCGTCGGCGGAGATGGCGGGCGCCGGCGAGGTCATCACCACCCCTATCGGCTCGGACTGGGAGCTCGATACCGAGGAGGACTTCTCGTGATCACCACCAAGAAGCGTCGCCAGCCACCCACGGCGACGAGTGCCTTCGCGCCGGACGCCATCGAGGTGCACCCGCGGCATCTGCAGATCGGTGAGGACTGGGTCGCCTCGTTCGCGGTCACCGGCTACCCGCGCGAAGTGCACCCCGGGTGGCTGCAACCGTTGCTGACCTACCCGGGCCGGTTGGACGTGTCGCTGCACATCGAGCCGATCGACCCGCGCATCGCGGCCGACCGATTGCGCAAGCAGCTCGGCAAGCTCGAATCCGGCCGCAGGCACTCCGCCGCACACGGGCGTCTGCAGGACCCGGAGGTGGAGGCGGCCACCGAGGACGCCTACGACCTCTCCGACCGACTCGCCCGCGGCGAAGGCCGCCTGTTCCGCCTCGGGCTGTACCTGACAGTGCACGCGTCCTCGGAGCAGGAACTCGTCGAGGAGATCGGCGCACTGCGCGCGCTGACCGCCTCGCTGCTCATGGACGCCAAACCCACCACCTACCGGTCCTTGCAGGGGTGGATCACGGCCTTGCCGATGGGCCTGGACCAGATCGGCATGACCCGCACTTTCGACACCGCGGCGTTGAGTGCTGCGTTCCCGTTCACCTCGCCGGATTTGCCTCCGCCGGATGCCACCTCCGCGTCAACCGCGGCCGGGGTGCTCTACGGCTGGAACCTCGGCTCCCAGGGGCTGGTGCACTGGGACCGGTTCGCCTGCGAGAACTACAACTCGGTCATCCTCGGCCGTTCCGGAGCGGGCAAGAGCTACTTGGTCAAGCTCGAAGCGCTCCGGTCGCTGTACCGGGACGTGGAGATCGCGATCATCGATCCGGAAGACGAGTACGCCCGCCTGGCCGCCGCCGTCGGCGGCACCTACTTCCCATTGGGCGCCGAGGGCATTCACCTCAACCCGCTCGATCTCCCGATTCACGTCCGCCCGGATGGGCGCCGCTCCGCGCCTGCCGATGTGGTCACCCGCCGCAGCCTGTTCATCCACACCCTGCTGGCTGTGCTGTTCGGACAGGCGTTGACCGCGGACGAACGGGCCGTGCTGGACCAGGGGGTAACCGCGACCTACCAGCTGGCAGGGATCACCGGCGACGCCCGCACCTGGACCCGGCCCGCACCGCTGCTATGCGACCTCCGCGTCGTCCTCGCCCGCCTCGGCGGCGACACCGCCAGCGAGTTAGCCAGCCGGTTGCAGCCGTTCACCGACGGCGCGTTCCGCGGGCTGTTCGATGGCCCCACGACGGCGCCGCCGGAGGGCCACCTACTCGTGTTCTCCCTGCGGAACCTGCCCGACGAACTCAAACCCGCCGGCACCCTGCTCACCCTGGACACGGTGTGGCGGCGGGTGTCCAACCCCTCCACTCGCCGCCCGAGGCTGTGTGTGGTCGACGAGGCCTGGTTGCTCATGCAGCAGCAGGCGGGGGCCGAGTTTCTGTGGCGCATGGCCAAATCCGCCCGCAAACACTGGGCGGGTTTGACAGTCGCGACCCAAGACGTCGGGGATGTTTTCGGCACGGATCTCGGCAAAGCCGTCATCGCCAACGCCGCCACCCAGATCCTGCTTCGCCAAGCACCCCAAGCCATCGACGACATCGTCCGCACCTTCGCTTTGTCCGAAGGCGAACGGCAATTCCTGCTTTCAGCCGGTACCGGTCAGGGCTTGTTGTCGACGGGGACTCAGCGGGTCGCCCTGCAGGCCATCGCCTCCGACGGCGAGCACGAATTGATCACAACAGACCCTGCCGAACTGGCATCGCTGTCCGAATCCACCGACGAGACAGGTGAATTCGCCGAGATCGGCAGTTCTCAAGATCTTCTTCTCGACGACTGAGGCGAACTAGGAGGAATCTCCCGTGTTCTCACAGCTTGCCACCGCGGTCCTCGACCAGGACGCAGTCGGTTCGTTCCTGGGCATTGTCGTCCACGACTTCCTCTCCGTCTTCGCGCTGGCGGCCGGAGTGATGGCGGTGATCTGGATTGCCTGCGCAGTGGTCGTGATTTCCGGATACCTCATCGGCGCCGTGGCCGTCTTCGGCGTGCGTGCACTGGTCCACGTGTGCGTGCGGTACGTCCGCCGCCGGAAGGGCGTCGAGTGCGCCCAGCTCGTGACCGTCGACGATGACGGTGCCCACACCAAGGTCGTCAACCTCGACTGCTACCGCCGACGCCACCGGCACCGACGTTCGGACAACGTCCAGACCGACGCCCCATTCCAGTCTCGCTGCGACGACGATCCAGCGTAGGAGCGAAGCTCCCTTCCTCGCTTAACAGATCCACTGTGGACCTTTTGTCTTGTTTTTGAATTTCTTCCTATTCCTGTGGAGGACGCGCATGTCTTCATCTGAACACGTGCCTTCATCCGCCGGGCGCCCGCGCCGGCTGCTGACTCAGAACCGGGAAATGCGTGCCATCGGCGTGCACAACTGGTCCTTGCCCGCTTGGGCCGGACGACTTCCTGACGGACGCACCTACAACACCTGTCCCTCGGCGGGCATCTGCCGGCAGGTCTGTTACGCCCGCCACGGCACCTACACCTGGCCTGCGGTGCGGGCCAAGCACGAGTCGAACCTGCGGTTCGTGCTTGACGACCTGGCCGGATGGAAACAGGCCATGCTCACCGAGCTGGCCGCACCGAAATTCCGCGGCAGCTGGGTCAGAATCCACGACAGCGGCGACTTCTTCAGCACGCCCTACCTGGAGTCTTGGCTTCGCATCATGCGAGCGCGTCCGGACACCAATTTCTACGCCTACACCAAGGAAGTTCGGCGGTTCAAAACGGTGGTGGAGCCGGACCGGCCGGAGAACTTCCTGTGGGTCTACAGCTACGGCGGGATGCAGGACGCGCTGCTGGACCCCGCGGTGGATCGCGTGGCCGATGTCTTCCCGGATGAGGACGCCATCGACGAGGCGGGGTGGTCCTCTCAGGAAGCCTCGGACTTACTCGCGGTGCTCGGTCCCCGCCTGGTGGGTGTCTCCGCAAACAACATCCCGCACTTTATGAAAAAGCTAGCGGGGCGTCGGTTTTCGGAGTGGCAGGCTGAAGTCGACGCGCACCGACGCAGGCGAGCTCGCGCAACGGTTTGCTCGATCACCAGTGCTCCGTCGTCTCGCCGCCGCATCGGGCCGGATTCAGACGAGCAGGCCGCTTGATCGCGCCAAATCCGACCTCTCTTGTGACAGTAGGGAGCTTTCCGCTCATGGATCTCGCAATTCCGTCCGTCATAGACAGCCCGCTGGGGAGGTTGCTGACTGATCCGTGGGGCGTGATTCAGGCGGTGCTGGACCAGGTGTGGTCGTGGCTGCAGGCCTGGGGGTTGATCGCGGTCCCCGCGATCGTGCTTGTGGCGACCGGGCTGGGTTTGCTGCGGCGGTGGTGGTTCCTGCGTTGCCAGGATGCGCTGCACGAGCGGTCTCGGATGATCACCATCTTGGCTCCTCCAACGGTCGACCCGGACGGGGCTGAGGCGATGTGGTCGAACCTGGTCGGGCTCGTGCGGCCGATGGTGCAACGGGCGACCACCGGGCAACCGCATCTGGCCTGGGAGTACGTGTTTGGGCACGACGGAGTGCAGATCCGGCTGTGGGTGCCGGGCGCGGTGCCTCCGGGCATGGTGGAGCGCGCTGTCGAAGCCGCCTGGCCCGGAGCACACACCCGCACCCACGAGACCGGCCCGCCAGTGCCCACGACACCCATCGAGGGGCGCCGGCAACTGGTCACCGCCGGCACGCTGCTCCTGGCGCGGTCGGAAGCGTTGCCGATCCGCTCCGACTTTGACGCGGACCCCATTCGTGCCCTGTTGGGCGCTCCTGTGGGGCTCGGTGTGCACGACACCGCGTGTGTGCAGGTCCTGACGCGTCCGGTCACCGGTCGTCGGGTGAAGCAGGCTCGGCGGTCGGCCCGCCATCTCAACGCCGGGCGGTCAACGCACCTGGTAGGCCGGTTGCTCGACCTGCTCACGCCGGGCCCCTCGGGCACGAAGCCGTCCAACGGCCAGCCGAAGCTGGACCCGCAGACTTCGTTGGAGTTCCAGGCGCAGAACCGCGCCATCGTGGCCAAGCAGCGTGGGGCGCAGTGGGAAACGCTGATCCGCTACGCGGTGGCCACGACGGTGCCGATCGACACCCCCGGGGAGCAGGTCGCGCGGGTGTGTGAGCAGGTCCGGGGCCGCGCCCACGCCATCGCGAGCGCGTTCTCCGGGTTCACTGAACACAACCATTACCGCCGTCGACGGTTGCGCGACCCCGTGCGCAGCCTGGCGCGTCGGCGCCTGCGGCGGGGTGACCTGCTGTCGGTACCGGAGCTGGCGGCCGTGGCCCACTTGCCCACCGACGAGGCGCTGCCGGGCTTGGCCCGCGCCGGAGCGCGGGCGGTACCGCCCCCGCCGAACACGCCGACCGAGGGCGAGCTGATCCGCCCGGTCGGGATCTCCGACACCGGCCACGCCCGCCCGGTGGGGCTGCAGGTCTCCGACGCGCGGCACCACCTACATGTCCTCGGGGCCACGGGATCGGGGAAGTCGACGATGTTGGCGCGGATGATCCTCGCCGACGCCGAGTACGGGCGCGGGGCGGTGGTCATCGACCCCAAGGGCGACCTGATCACCGACGTCCTGCAGCGGCTCCCCGCACACGCCGCAGACAAGGTCGTGCTCTTCGACGCCGACTCCCGCGGACCGACCCCGTGCCTGAACCCCCTGGAAGGGCCGAAGGAATCGGCAATCGACCACCTCGTGTCCGTGTTCTCCCGAGTGTTCGCCTCGGCCTGGGGGCCGCGCACCGAGGACATCCTCCGCGCCGGGTGCCTAACCCTGCGGGCCGCCTCAGACACGCCCACGCTGGCCACCTTGCCGCAACTGCTCACCGACCCGGCCACGCGGGCGCGGCACCGGGATCGGGTGTCCGACGACCCGACGCTGCGAGGGTTCTGGGACTGGTACGACCAACTGTCGGATGCGGCTCGCGCCCAAGCGACCGCGCCCCTGCTGAACAAGCTCCGCGCCTTCTTGTTGCGGTCATTCGTGGTCAAGGCTGTCGCCGCAGGACCATCCACAGTGGATTTGGGCGAAGCGTTGGATGGTGGACTTTGTCTGGTGCGTATCCCCAAGGGACGTCTTGGTGAGGACACCACGCGGCTGCTGGGATCGCTGATCGTGGCGCGAGTCTGGCAAGCCACGACCGCCCGCGCAGCACTGGCCCAGCGCGAACGCCGCGACGCCGGACTGTATGTCGACGAGGCGCACAACTTCCTCAACCTGCCGTATGCGATGGAGGACATGCTCGCCGAAGCCCGCGGCTACCGGCTGAGCATGACGCTGGCCCATCAGCACCTGGGTCAACTTCCCAAGGACCTCAAGGAAGGCATCTCCACCAACGCCCGCAGCAAGATCGTTTTTAACGCCTCGCCCGAGGACGCACGCGAACTCGCTCGCCACACCGCACCGCGAGTATCCGAGCACGACCTCGCGCACCTGGGGGTGTACCACGCAGCCGCGCGACTGGTCGTCGGCGGCGAGGAAACCCAGCCGTTCACCGTGACGACCCAACCGCTGCCGCCAGCCATTCCCGGGCGCTCCAAGGCCGTGCGCATAGCCGCCGCGGCCCACACCCGCCCATTAGCCTCCCGAACCGTGGACGCCGGCGACCAGTCAGCAACCACCGGCACAGACCCACGCCGCGCATGACCTCGCACGCCGCAGGGCGGTCCTCCCAACAGAGAGAACCGCCCTCCCTTATGTCTGCACCCGCCCAAGGGGGAACGATTGTGTTCGACCAGCACCAGCACCAGCACCAGCACCAGCACCAGCACCAGCACCAGCAACGCGACCTGCGCGCTCCGATACCGCAGCGGCCGAGCCTGCGCCTCGCCGCCTCTGCCGAGCATCAAACCAATGTCGCTGCACACCTCACCACCCGTGACCGATGGCTGGCCCGCATGGTGGCCGAGCACCGGGTGCTCACCTCTCCACAGATCGCGGCGATCGCCTTCGGCTCCCGCCGCTCAGCGAACCACCGGCTGCAAAAGCTCCACACCTGGCGGGTGCTGGACCGCTTCCAGCCCTACATTGGCCGCGGCCGAGCCCCCATGTACTACGTCCTGGACACCACCGGCGCCCACCTACTGGCCCACGAAGACGGGCTCGACCCCAAGGACCTGAAGTTCCGGCCAGAACGATCGGTGGGCATCGCCTACAGCTTGCGGCTGGCCCATCTCATGGGCGTCAACAACTTCTTCACCACCCTGCTGGCCGACGCGCTCACCAACACCACCCAGGACCAGACCGTGACCGCATGGTGGTCCGAAGCCCGCTGTGGCCGGCACTTCGGTGACCACGTCCGCCCCGACGGATACGGACGCTGGCACGAAGCCGGGCGGGAGATCGAATGGTTCCTCGAATGGGACACCGGCAGCTACCAACTCAGCCGGTTCGTCTCGAAACTGCCCGGCTACACCAGTCTCGCCGCCGCGACCAATATCGTCACCCCGCTGCTCGCGGTCTTCGCCACCGCAGCCCGGGAAGCGCACGCCCGACGACAACTCGTTGAGCACCTACGCACTGATCCGCAGCGGCAAGCACTACCGATTGCCACCACCACCGCCGAACACCTCCGCACGGCAGGAAGCCCTGCCCACGACATATGGCTTCCCTTGCACCACGCCGACGGCGGCCGCCACCGCCTGATCAGCCTGCTCTCGGCCTGGCCCCACCTGGAAGCACCGACCAGCTCCGCGGACACCAGCGGCACCGAACCCAGCCCCGTTCCGCGCTTGAGCCCGCCCACGCCGACTCCGCCCTGGCAACCCAGCGAGCTGACCTGGAACCCGAGGTGATCCCTGCATGGCCAAAATTGCGGCCACTGCGATCGGCGCACTCGTTGCCCTAACCGTGATCATCGCGGCTGCAGCCTCCGGAGTCGTCTCCGCCGTTCTCGGCGGAGGCGGCTACGCAGCCAGCCAACCCAGCCCTGCCGCACTTGCCGACATCCCCGGCAACTACCTCACGCTCTACCAACAAGCTGCACCGACCTGTCCCGGGCTGGACTGGAGCACCCTCGCCGCCATTGGCAAGGTCGAGACCGACCACGGACGCCTCAACGACGACGGGGTCCACAGCGGAGAAAACTTCGCCCACGCAGGCGGACCGATGCAGTTCCTCCAACCCACCTTCGACTCCGTCATCGCGGAACACCCGCCCCCGCCCGGCGGCAGCACACCACCCTCGCGGTACAACCCGCACGACGCGATCTACACCGCCGCCGCATACCTCTGCGAATCCGGAGCACGCGACGGCCGCGACCTCTACGGCGCGATCTTCACCTACAACCACGCCCACTGGTACGTACGTAAGGTCCTCAACCAAGCAGATGTCTACAACGCCGCGGAACAAAGCACGTCTCAGCAGAGGTGGGCCGTGCCAGTGAGTGGGAGATGTAGTTCGGGGTTCGGGCCACGCGACGGGGAATTCCACCGGGGGCAGGACATCGCTGCACCTATCGGGACTCCGATCGTTGCCGCCTCAGGCGGCAACGTCATCGACTCCGGACCAGCCACCGGCTACGGGCTCTGGATACGCATCCGGCACGCGAACAACGTGATCACCACCTACGGGCACAACAACCGGAACCTCGTCCAGACAGGCCAGGAAATCCACGCGGGCCAGGCGATCGCCGAGGTCGGCAACCGGGGTGAGTCGACCGGGCCGCACCTGCACTTCCAGGTCGATGTTGGCAGCAGCGCTTCGGACCCCGTTGCGTTCTATGAACAGCAACAAGGAACACCGCTGTGCCAATGACGGGGATTACGGATTGGTGGCATGACTGGCTGACCGTACGCTCAGGACCGCACGCTGCTGCCCGGCGTTGTCGCCACGCTCCTCGAGCCGGCGCCCGGGACGGCAGCCTGCGAACCGGTGTTGCCCCCGATGATGTCCGGCTCCTCGTCGGTGGTGTCGTCAGTACGCGCACACAGCACCAGAGAACAGGCCCAACGGCTCGTCGGTCTCCTCATTGATGCACTGACAGGGACTTGACCTGCTCCCAAAGCGGCACCCGCAGGAGGAACGAGGGGCGGGAAGGGGCAGAACGCCTCGGAAGCAGCTGGCAGAGGCCACAGGTCATGACGTTTCCGCGCTGATTCGCGGAAGTGCGCCCGCAGCCCTACTCCCGGGTGAACGTTATGGCGGCGGTGTGGAAGTCGTTGTCGCTGCTGGCGGTGTACTGCTGTTGCCGGTTCGCCGGGCCTAAATCGGCGGTGAAACTGATCCGGCCGGTCTGGTCAGGCCGTACTGTGGTCGCAACCCCGTCGACGGTCACGGTTACGGTCGCGAATCCCTGGAACAGCGGCGGTGTGGCGACGGTGGTAGTACCGCTCCCGGTGATCCGTAATCCGGTTTCGCTGACGTCGTGCAGGTGTAGGAACTCCAGAGCGCGGTTCGGATCGGCCTGCATCGACCAGCCGAAGACCTCGAAATGCGGTTCGATGGAGCTGTAGTCGAAACTCGCCGGTGCGGCATCCGGACGGGCGAAGAGGTCGGCGAAGCGGGGCAGGCTGTCGGTGATCTCTTGTCGGATCTGTGACGGCGTGTGGCAGCCCCAATTGTAGGTCTTGAGCTCGTGGGTGATGCCGAGACCGACGAGGGCGTTGTGGAGGTTTCTTGTTTCCGGCTCGATGATTCCGGACTCCACCGCGCACAAGGCGGGAACGTCGCCGATCTCGCGGGAATCGGGCACGCCGTTGCCGGTGTAGAGCTGGAGGTCGACGGGCCGGAGGTTGGCCGCGAGGTCGGTCGGGTTGTGACCGCGCCAGCGGACCTCTTCGGTGGCTCGGGGTCCGTAGATGGAGTCGGGTGGGGAGAGGTCGAACGCGGGGCTGGCGGTGAGTGCGGCCGTGCCCGGAGCGAAGTTGGTGTCCACGGCTCCCGAGAGGCTCGACGCGGCGGCGAAGAGATCCGGATGGCGTGCTGCGAGCATGAGGGTGCCGTATCCGCCCATCGACTCGCCGAGGACGCCACGGTGGGCGCGACCGGAGCTGGTGCGGAAGTTCGCGTCGATCAGCGGGATCAGCTGCCGGATCACGAAGGTCTCGTACTCCGGTGGCCCCCCGTTGCCGTTGTTGTACCAGTCGCTCCAGTACCCAGCGTGGCCGGCAGGAGCGACGATGAGAGAGGGATAGGAGGCCGTCTTGGCCTCACCGTCGTAGACGGTGCGGAACCAGGTCTGGTCGCCGTTGGTTCCGTTCAGGTAGTAGGTGGCGGGCCACCGGCGCGCTTGTTCGTCCGAGTACCCGGTCGGGAACATCACCTCCACCTTCGTCGGCGAGGTGAACGTCGAGGTGGACACGGTCAGCTCGAGAGTGCGCGTGGTGAGCCACTTCTCGTCGGTGATCGACGCGCCTGCAGCCGGAACGGTGCCGGGCGCGGCGAGTGAGTCGTCAGCCGCCGCGGGTTCAGGCGACGCGGAGCCTGCGAGAACGGCGAGGAGAAGGGGAACCAGGGCGGCGCGAGCGTGCGGTCGCCTTGAAAATATTGGGAAACTCATGGACGTCCTTCGGAAGATCAAGTCATGAGCGGGGTCGAGGTAGGGTCAGCTGCGTTCGTGGTCGAATTCGGCCACTGAGACGTCCTGGGCCTCCACCTTGAACGCGTTGATCCGTCCCTTGTGGAATGCGATCCATCCCACGACCAGCCCGATCGCGGCGGTCGCGGCGAGGGAGAGGAAGAAGAGCCTGGGCGCGGTGAGCAACTGCGGTGCGACGAGGGCGACGCCGGCCGAGGCGATGCGGGCGATCGCGAGCACCGCGCCCTGTACGCTCGCGCGTACCAGGGTCGGGAACGTCTCTTGCGACCACACGCGCATGATGGCCTCACCGGCGAGCCCGCCCGCGATCGTGCCGAAGGCGATGGTGATGGTCAGCGTCGGCAACGAGAAGCCGAACGCGATCGGAACTGAGTACGCGGAGATCCAGGCAACGAACCCGATGAGGTAGGCCTTCATCCGGAACCGCGTGTCGGCGACGCGCATGAACACCAGCGCGCAGACGAGTCCCAGCGGAAGTCCGACGATGAGGTTGGCCGTCGACAAAGCTTGCACCGACGTGTGCGCGACGTTGATCGCGATGTAGGAGCTGAACTGGCCGAAGGTGTTCCCGCCGACGGTGATCGCCGTGTAGAACACCATCAGCGCGAGGAACGGCACAAGCAGCACCCGGTCCTTGAGCACGTCGGCGATCCCGACCCGTTGCGCGCGAAGCGTGGTGGCCCCGGAGCGGCGCTCGTCCCGCGCGGCGAGCCACTCCTGCGATTCGGGCAGGCTCAGCCGGAGGATGAGGATGATCAGGGCGGCGATGCCGACGTGCGCGAAGAGGATCTGGCCGCCGAACCGCCCCAGACCGCCCACGAGGGCCGACAGCAGAATGCTGATGAGCTGACCGGCGAACCAGAGCGTTTGGGAGAAGCTGACGAGCTTGCCGCGGTTCTCCTCGGTCGCGGCCTCGGCGATCGTCGCGATCGACACGGGCAGATCCGCTCCGACCGCGAAGCCGAGTGCGGCGGTAGCCACTACGAGCAGCGGGAACGCGGTACCGAACACGAGGGCGCCCGAGCTGAGCACGATGAGAACCATCGTGACGAGGAAGACGGATCGCCGACCGAGCGCATCACCCAGGCGCCCGCCGACGGCCGCACCGATCGCGACGCCGAGCGTGAGGATGGCCGAGAGCACGCCGATGTCTGTGCCGGTGAGGCCGAGAGGTTGCTGGTAGAGCACGATGGCCGTGGCGTATGCCGCGAGCGCGGCGCCGTCGATGTAGGAGGCCATCCCCGAGACGGTGCCCACTCTCCACTGGTTCGGGCGACGCGCCGGGGTTCCTGCTGATGACATGGGTTCTCCTTTGAGCCCGGTCGGGAAGAGGCAGGGCGGATCCAAATGTGGCTAAATGGATTTAGCAGGGAAGCTTGAGCTACTCGGACGGCCCCTGTCAGGCCTTGTCCGCGGCTGGGTTCGGGCCTCTCGGGCGTTAGCGGCGAAGTCTTGCTACTGCCGGAAAGCCCGTGCTAAAAGGATGTAGCTCACGTTCTGCATCCCTGATCGACACAACGCTCCAGCGTTGCTCTCCCGCGTCGATCCCGGTTCCAAGTCCTTCAACCGCGGTCATCCCGCGAAGCACTGGCCGACGGCGCCCCCGAGGTACTCCCGCGCCTTCTCGTGCCCTGGCCCGTGCGCGTCCAATGCCATCCACTGGGCAGGAGGTCCGGCATGAGAATTCCCGTCAGAGGGGCTGCGGTCGCCGCAGCACTGTTGGTGGTCCTGGGCAGCACTCAGGGGACCGCGTTCGAGGCGGGCGTGCGGCCCGCTTCGGATTCCCGATCCGGCGAGCCGCAGGAGCCCGAGCAATGCAGTGAACCGGGCGCGATCTGGCAACGGGCCACGCCCGAGGAGGCGGGCTTCGACGCCGGGAAGCTGCGGGAAGCCGTCGCGTTCGCGCAGGCCGCCGGGTCCGGGGCCGTGCGCATCTACCGGAACGGATGCCTGGTCGCCGAGGACGCGGTCAACCCGGAGAGCCGGGCAGTGCCGACGCAGTCCTTCTCGGTGGCCAAGTCGGTAACGTCGATGGTCTTCGGCCGCGCCTGGACACAGGGGCTTATGTCGCCCTCCGACCCTGTGGGCTCGCTATATCCCGAGGCCGACGCGGCGCACGGGCGTCTCGACATGCGCAATCTGGCCACCATGACATCGGGGAACGAGCAGACCCTGAGCCGCGACTTCAACCTCGCCATGCCCGACCGCGTGCGTGACGCCCTCACCGTGCCGTTGATCCACCGGCCGGGGGAGTACTACAACTACTGGCAGAGCGGTGTCTCGCTGCTCGCCGACTCCGTCACCCGCGCCTCCGGCCGCGACTTCCAGGACTACGCGCAGGCCGAACTGCTCGGTCCCATCGGCATTCCGCGGGAACGGTGGAGCTGGGTGCGCGACGCCGAGGGCCACACAGCGGGCTACTACGGCATGTTCATGCGTGCCGACGACTACGCCCGCATCGGGGAGCTGCTGCGCCGCGACGGCGTGTGGAACGGTCAACGCCTGCTCTCGCGCGAATACGTTCAGGACGCCGTGCGCCCGACGGAACCGTATCCCTGCTACGCGGATCTTATCTGGCGCCACGCGGTCGCGGAGTGCAACGGGGCGGAACAACCGTTCCTGGGGCTGCCACCGGACATGTGGGAGTTCAACGGTGCAGGTGGTCAGCTCGTCGACGTCTTCCCGAGCCAGGGCATCATGACGGTCCGCACTGGCGTCGACGACGCGACATCCCAACCGACATCGGGGGAGTCACGCCGGAAGTTTCACGACATGGTGCTCGGTGCTCTCGAGGAGCCCGTGCCCACACCACACGTCCCGCCTGGAGAGGATGTCGAGCACCGCAGGTACGGCGGCGGGACCGAGGATCCGTTCTTCACCGCGGGCGGCGTGGTCCAGCCCGAGCTGCCGCCGGTGGGTCCGGCCCGCGCACGCGCCACCCTCATCGGTGAACGCCTGACGGTCGTGGAAGGACAGCTGCTGGTTCCGATTAGCTGCCCGCCACGTCATCTCGGCCCGCTGACCACGTGCAGCGGAACGTTGGGCAGCGACGCCACGTCGGAAACTCGCGACTATCAGATGTTGGCGGGGGAGCGATTGGAGATGCGGTTGCCGTTGACCGCGGCGGCCCGGGACGCGTGGCGCCGCGGCGGTCGGATCGACGTGCTGCTCCGGGCGGTCAACCGGGACGCCACCGAGAGCGGCACCGTCACCAACGTGCGGCGGATCGTGATTCGTTGAAGGCAGTTCTGGTGTGGTGGTGCCGTGGGGACGCGGCACCACCACACAGGAGCCGGGGGTTGCTTGCGCTTCAGTCCGTCGGGTTGCTCCAGGCCAGCGCTCGGGTGTTGGCCTGGCGGAGTACGTGCAGTGCTTCTTCCCGCCAGGCACGTGCGCTGGGCATGACCTTGGTGAACGCCGAGGAGCCGTGGACGTGCCCGGCTTGCAGCGAGAAGCGCGCGGGCACCCCGGCATTCTGAAGCTTCTCCGCGTAGGCCGCGCCGTCGTCGCAGAGCAGGTCGAACTCGGCGGACATGATGTAGGCCGGTGCCAGGCCTGACACGTCGGCGGCGTGCAGTGGCGAGGCGTACGGGTCGCGAGGGTCGCCGTCCTCGCCGAGGTACATCGGGACCATGCGCTCGGCGTCGGCGCCGCTGAGGGCGTACCGGGTCCGGAGCTCGGGGTCGGAGTGCGACGGGAGCTTCATGGTCAGGTCGAGGGCGGGCACCTCAAGCAGTTGCAGGGCGATCGCCGGGCCGTTCTCGTCGCGTAGCTTGAGCGCAAGGGCCGCGGCGAGGTTGCCGCCGGCGGAGCCTCCGCCGAGCGTGATGACGTGAGGATCGATGCTCAGCTCGGCGGCGTGGTCGAGCGCCCACTTCAACGCCGCCTGGCAGTCGTGCAGCGCGACAGGGAAGGGGTGCTCGGGCGCCTTGCGGTAGTTGACCGCGACCGTGACGCAGGTGGCGCCGACGGCGCGCTCCCGGGCGATGACGTCTGTGGCGGGGCTCAGCGCGGAGCCTGCGACCCAGCCGCCGCCGTGGAAGTAGAGGTGCACGGGCAGCGGGCCGGAGGCATCCGGGCGGTACACCGCCAGCTCGATCGAGCCGTCGGTGACGGGGATCTCGATGATGCGGTGCTCGGCCACCGCGGGTCCGGCCTCGGCGACCTGCTCCATGAGGGCCGGACCGGTTTCTTCGTCCTGCGCGCGGAATGCGGCGATGTCGAGTTCGGCGGGCATGCTCGGGAAGGGCAGGAACGGCGTGAGGGCGGGGTCGACTGGCATGGGAACTCCTGTGATCGTGTTGTGTGGTCAGAGGCAGGCGCGCAGTGCGGTGGAGAGGATCTCGGAGCGGAGGTCGTCGTCGCCACCGGCCTGGACGGTCTGGTAGCCGAAGCCGAGCCGCAGATCCGGGTGCGCGAACGCGAGTTGGCCACCTGCACCGTCGTGGCCGAAGCTCCCGGGGCCTGCCATCCCACGGCGGCGGGAGTGCACCATGAACCCGGTCGCCCACACGTTGCCCTGGTCCGGGCCGAAGAACGGGGCTCCGGACGAGATCGGTTCGCGGGCACGCGCGATGATCTCCGAACCGGTCAGCCGAACTCCGTCGACGTCGCTGACGGTCGCGGAGTAGAGGGTGGCGAGATCCCGGGCGCTGGTCACTAGGTTCGCGGCCGGAATTTCCGCGCGCAGGCAGGTTTCGGTGTTGAAGGCCAGGAACGGGTCACCGGAGAACGCGCCGCCCATGCCCATCGAACGTTCCTGCAGTCCGAGCTCTTCGACGGAGCCGGGGATGCCGTAGCCCGCGGTGGTGGGCGGAAGGATCGGGGCGAGATCCGGATCGTTCGGGGCGGTACCGAAGGTCGTGCGCAGTCCGAGCGGGCCGGTGATCTCCTGCGCGAGCCATTCGGCTGGGCGCTTGCCCGTCGCGCGGCGGAGCACCTCGCCGGCGAGCCACCCGAACGTGAGCGGGTGGTAGGCGAAGGTCGTGCCCGGCGTCCACATCGGATCCTGCGCGGCGAGCCCGTCCACGACCGGGAACCACTTCTCGACGTCGTCGGCGGTGTGGTCGTGTTCCGGCGCGATCAGCCCGGTGCGGTGGGCGAGCAGCTCGCGCACGGTCACCATGTCCTTGCCGCGGGCGCCGAACTCCGGCCAATAGGTCGCGACGGGCTCGTCGAGGTCGACGAGCCCGCGTTCGGCGGCCATGAGCAAGCAGATCGTCGTCACGCCCTTGCTCACGGAGAACACCACGCTCCGTGTCGCGGTGTTCCACGGCTTGCCCGCCGTGGCCGCACCGCCGTGGATGTCCACGACGAGCTCACCGTCGATCATCACCGCGCACGCCGCGCCCCGATCACCGCGCACGGTGAAGTTCTCCGCGAAGGCGTCCGCGACGGGCTCGAAACCCGGTGACACATACCCCTCGATCTGCACTGCCCCTGCTCCTCCGTCTGTGTCGGCCCGGGTGACTCCGTGGGCTAAATCCATTTAGGCTGTTGTCGACTCTGCCTGCGGGGTGTTGGGGTGTCAAGCGGGGCGACTGCCGGAACGGGGTGGTCGTGCGGGAAGATGGTGCGATGAGCTCGAGGGTCACGTTGTCCGATGTCGCGTCTCGTGCTGGCCTGTCCGTCACTGCCGCCTCGTTGATCCTGAACGGCAGGGCGGGCACAGGGCTGAGCGAGGACGCGCATCGTCGCGTCTTCGCCGCGGCGGAGGAGCTCGGCTACCGCCCGAACCTCATGGCGCGAGGACTGCGCACGGAGAAGTCGCTGACGATCGGGTTCGTCTCGGACCGAGTCGCCTCGACCCGGTATGCGGGCCCGATGATCCGCGGCGCACTGCGTGCGGCGCGCGAGCGGGACCACACGATGTTCGTCACCGAGACCGAAGGGGAGCCGGCCGAGCAGGACCGGGCTCTCGAAGCACTGCTCGACCGGCGGGTCGACGCGTTGGTGATCGCCACCGTCACCGGCCACGCGAGCCTGCCGGAACGCCGCCCGACCGTCCCGGTCGTGCTGCTCAACGGCGTCAGCCCGGACGGGGACTGCGCCGCCGTCCTGCCCGACGAGACCGATGGTGCTCGGCAGGCTGCGCGGCACCTGCTCGATCTTGGGCATCGGCGGGTGCACCTGCTCGGGATCCCGGCGGAGTCCGATCTCCGGGCCCGCGCGACCGTGCAGGTCCGTCGGCGCGTCGAGAGCCTCTGCAGCAACCTCCAGGAGGGCGGCGCCGAGGTCGTGCGCGTGGAGCTCGATTCGATGTCCTGGGACGCCGAGAGCGGATATGAGGCCGCCGGTCGGGCATTGGCCGGCTCGGCGCCTGTGAATGCGGTCGTGGCGCTCAACGACGCCATCGCCGCAGGGGCCTACGAAGCGTTCCGGGAAGCGAGGGTGAGCATTCCCGACGACGTGTCCATCGTCTCCTTCGACGACGACGAGATCGTCAACTTCCTGCGCCCCGGTCTGACGACCGTGGCGCTGCCGTTCGAGGAGATGGGGCGTCGCGCGGTCGAGCTCGCGCTTAGCGAGGTCGAGCCGGGGGAATATCTCGAGCCGATGCGTCTGCAAGTCCGGGGTTCCACCAAGCGATCGGCCTGATCGGCCGCCGAACCACTGCTGCTTGACATGGCGGGCGTCTCTTGTCCATGCTTTATAAACCGATTTAGTACGGCAGATTCCTCGACCGTCCATCCAGTCGGGCGCTGCCTGCAGCATTGTGGACTGAAAGGACTGCTCCGCCTTGTTCGCTCCGGAAGATCGCTGGATCTGGGACTTCTGGTTCGCCTTCTCCGAAGGCGTGCACCACATGTTCTTCCTCCAGGCCCCGAAATCGCTCGGTGACGCGGAACTTCGTCACCGCAACGCCACCATCGGCCACGCCACCTCGACGGACCTGGTGACGTGGGAAGAATGCGGAACCGTGCTCGAACCCGGTCGAGCTGGTGCGATCGACGAGACCGCGACCTGGACCGGGTCCGTGGTGTGCGGGCCCGACGGGCTTTGGCGGATGTACTACACCGGCTCGGTCTGGGATGCGGAGGGCAACACCCAGACCATCGCACTGGCGACCTCGCGCGACCTGTTCACCTGGACGAAGCGGACTGACTTCGCGCTGTCCGCCGATGGCCGCTGGTACGAACGCCGTGGCACCTCGACCTGGCCAGAAGAGGCCTGGCGCGACCCGTGGGTGTACTTCGGAGCTGATGGCCGCTGGCACATGCTGATCACCGCGCGTTCCAACGAAGGGCCGGACGACGATCGCGGTGTCGTCGGCCACGCCGTCTCCACAGACCTGGAGGAGTGGGAAGTGCTGCCTCCGCTGACCGAGCCCGGCATGGGGTTCGGGCACCTGGAAGTTCCGCAGCTGGTGTCGGTCGGTGGTGGATCCGAGGCGCTCATCTTCTCCACCGCGCAGGAAACCCTCACCGAGGCGCGGCGTCTGCGAGGAGGAGCCGGCGGCGTGTGGTGGGCGCCCGCCGCAGGCGAGGCCATCGACCTCCGTCGAGCTGAACAGCTGACGTCCGAGGATCTCTACAGCGGACGAATCGCCCGTGACGGCAACGGGACCGAGGTGCTCCTGGCGTTCGCCACCGGCTTGCCCGGGCCGAAGTTCACCGGAAACATCGTCGACCCCCTTCCCGTTCATTGGGCCAACGGACAACTCGAACTCAGCTGAAAAATTTCCAGGGCCGCCACTACGGACGTCGAGAATCCAGCCACCAACCCCACCATTACCTAGGTGTTGCGACGACCGCTGGAATCCAAGAAACCTGGCTCAGACGCTGCTAGGGCTCCGAGGCGAACCCCCATCGCCGAATACTGGCAGAACGAGTCCGCGGTCAGCGATGAGGGGCTCTGATCACGGGGCAAGAAGGGCCGTGAGTAAAAGAGTGTCCGAGGCCCGAAAACTCGGTCCTTGACTGCAGGGAAGCGCTCTTGTGATCTAAGACATCCCATTCCGACGCGAGCGAGTCACCTCATTCCGATGTCCTGAGGCACACACCGTCGTCCCGGCCGGTTGAGCAGCACGCTGACATGCACGCAGGTGCAGGTCAGCGTGCCGTTTTGCGTTGCGGTGTGGATCTAGGTTGAGCTGCTGCGGGGGCGTTAGGTCGGGGCTTTCGCATTTTTTGGGATGACTTTTGGAGTTGTTGAGCTTGGGATGCGATAGGCAACTCGACCACCACCGAGCTGGGGTTTTTGTACTCGGTCGAGCTTGATGCGACGACCGCCGGTGACACATACACGTCCCGTTACCGCTTGATGTTGGATGCGGGGCCCGTCGACGAGGAAGGCTGATGAAACTGATCTACCGGGCCCGTGGAGGGCTACGTAGCTGTCATTGCTGGTCGTCGGTGTGCGCCAATTTCCGCGTCACGGGTGAACGTGACAGTGAATGGGTAGGTCGTCGAGGCAAAACGTGAAGAGCGCCTATGTCAGGGAAGACCACTTACGCTAGGGGATCCGAGTCGGTCGCGTCAGCGAGGATGATGTGTCCCTGGCGGACTTTCTCCGGATGACGGACTGGTATCTGTCCGGGTCCGAACTGGACAGTCGAAACGAATGCGTCGGTGGAGAGTCCTGGCCTGTTGATCGGAACTTCACCGCACGCATCCCGTGCACGAGAGAGGCGTCGCCAACGAAACGGCTACCAAGGCCCCTGCGTCGGCGGGGCAATGAGGCCCCGCCCCGAACGTCAATCCGGGCGGGGCCGCAACCTGCTTTCCGTTGACAACCAAGCACGCTGTATCAGTAGAGGTATGGCGGAGTATGGATCATTCGACCAGGAACCACACTTCTTTGAAGGGAGCGTGGAATGTCCAGGTGGATAGATGACCCTTGGGAAGAAACGCCAGGTCACCAACGGTCAGTTCGACCGCCTCGTGGTCATCGAGAGCGATGCTGACGGATCCCTCGACGACATAGATGATCTCGTTGGCCGTGAGTTCGTAGGTCGTTACCGACGGTTGGCAGGCGAACACCCCGGTGGCGAAAGTAGGGCCGGATGCTTGCTCTGCGAGCGTGAATCCGTGCCCGTCGGGGTTGGCTTCGAGGATCGTCACTCCTTCAGGCTGCCAGGCCTCCAACGGGGCGTTGGATGTCGTGACGGAACGGATCGCGGTCATCGGTTGGACCTTCCTTTCACAACAGCGGTGAACCGAGTTGTTACGAGAGCTGGTCGTGCATCCAATCGGCCATCTGCAGTCGGGGGCGGACGCCGAGGTTGTGACAGCAGTGGTCACCCTGGTTCTCAACCACGATGGTGAGCGGGGCGTTCGTGATGTGTTCGCGAACGGTGTCCACGAATGTCACGGGTACCTCGTCATAGACACCGTGCAGGATGTAGGTGGGGCATCGGATGTTACCGAG
This sequence comes from Saccharopolyspora tripterygii, assembly GCF_054778355.1. Lineage (NCBI taxonomy): Bacteria > Bacillati > Actinomycetota > Actinomycetes > Pseudonocardiales > Pseudonocardiaceae > Saccharopolyspora > Saccharopolyspora tripterygii. Next base: position 19,058 of record NZ_BAAGZP010000018.1, on the reverse strand, counting down.
GACATGGCGGGTCTCCGTGGCCTTTTGAACGTGGTCACGGGCTTCCTCTAGGGTCGCGACCTTACTCACGTAACGCCAGCTCTCCTTGGTCAGGGGAGTCTCGGCGTCCCACGAATCCATGTCCGAAAAGCCTCCCCAGGACACGCATGCCGCGATGCGGTCATCGCAGGCAGCGGACTTGAGGGCGTAATTGCCACCGAGACTGCGCCCCAGCACACCGATAGCGGAGGAGTCGATGTCTTCCCTGCTGATGAGGTGGTCGACGACGGCAGAGGTGAAGGTTTCGAAATCAGCCGAGAGCGCCCGGAAAGGGAAGACCTCACCCTGGCCCGGGCCGTCGAACGTCACGGTCGCCATCCCACGCGCCAGCAGAAGGTCCTCCATCTGGCGGCTCTCTTCCTTGGTGCTTTCCAGGCCGCCGAGCAACACCACAGCTGGGTATGGCGCTGGCCGATCGGGAACGCGGACGTACACCCGCACCGGTACCCCATCGATGGTCAGGTCGACATGATGGGCAGGTGGATCGAGCAAGGTCGCGGCCTTGCGGTACAGCGCGGCCTTGCGCTCCTGTGCCGCAGCACGCTCTGACCCGAACCACAGGAACTGCGCATACTGGGCGGCGAGAGTGCCGAGGTAGAAGTACTCGCCAGCCGATCGGCGATGTTCTTCGGCGAGGGCCCTCTCCGCGAGCTCCTCGTATTCAGTGGCGCGGCCCATCCAATAGTCCAGCCAACTGAGATCACCAGGACGGTTGCGCGCCCCAACGAGATCGGCGAACGGGACGCCGTCGAGGATCAGGCGACCCCAGTTCAGCATTTCCTGCTCCGGGGTGGGCTCATGCGGCTCCGAGCGTACGCCGCCATCGGTAGTGGACACGGTGCTCCCTGAGTGAGTTCTGTGAAGCCTGGTAGAGGGCATGTCTTCGACATTGTGGGGAGTGGAGCGGTGGTGCGCGTTTGCACACAGCGCTGATTCGTCCGGGCTTTTTGTTGTTCTCTGCACACGCTGGCGACGGCACCTGCCGAGATAATGGGATAATGGCGGATACGACGAAGTCAGTCAGTACAGGTCAAGCGGATGACCAGCGCCGCTCGATGCGTTTCATCGGCCAGCCGGTGCGGCGGCGTGAGGACCACCGCCTGCTTACGGCCGCAGCGAGCTTTGCTGGCGATGTTGACCTTCCCGGCCAGCTACACTTGCGGATCGTCCGGTCGACCCACGCGCACGCACGGATCGCCGCCGTCGACGTGGAGCAGGCCAGGGAACAGCCCGGTGTCCGTCTCGTGTTGACCGGAGACGACCTCGCGAGCCTCGGCACCATCCCATTGGAGGAAGCCGGCTTCCACGAGATCTATCCGGACCTCGAGGCATTCACCCACCCTGTGCTGGCCGTGGACCGGGTGCTTTACGTCGGCCAGCCGGTTGCGGCGGTACTGGCTGACGACCCCTATTCGGCCGAGGATGCGGCGGAGCTGGTCGACGTCGACTATGAATCGCTGCCTGTTCTACTGGATCCGGTCGAGGCGGTGGAATCGGAAGTCGACCTGTTTCCCGGTTTCGGCAATGAGGGCGCGCGAATCGAGAAGACTTACGGTGAAGTCGCCCAGGCGTTTGCGGACGCTGCGCACGTCGTGCGCCACGATTACACTGTCGGAAGGCATTCCGGCGTCCCGATGGAGACCCGCAACTGTGTCGTCCAGCCCGATCCGGGTCGAGACGTCCTTTACATGTGGGGCACCGTCCATGTTCACGGGAACATGCGCATCCTCGCGCGTATACTCGGCATGCCCGAGACGAGCATCCGCATGCGCCACGTGGAGATCGGCGGGAACTTCGGCGTCAAGGGCGATGTCTTCCCGGAGTACGTCGTGGCCGCCTGGGCTGCGCGGCACCTTCGGAAGCCGGTTAAGTGGGTCGAGGACCGCCAGGAACACATGGTCGCCACCTCACACGCGCGCGAGCAGGTGCACCGTATGGAGCTCGCGTTGAACGGCGCCGGTGAGATTCTCGCCTTGCGGGATGAGATCTTCCACAATCACGGCGCGTTCTTCCGGCAGACCGAGCCGCTGGTCAGCGATATCACAGCCGGCATTGTGTGCGGTCCGTACCGAGTCCCGTCCTACGAGGCGACATTGCACGCTGTGTTCACGAACAAGACGCCGCTAGCCGCCTACCGGGGACCTGGGCGCTTCGAGTCGACCTTTGCGCGGGAACGGCTTCTCGATCTCGCCGCGATTGCAGTCGGCGTCAGCCGCATCGAGATCCGACGACGAAACCTTTTGCGCGAGAGCGACCTTCCCTGGTCGCCTGGTGTGACCATGGTGCACGAGCCGTTCCACTTCGACTCCGGCGACGTAGTCGATCACCTCGATCGCGCGTTGGCTGAGGCCAAGTGGGACGAGTGGGTTACCGAAGCGGAATCCCTGCGCAACGAGGGACGATACGTGGGAGTCGGCCTTGGCGTGCTGATGGACAAAGGGGGGCTCGGTCTCTACGAGACAGGATCGGTCGAAATCAGCCCTGCCGGTCGCGTCCGCGTGCTAACCGGAGCTTCCTCGGTGGGGCAGGGAGTCGAAACAGTTCTGGCGCAGATCGTCGCAGAGCAGCTCCAGATCGACCCCGCAGTTGTCGATGTCGAGCATAGTGACACCGAGCTGGTTCCGGACGGAGTCGGCTCGTGGTCGAGCCGCTCGACAGTGCTGGCCGGCGGCGCCGCACGGCAAGCGGCAATCCAGGTCGTCGAGAAGGCGAAACGCCTGGCTAGCAGCATGCTGGAAGCGTCTGAAGACGATCTCCATCTGGTTGATGGAGCGATCAGCGTCAAGGGTGCGGACGCTGGGCTCAGCTTGTTCGAGATCGCCGAGCGTTGGGACCCATTCACTGCACGGTCCGTCGATGATCAACCGGGCCTGCGTGCGGATGCGGCGTACCGGAACAATCTGATGAACTACCCGTACGGTGTCACGCTTGTGCAGCTCGAGATCGACCCGGAAACCGGTGGTCACGAGTTCCGTCGCTTTCTTACGACCACGGAGGCGGGGCGAGTCGTCAACCCGATGACGACTCGCGGCCAGATGATCGGTGCGGCCGTCCAAGGCATCGGCGGCGCCCTCTACGAGGAATTCACCTACGAGGACGACGGCCAGCCGACCGCAACCTCATTCATGGACTACTTGCTGCCGACCGCGCAAGAGATGCCGGACATCGACATCTTCATCACTGAACATGCGCCCTCACTGGATAATCCGCTCGGTGCGAAGGGGTTGGGCGAAGTCGGCCTGATCGCCGTCGGCGCCGCCGTGGCGAGCGCCGTCGACGATGCAGTCGGCGGTGGGCCGCACAGCGACCGTCTGCCCCTGCGTCCCGAAGACATCTTCATGCGATGTCGCGCGGCGCACGAACACGACAACTGACTTACCCCCTCATAACCACCCGAATCTGGCCCGGCGTCTTCGCGATTACGCCATCGAGGATGGGCTCGGTGGCCGGGGCCGGCACGAGCGCATTGCCACGTGCGACCGTGTCGCGCCTTCCGGCGATGTCAGGAGATACACAGCAATCAGGGCTGAGTTGTTCGTCAGTGCAATAGTGCGGTTGCTTGTATCGGGAGAGAGTTACATGCACCGGAACGAGGAAACCGAAACCGTGTCAAGGTAGGTGAAGTATGGACATCTCGCGCATCGCGGTAATCGGAGGCTCGATCTGCGGTCTTACCACGGCTCTGCTGCTGCGTGACGCAGGATTCGACGTGGACGTGTACGAGCGTTCGCGTAACCCGTTGTCCGGGTTCGGAAACGGCATCGTCGTGCAGCCTGAGCTCGTTCGTTACCTGGTGGAACACGGTACGCAGATCGAGTCGATCAGCGTCCCTTCCGCCTCGATGCGTTACGTGGATGCTGCGACGGGAGAAGAGCGGGGGTCTGTCTCCGCATCGTGGCGGTTCACCAGCTTTGACAGTGTCTATACTCGGCTGCTTGATCTCTTCGGCCGAGAGCGCTATCACCTCGGCAAGTCGCTGGTCGGTCTGGATCAGGACGAGCGTTCGGTACAGTTGCGCTTCGCTGACGGCAGTGATGCGTCCGCATGCTTCGCGGTGGGCGCCGATGGAGGCATGTCGGTTGTCCGGCAACGACTAATGGGCCTGACTCCGCAATACGCTGGCTATGTCACGTGGCGCGGTCTCGTTTACCAGGGCGATGTCTCCGAAAATACTTGGGGATATTTCGACGACGCATTCACGTATGGTCTTCTTCCAGACGGGCATTTGATCGCGTACCCGATTCCAGGGGAGAAGGAGACCGACGTGAAGCGTCTAAACTTCCAGTGGTACTGGAACATTCCCGAAGGGCGCGAGCTGGACGAGGTTATGACCGATTGCAATGGCATACGCCTGCCCGTATCGGTGCATTCACATGTGCTCTGCCCGCGGTTGAAAAGGACGTTGCACGAACGCAGCAAGGTACTTACACCACCCTTCCAGGAAATGGTGACCGGGGCGGATCAGCCCTTCGTCACGGTGGTCAACGATGCCGCCCCAAAGGCCACTGTGTTCGGCCGGGTCGCTCTAGCAGGGGACGCGGCAATCACGCCGCGGCCGCACGCTGCCGCCGGTTCGGCCAAGGCCGCGCATGACGCGTGGACACTGGCAGAAGCTTTGTCGACCTCGCCGCAGCAACGACCGGAGCGGATTAAGGAGTGGGAAGCCAATCAGCTCGCTGTCGGGCAGGCGTATCTTGGCAAGGTTCGCAAAATGGCGGCACGTCTACAGCACGGTGGTGAGTTCCCGCCGGGGCGCCCGGAATTTCGATTCGGCCTACCTGAATCAGCATAGGTAGCTGGATTGTCGTAGAAATAGAAAGCCAGGGTATAAGGACAAAGGGGTTCGGTAATGCTCATCGAAAACGAAGTGACGCTTCCTGTTCCGCCAGCTGAAGCATGGCCCGTGTTGCTTGACCTCGAACAGATCGCACCATGCTTGCCGGGTGCGAAGATCACCGCAGCCGACGGTGACATCTTCGAAGGAAAAGCAAAGATCAAAGTTGGCCCGATCACAGCTGAGTACAAGGGTGTGGCCGAGTTCGTCGAACGGAATGAGGAATCCCACCGGGCAGTCATCAAGGCCACCGGAAAAGATGCACGTGGACAAGGGAACGTTGCAGCTAATATTACCGCGAGTCTCGTGCCCGAGGGTTCTGGATCAAAGATCCTCGTGCAGACCGACCTAAACATCACCGGCAAGCTTGCACAATTCGGTCAGGGTGTCGTACAGGATGCAGCTGCCGGAATCATCGGCACATTCGCCCAGCGGCTCGGAAAGCTGTTGGCTTCCCAGAGCGGTGAGGAAGATTCGTCCGGCACGAGCGTGCCAAGCCAAGTCGGCGAGTCGGCGGCATCACGACGGGTGCACGAAGAGTGTGACACGCTTGATGTACTTAAGTTGGCGAGGGGCGTGTCGAAGAACCGATTGCCGTCAGTATCCCGACGAGCGGTTGCCCTGGTGAGCGTCGTTGCTGGTGTCGTCAGCGTGACTGCGGCTGCATCGGGGGCACGTTCGTCCGTTGTCGCTGTTGTTGCTGCTGGGATTGGGGCGTTCGCCGCAGGATACTCACTCGGTCTCTTCAACTCTGAGAGCTCACGCTCTGCAAGTGCGACAGAATGATGGTCGGCACCTGACCCGTGGCGAACTAGCCGACTGCCGGTATGGCGAGCATAAGGACTCCCGAGAGTAAGGGTTCCAGCTGGGAAGGTCGTCCATCAGGCTATCGGCCACGTTGACGTGCGCATGAACAAAGGCCGAAGGTGGATCCGTTTACCGCGGCGCTCGTCGGGCTAAACCCGGCCATACGGTTATGACGGACTGCTTAGGGGCTGTTTGATGAATCTGTACGGAAAAACTGCGTTGGTGACCGGTGGTGCCAGCGGTATTGGTGCCGTATGCGCTCGGCGTCTGGCGTTTGCCGGAGCTCGCGTGGTGGTACTGGACGTTCGCTCTGACGGTGCAAAGCAGATTGCCGAGGAGATCGGCGGCGAGGCACTCTTTGTGGATCTGGCAGATTTGGGGATGGTTGAGTCCGCGCTGGAGGGTCTTGAGGCAGACATCGTCGTCAATAACGCGGGCGTGCAGCATCTCGCACTTCTGGATGAGTTTCCGCCAGCGGAGTTCGACCGACTGCTGACGGTGATGCTGCTGGCTCCGTTCCGTATCACACGGGCGGTGCTGCCGGGAATGTATGCCCGGGGGTGGGGCCGATTTGTACACGTTACGTCGATCCGCGGAGTGCTTGGCGACGTGCGAAAAGGGGCCTATGTCGCGGCGAAGCATGGGGTTGAGGGCTTGTCGAAGACGATTGCCCTGGAGGGAGCCAAGCACGGTGTGACATCGAACTGCATCGCACCGGCATGGGTCGAAACCCCACTGACATACGACCTGGCCAACCGTCAGGCGCACCTGTACAACACCACTCCGGAGCGAATTGTCGAGGACGTCATGCTCGGCGGAGCAGCGATCAAAGAATTGGTCAGTGCCGAAGAGATAGCCGAGCTCGTGGCCCACCTGTGCTCGCCAGCCGCCCGCCACACGACAGGAACCTCTATTCCCGTTGATGGCGGGTGGCTAGCCGGGTAAGCAATGCGCGGAATGGTATCTATTGAGCGTGCCAATCAGCGTCGCTGCGTCGTAGCCGGTGTAGGCGCGTGAAGGAGGCCATGTCGTATCGCTCGGCTCACCTCGTCATCGACCTGCGGCGTCCGGGATTACCGGAAGTTCTGTCGACACAAATTGCAACTAACCGCCTATCAAAAGGGAGTCACCGGTGTCGCTGTATCGAATGGGGCTCATCGTGCCAAGCTCCAATACCACCATGGAGACCGAGATTCCTGAACTGTTGCGCCGATACAAGTCGGACCACACGTTCACGATCCATTCCAGTCGCGCCGTTCTACACACTGTCGATGCCGAATCGCTGCACCGGATGGTCGGGGAAGGTGACCGCTGCGCGGCCGAGCTCGCTGACGCCCGGGTCTCGGCCATCGGTTACGCGTGTCTGATCGCTCTTATGGCTGAAGGGCCCCGGGCCCACGAACGAATCGAACCCAGGTTGGCTGACGTTGCTGCGGCGGGCGGGAGCCCTGTGCCGGTCGTGAGTAGTGCTGGTGCTTTGGTCCGTACTCTGCTCGACCTCAAGCTTTCCCGGGTGGCGATGGTTACGCCCTACATGCCTGAGTTGACCAAGATGGTGGTTCAGTACCTGGCCGCGTATGACATCGAAGTGACTGACTCGGTCAGCCTCGGTGTCCCGGACAACCATCAAGTTGGTGTTCTCGACCCGTGCAACCTGCCCAGCCATGTTGAGCGACTCGACCTCAGTCGTGCCGAAGGGGTGGTGCTCTCGGCTTGCGTGCAAATGCCGTCCCTGCCAGCCGTGGAGACGGTGGAGAACAAAATTGGCCTCCCCGTGGTCACGGCCGCCACGTCCACCACACGTGAGTTGCTGCTCGCGGCCGACCTGCCGGCTCATATCAGCGGTGCCGGAGCCGCACTGCGCAACTGAGCTCTCCCTTGTTGGCCGGACTCGGGATGTGCCCGGGAGGTTGTTGTTCGCGCTCCCGCAGCGCGGGGTTGGCGTAGCAGGGGCGGTGCGCAGTCGTCTGCGGTTGTACCGGATGTTGGATCCAGGTGAGGATGACTTGGCGTGGATGAGTTCGACGATGAAGCGTTGTCGGTGCACGACTTCTCGTTCCAACGTGCGAAGGACGACTCCACGACCGCTGTCCTACCGGACACCGGCCGGTCCGTATCGGCTAATCGTAGTAGGCCGCTGGGACTCGAGACACGGCCGCTACCGCAAACCCGTCGGTCTTTTGGGAGTCGACGAAGCGGTAGCGGTCAGTCCATCTCGTAGTTCATCTTGTCAGCGGCCCGCTGCACCATGCCATGGTGTCAACGACGGTCGAAAATTGGTTCTTCCCACTTTCGGTGATCATCGTTGGGTGCGATAAGCCGAAGTTCGTGATCTTGGACGAGATGGCAGGAAACTTGCTGAGGGCGCTGTTTCCCCAGTTGGAGCAGGTGCGGCTTGAACGGCTGACAGCCGAAGAAGGAGCTGTGCGGTTTGAGGCGGCCGCGTGCGCGCCGTCGGCGGCGTGCCCTGGCTGTGGCATCTCGTCCGATCGCGTGCATAGCCGTTACGAGCGGCGCGTCGCTGATCAGTGCGTCAGCGGCCGGGAAGTGGTGATCCGGTTACGCGTCAGGCGTTTCCGGTGCGGTAACGCTGATTGCTCACAACGGATTTTCGTAGAGCAGGTTGCTGGCCTGACCGAACGCTACCAACGTCGCACCCCCTCCTTGACCAGGTTGTTGGCCGACGTGGCGCTGGCGCTGGGCGGCCGCGCCGGGGCGCGGATGACCCGTCGGCTGGCGGCTGAGGTCTCCCACATGACCCTGTTGCGGCTGCTGCGGGCGCTGCCCCTGCCCGAGACCGGCGATCTGGTGGAGGTCGGGGTCGACGATTTCGCCCTGCGCCGCGGACACCATTACGGCACTGTGTTGATCGACATTCGCACCCACCGCCCGGTCGACCTCTTGGCCAACCGCACCGCCTACACCGTGGCCGCCTGGATCGCACGGCACCCGGGTGTGGAGGTCGTCTGCCGGGACCGCGCCGGGGCCTACGCCGACGCGGCAGCCCGCGGCGCACCGCAGGCGATCCAAATCGCTGACAGGTGGCACCTGTGGCACAACCTGGGTCAGGCCGTCGAAAAGGCCGTCGCCCGCCACCGCGCAGCGCTCCAGATGCCCGAGCCCACCTCGGTGCCATCAAGCACGGCCGGGCCCTGCGCGATGCCAGCGGTGCCACCCGGTCCAGCGCCAGTCGCGCCCGTCGACCGCAAAGACCGCATCGCGCACCGCACCCGGACCCGCCACCGCCAGATACACGACCTGCTGGACCAGGGCCTAACGCTGAGGGCGATCACCAAGCAGCTTGGACTGTCGCGGGGCACCGTGCGGCGCTTCGCCCGCGCCGATCGTCCAGACGAACTGCTGGTCAACAACGGAACCGGACACCGCGCCAGCCTGCTGGAGGCATACAAGCCCTACCTACACCAACGTTGGGAGGCTGGCTGCACAAACGCCACCCGCCTCTGTCAGGAGATCACCGCTCGGGGATACACGGGCGGCTTCACCGTCGTCCGCGACTACATCCGCCGCCTGCGCACCACACCCCGGCACGTCCCGCCGCCGGCACCGAAGCCACTTACCGTCCGGCGGGCCACCAGCTGGCTGATGACCGCCCCGGAGAACCTGGACGCCAGGCGCGGCAAGAGCTTCAGGACATCCTTGACCGCAGCCCGGAACTGGCCGTGCTGGCCGAGCACGTCCGCCGGTTCGCGCACATGGTTTGCCACCTCGCCGGCGAGCGCCTGCCCGACTGGATCGCCTCCGCCAAGCGCACCGCATCAGCGAGCTGCGCTCCTTCGCCGCCGGCCTCGAGCGCGACTTCGACGCCGTGCGCGCCGGGCTGACCCTGCCCCACAGTTCAGGGGCCGTCGAGGGCCAGGTGAACAGGATCAAAATGCTCAAACGCCAGATGTCCGGCCGCGCCAACCTTGACCTGCTCCGCATCCGCGTCCTCCACCACACCTGACCGACGCTGCGAGAAAGATCATCAAAAGTGAGACAGAACCAGTATTTCAACCACCGTCGACACCATGGTTTGTTCCCAGCTCCGTAGGGTTGGGACGGGAACGCTCATCAGCGACCGCGATGCGCTGGCTGAAGCAGGCATCCAAGCCGTCCATTGCATCGGGGACGCGATGTCGCCGCGCCCGCTGGCCGAGGTGACGTTCGAAAGTCACCGAGTGGCGAGCGAGTTCGAGTCGCCCGAACCCGCGATCGCGCTCCCATACAAGCGCGAGCCGCTGCGGCTGGTTCTGGAGGGGGCACTCAGCACTTGCAGGACTGATCTCGGCGACGAAACCCCGGGGATCAGGCAATTGGAGAGCCACAACCTCAGCCAGCGAGGGAGCTTTCAATCAGCATCTCCTCACATCGATGCAGATGCCGGATCTCTGCCCAGGACTCCACGCTGATCACTCCCTATGCATCAGGGAGTGGGTCCACGGATGCGGCTCCGGGAGCGCACGAAGCTGCGGATGGAGCGTGTCCTGCTCAATCGAGCCACGGGCTTTAGGGTTTCGATCGAGCCGATTCGCCAGTGTGGTCCCGCAGTGCGGGAGTCGCGAGAGGGCAAGTCTGCAGGCACGACTCCCGAAGCCAAGCGAGAGAAGCAGCTCGATCGTCAGAACCGCGAGCTGCGGCGCGTGAAGGAGATCTTCAGAAGTCCGCCACCTCCTTCGGGGGGAGTCGGCGACCAACGCGAGAAGTAGCCGCGTTCAGCGACGGGAACTCGCGCGCCTAATTTGGCCGCCTTCTCGGGGGTGATCATGGCTGGTGAATGTGCCGACCACACGCGACGCCGAGGAGTGGCCGACGCGAGGACGCCAGGTACGTCCGGTATGGAACCTGCTTGATCGTCGTCTTGGCCGCGCACCCGGGCCGGGCGCAACGCGTGATAGTTCGGCGCGATCGCCCCGCCTTGTCGCGCCAAGCTTCTCGGCAAGGCCTGTGGGAGGCTTTGAAGGAGACCGACGAGCGTGTCGCTCGCGTTGGAGGGCAGTCATATGCGTCGATGAGATCGATCGGCGACGCATATGACTGCCCTCTCTGAAATCGACGATCGGCTGTTCAAGACCGAAGCGATCCGTGACAGTCCACCGGTCCGCACCGGGAAGCTGAAGACGGCCGACTACGTCGAGTGGGCGCCGCCGGTTGAGCCGCGGCACCACACCAGGACAGTGGTTCGTGTCTTGGTGTGCTGTACCTGCCTGTCGGGCACTGAGCGGATCGATTAGGGATCAGCCGAGCTCATCCGCGGGGATCTCGGACTGGACCTTGCGGGAGCGCCGGTTGAACTGCATCCGGATGGGCACGACCACAAGTAGCGCTAGGGCGATTGTGATGGGAGCGGCCCAGGTCATCGCGTCGAGGGAGGTACCTGTGGGGCTCAGCACGGCACTCAGCCACACGTAGCCGATGCCCGCCGCCCCAATGACGCAGACGAAGACCATGCCGGCGCGAAGCTCGTGTCGGCGAGCCAGCATGACGATCGCGCCGACACAGATGAGCACGTACGGGATGACCCAGTAGTACGGGAACAGGGCGGCGACGTGGGTGTATACCTCGAGCGGGGTGCCGCCGCTGAACCCGGCCAACGCGATCGGAACGATTGTCGAGAGCACGGCGATGGCGACGATCGCTCGTACGGGTGTGTGACGCTTCCCGTCAACGTGCGCCAGGTACTTCGGCAGCATGCCGTCGACGGCCATCGTGGCCCACACACGCGGCGCGTAGTTCATGAATCCGAGGACCACCGAGTAGCAGATGATGGCCAGGAACAGGTCTGCCACCGGGGCGAGCGCCCCGAGTCCGGCGTTGTCGGCCATCGCGGAGAGGGGGGACTCCCCGGTCGCGGTGGCATCGGCGATCTCCGGCAGAACGGGTACGGAGAGCAGTGTCGCGATGACTCCGACGCTCCCGACGATCAGCGGCACCAGCGTCATCAATCGCGGAACTGTACGCATCGGATTCTTGGTCTCCAACGCCGTGGCGGCACTGGACTCGAAACCCACGAAGAAGGTGGCCGACAGGACGATGCCGAAGAAGAACCCGCTGAGGGTGAACTCACCGAAGTTGAACTGCTCCGAGAAGGTGAAGCCGTCCGTGAAGACGTTGGCCACCAGGATGATTGCGACGATGGGTGCGGAGGCGAAGAGCAGGCCGATGCTCAGCCGGGTGGAGGTATCGAGCCCGCGGATAGCGAACCCAGCGATGCTCAGCATAGCCAGCACCCACATGATCGTTTGACCTCCCAAGCCGTTGGCCGCGGGAAGGTCGAAGACGGTGGCAATGAAACTCCCGGCGTACACGCCGAAGACCTGCAGACAGACGATTACACCGGTGGCGTAGCCGACGGCCAGGGACGCACCTGCGACGGCACTCGCCTTGGACCCCAACTCGTGACCGATGTAGGAGTACAGAGCGCCGGATACCACGTAGCGCCGGGCGAACGGCACGATCGCCATGCCGATGAACGTGACGAGGGCGGTACCGGCGAGAACGGACAGCCAGGCATTGGCGCCGGCGACCCCACCGGCTAGGTGTACTGACCTGAGAGGTTGTGTACGCGGCTGGCGGGTGGTTGGCCTGCGAGTGCGGTGTGGCCGCGGTGGTGGTTGTAGAAGTGCAGCCAGGTGGGCAAGGCGGCGCGGCGTTGGGTCTCGGAGTCGTAGGGGCGGTCGTAGGCCCATTCGTCGAGCAGGGTGCGGTTGTAGCGCTCGACTTTCCCGTTGGTCTGGGGCCGGTAGGGACGTGTGCGTTTGTGCGTGATTCCGGCTCCGGCGAGGGCGTCTTTCCAGACGCGGGAGGTGTAGCAGGCGCCGTTGTCGGTCAGGACTCGTTCGACGGTGATTCCGTAGGTGCTGAAGAAGGTCTGGGCTCGTCGCCAGAACGCGACAGCGGTCTCTTTGCGTTCGTCGGGCAGGATTTCGCTGTAGGCCAGCCTGGAGTGATCGTCTACGGCGTTGTGCAGGTAGCTGTAGCCCACATGACTGTTGCCGTTGTGGTCGAGCGTCTTGCCCGGCGTGCGGGTTCGATGGCGTGTCCCGGCCTGGCGGCCCACAGCCCGGTGCCCGCCTCCGTCGGGAATGTTGCCCAGCTTCTTGATGTCGACATGCACCAACTCGCCCGGCGTGGCGTGCTCGTAGCGGCGCACGACCCGGCCAGTGGCCCGATCCAGGTGCCTCAGGCGAGCGATGTTGTAGCGGGTGAGTACCCGGTGCACCGTGGACGGGTTCAGGCCCAGCAGCCCGGCGATCCGTGCCGGCCCCCACCTGCGCAGCACACGGACCTTGATGACCCGCCGTTCCAGACGCGACGGTGTGCGGCGCGGACTGTGCCACGGTCGGCTCGACCGGTCGACCATGCCGGCTTCCCCGGCCACCCGATAGCGATCAGCCCACCGTTTGGCGCAGGTCACCGACACCTGAAACCGCTCCGCGGCCCGACGCAGCACCCACCCGTCCTCCACGACACACCGGGCCAAGCGCAGCCTGCCTGTCTCGGTCAACGGGGCGTTACGGTGACACACGAGGACCTCCTGCGTGTTCGGCGTGTGATGTGGTGATCCACACCGAACCCGGAGGTCCTCACTCATTCCAAGATCATCCGTCCCGTGTCCCGTACACAACCTCCCGAGGCACTACAGCTAGGGCGGGTGCGGTGGCCGCCATGAGCACCGGGCTGAAGGTGACGACGGCTAGACCCAGCGCCTTGGGCAGGCTCAGCGTCCCCTGCTGGAGGCCACTAAGTTCCTCATGACCATCCGATGTTGGTTCCGTGACGTCTGATGGCATTTCTTCTCCTAGTGAGTCGGTTGCTCAGCAGGGGAAGTATGAACGCGGTCACACTCTTGGGATTTGGTCCTATCGTGCAAACTGGCTTGCGACATTGCCGAGTTTGGTAAGGGTCTGCTCGAAGGCGTCGACGTACTTTATGCGCTCGCCATGGTCAGCGGCGGGGGATGCTGAACTGCCATGGGAGGTGTGTCCGGGCTTGTCCTCGCCGATCAGCGGACAGCGGCGCGCCGAGACAGCGGTCGCCCACGGAGATCGACATCAGCCGCTGGGGCGGCGCTTGGAGTGCCGGTTTGTCCAGTGTCCGCCCCTGGACTTCGATCAGTGCTGACGGTGACGTCCACGGGCCGAGTAGCCCAGAGCAGCCACGTCGATCGGGATTCAAGCGAGCGATTCTCGTACCAGCGCTCCAATTACGATCCTGCCGGTGGAGGATGAAGCTTTTCGCCACACCACGCGGTCAAAGCTCCATCCGCCGACACCCGCGCCTGGGGATACTTGGAACGAGGGCCCAACGCTTCTGGCGACGCAAATGCGCATCCTCTACGTGTGGCGGTCTACCGCGCCGCGATCAACAAAGAGGCGCCTCCAACCGATGGCATGCTATTCCAGGTTGACTCCTACACTCTCCAGTTCCTTCCTGATCTGCCTATGGAAGTGGAAGACGTTGTTCTCAGTCGGCACTTGAATGCGTCCTGAGATGAAGGCTTCAGCGGCGAGTCCGTCCTGCATGCGCCCTACGATCCATGCGTCCTCGAACATCGCTCTGTCCAACGGATCGTGGATGTCCTCGTGAGCGGTCTCGCCCGGAGCGAGAAGGATGTGTGCTCTGACGATGGACCGATCTACTCCTCGTGGGACGATCACGAGCACGACCACATGGTCTGGACTGCAAAGGAACTGCACGTTAGGAAAGACCCGCCACAGGCGCAACCTCTTCTTTCCTTCGCGGTCAACCGCCGGCAGGGGTGCCCGGTTCCCGGAGTCGCCGAGGACAGACAGGTCCTCGTCGCCTCGACGCTCGACGTAGTACCACGTGGACAGTGGATCCGTTGTTTCGCCGTAGACGAAACCATCGAGGCGGAGATCGTCTCCCAGGGACCCGTGGACGAAAGGAATGTGGTAGGCCTCCGCCAGGTTCTCAGCGACAAGCTTCCAGTTCCCCGGAAACTCGTAATCCGTGGAACGAACGCATCGCAACGCGGATACGCCATAGCCGAGGAGCTCCGACGGGACCTCAGGGACCAACTCATCGAGACCTGGAGCATCGCCGGACAAGTTGACAAAAACCACACCTTGCCACACCGTGAGTCGGACGGGAACCAAAGCAGCCTCGCGCCGATCGAACCCTTGCACCCGCTCGAACCACGGTGCGTAGTCAAGTTGACCATCCACCCCGTAGCGCCATCCGTGATTCGGGCAGACGAACTCGTCGACGCGGCCTGCGCCTGTGCACAGAAGAGTTCCGCGGTGCATACAGGTGTTGTAGAAGGCCGCGACGTCGCCATTTCCACTTCGGACGACCAGCAAAGGTTGTCCGGCAACCTCGGTCGTGAAGTACGAGCCTGTATCTGGAATCTGGCCCGCAACTCCGACGGCCACCCAATGACGCTTAAACACGGTCGCCTGCTCGGCTTCTGCCACTGACTGGTCGACGTACGCCCTGCGCGGAAGGCATCGTGCTTGCGCTAGGCCGTCTAGCTCCTCATCGCTAGAACCCCAGCTGATTTCCGTACTCATGTGATCTCCTTGAGTAGGGGTGCTGATTCTCTGGAGCGCGTCGCGCTGTGTGCGCATTCCGCGTCACCGGCAGCACCGCCTGAAGTCTGAGACGCGGACCTAGCTCCGATCTGGGCCGCGTTCTCACGGGTGATCACCGGTTGTGGATCGCCGACCAGAGCGTGCCCCTGGTGCTCGAGACGCTCTGGAGATGTGTTGTGCTGGCGAGATGGCGAAGGGGTCGGAGAGATCGCTGCGGCCCCAGCGATCGCAACCGTCACGCACGGGTGCGGCAGAGCGCTCGCTAGACCGTGGACGGTGAGACCGAAGTCGTCCGCGAATCCGCCTGCAGCGGTCCGCGGACGGCTTCGGGCGACGTCGGGCTCCCCATGCTGCGACGGCGTGCTGGCGCTAGCCACGGGCGGTTGCCTGCTAACTCTGTGAAACTTACACCCGGCCCTGCTCTGTCCTCGTCAGGAGCGTGGCGTGAATGGGAGTCTTCGTGACGCTGGCTCGACACCACCGCCGCGATGTCACCGCGCCTGTTGGTTATGGTTTCGTGAAGCGGCATTCCAACGTGGTTGGCTCTGCTGCTGTGAGTGCGGTGTTCAGATCTGTCTGGTCGCGGTAGGTCCGGTCAGGAATGCGTTGGGCGGAAAGGGTTGCCACCACGTCACCGTCGAAAGGGAACGGGTCGACGGTGACGACTCCAGGCTTGATCGGGTTGATGGTGAGGTCGACTCTGCGGCCACCGACGGCGGTAGGGGCGAGTTGAATTGTGCGCGGTCCGGGTTGTTGGTCGATGCTGCTCAACTGCGATGCCAGTGGAACTGCGGGCGAGCTGTCCGGTGTGATGTCGCCCAGCGCCGTGTAAAGGGAGAATAGGTCCCAAATCTGCAGCAGGTCGTAGTGGTACCACAGGTTAGCTTCGAAGTCGCTGCGAATGGTGTTTTTGATCAGAGACTTCTTCGTCTCTGCCCAGCGCTGTTCTTCGTCGGCAACGTGCTGCTCACGGATCTTGTCCAGCGGGGTGGCTGCCGGCTTGATGCCCACGCCGCCTTCCTGCATGCCCCACCGGTTTCGGTACAGCCCGGTCCAGTGCATGCTGACGAGCAAGCCGGCGTAGGCGTCCTCGGCGTAGACCCGGTCCACGCCTCGTTGGTACAGCGGCATGTGCTCTTCCATAGCGACTTCCAGGAAGTGCAGCGGGCGCTGTTCCTCAGTGTTGAACAGAGGCTCGGCGTCGGCTTCACGCCAGCCGTCATCGTGGCGTGCGGTGCCAAGCTGGACGTTCTCGCGCCGGGTTGGTGCGTCGAAGCTGGAGTTTCCCCAGCGGGTGGTGAACTCGCCGGCGAGCCTGCCGTGTTCGTTCTGGTCCACCAGGACCAGGTCGTCGCCGCGTCGGGTGATTAGCATCTTAAGGTTCCTTTTCGCCGGGGCGGATTAGTGTGAGTTTTGGGTGTCGATAGAGATTGGGTTTCGCTGTAATGTTTCGCGCTAGAAATGGGGGCTTTCTTGCCCGCGTCGCGAATCGACCTTTTCAGTCCTCCCCGCGGAGTATTGTCTCGGCCTCTGCGAAAGAGGTGACTTGCCCATATTTGGCATCCATATCGAACAAAGCCGCCTCATGGGGTTCAGTGGCCCGATCGGCTACCGCAGTGCGAGGCACGACTGTGCGGTAGCCATGCTGCAGCGCATCGACCACGGTGGCGCGCACGCATCCAGAAGTGGTCGCTCCGGTGACGACTACCCCGTCGCAGGCGTGACCTGCAAGGAACGGTGCCAGGCTGGTTCCAAAGAAACCTGAGGCAAACAGCTTGCTCAGGACCGGTTCCCCTGGGGCCGGTGCGATACGTTGATCAATCTGCGTCCAATGGGTGCCGGTAACGCACTCCCGCAGCGCGGGCATCTTCTCGAGAAACGGCGCTGCGATGGCTGCGGTGCTCTCGTCGTACTCGATTCGGGTGAACACTCGTGGCACATCGCGTGTCCGCGCCACGTTCAGTAGCTTCGCAGTATCAGCTACTGCCTCGTCTGCGTCGCATCCCAAGTCGGAGTCGGCTTCGGTAAACCCGTACGTCAGATCGACGATCACCAGTGCTGGTCGAGTGATCGGTGTCTGCCTCTCCCCGATTCGTCGTTCACGGTACAGCTGCGCTGCCTTGACAGCCATCGGTAATCTCCTTTCCTGTTCAATGAGTTGCACCTTCAGCGCATGCGCTACTTGCAAGGGCTATCCGACGAGATCGATTTCAGCGATCGTCTCAGGGTTCAGCGGCAGGTGGCATGTCCCATAAGGGCTTTGCCGACTAGTCAAACATCTGTGTGCGCCTGGGGACTTGCCGGAAGTTGACTAGGTTCGTCCCAACTTTGTCTACCTTGTGCAAAAGACGTCGGCCCGCGAAGCGCCGAGGATGCTCCTGTGACATGCGACTGAGGCTCCGCGCTGTTGGTTATGAAAAGGAGATTCGCGCATGGCTGAGGTCAGTAAGTTCGACGTAGTCGTCGTCGGTGGAGGTTATGCCGGAGTCACCGCGGAACGCGACCTGGCAGACCGAAGTTGCGCGGTCGCCCTTCTCGCGGCACACGACCGGACGGGGGCAGCGCCTGCTCCAGGACGTCCAAGGCGCGCGAGAGGTATCGAGTTCGGTGGCGCGTGGATCGCCGCCGACTGCATACCGAACGCAGCCAAAGAGAGCGAGCGGTACGGCATTCCTTTCATGCAGAGCGCCAACCAACTACAGGCGCCTCTATGGGGACTCGCTCACCGGCTATCCGGTTCCCGCTGGGGAAGTCGCCGCGCTCGAAGGCGCCTGACTCGCGAGAGCGCGGGCTGCTGAGTGCATGTCTCGTCGCTTGCCCTTCACCTGCAGCCGTTGGCCATGCGTATGCTCAGCCGGGTGGTCTGTGCTCACCTCCCCCTTACACGCAGCCGTTGGGTGACCGCGACTGCTAACCAGGCTCAGTTTCCGGCGGCGTTGGAACTTCCTGCACGCACGTACGGGTTCGGTTCATCCTCGCGGCGATTTCAACTTTTGTCGGCGGCCTGCCCCCACGATTTCTCTGCGTTGCCGGTATGGGCGGCGTGATGTGCCGAGCTGGGGAAGTGCGAGACGGCGCTGATCTCGAGCCAGGATGCGGGCGGTGATCCTGATGCCGATGCCGCCGAATAAGTTGATCGGAGCATAGGTCTGGCCGGAAAGATTCGGCCAAGCGTGGCTCAGAGAAAGCCGATCGGTGCGCCGGTCGTTCTTCTTCACCTGGCAACAGGGGTGGTTACGCTACCTCCGGAGGAGATGGTCATGGGTGGTGCGCCGGCGTCGGCCTCGGTAGAGCGAGTGTCGGCGTCGTCTCCGATCTCGGTCATGAGCCGGGCGCCGCTCAGATCGCCGTGGCAGGGCACAGGTGCGGCATGGTATGAGGAAACCGTTCTCGGCACTAGAGCCACTGAAGTCGTGCTACCGCAGCAGGCCGCCACCCTGTCCCTGCCTGCTGGCCCCAGCTCGAGGCCGCGGACAAGATCGAGTTAACGCTCGATGCTCAGTATCGGTGATTGGTAGAACGCCCCACCAGCCGCCACCGCGCTGCTTACGCCGGACTCGTGCCGGTGCCCTGACGTGCCAGCCCCCGCATCAGCGGTGAACACCTAGACGACCAAGCAACTCGGCCCCCGCTTCTCGGTTGCCGTGCTCGGGGCATTGCGCGGCTGACGTTCTTCACCAGAGCCCGTGGCCTCATCGACCAGGTGCACCGTACACGCGTGAATTGTTTAGCGGATGTCAGCACTTCGAACTTCTCGTGCCTCAGGCTTAGAGCCTGTTCCTGAACTGATCTTGGTCGGCGGGGGCGCTGCGGAGTTGAGAAGGGAC